>NZ_CACZOO010000205.1 GCF_902782855.1 uncultured Corynebacterium sp.
AGATCCGCCAGACCGAGTCGCAGGTCGTCCCTGATCCAGAGACGCACCCGGAGACCGCGGTGGGTCCGAGAGTTTGCGCCGACAATTCCGGGGAGCCTTGCCAACATACGGCCCAAAAGTCGGTGCACACCCGCAAGCCCAGCCACCGCCACCCAGCCCCGGAACCCACCGAGGTCACCGACGCACGCCGCCAGATGCAGGAACTCACTGACCTGATGACCGGTACCCCGGGCGACCGGTACGGTACCTGGCGCTGGCCCTTCACCGTCGGGTTCGAGAAGGCGACCGTCGCGTGGGCCCGCGGTCCGTTCGTCACTGACGCCGAGCGAGACGCCGTTGCCTGCGTCCTGCGGAGTATCGCGGAGACCAGCGATACCGCACGGTGGAGACGTACCGCTCTCGACTGGTCGCGCAAGACCGTCCAAGCCACCAAGACCCGCAGCGGCGGAGAAGCCTGGGACAACCCGGAGGACAAAGACAACAGCACCCACCTCAGCATCCTCGGGAAATCCGAGGTCCCCGGTGACGGAAACTTCGCCGTCAACCATGTCCTCGCCGACCTTCCGGACAATGGTGCTCTCCCGGACACCCTGCTCGGCTCGCCCTTGTGCGGTGCCCCGGAACTGTGCCGTGACCTCAGCCTTGACCCCGCGCTCACCGGCGATGACCTGCTGGCCGCGGCCGACCGGCTGGACGCGATCACTACGTGGACGCAGAACGTCCCTTCACCGGACTCCCAGCTGGTCACCCAGCTCACCACCCACCTGCCGTTGACCCCGGCCGCCGCGACGATACTGCTCGCGGGTGCGTACCACCCGCACCACACCGTCATCCCGGTTGACCGCTACAACGACGAGACATCGGAAAGCCAGAAGTACCGCCGTGCCGCTGCCAGGACCCTCGGGATACCCGCCACAGATGTCGGGCCCGCCCTCACTCTCCTGCAGGCCCTTAACCCGGAACTGCTGCTTACGCTGCTCGTCGCGTCCTTCGACGGGATCGGCGCGGTGGAGAAAGTACTCGCCACCCGGCAGCCATTGGGCATCACTCTGACCGACCGAGCCGCAGGCCTGGTGGACATCGCCGGTCCCTATCACCGGGAGGGGCTCACTGTTCTGCGTCGCATCACCCAGCCGCTGACCCCCGACGATGTGACCGTGGATGCAGGGGAGGACCCCCGGTTCATTCTCTCCACCGTGCGGAACGTCCTCGGCGTTGTCCTCTGCCTGGCCCGCGACCTGGGCTCGGCCACCCCGGACGCACAGGCACAGGCCGGTCATCTCGCCGACCAGCTGGAGATGCTGGTCACTGCGGCAGATCCCGAGTCTGACAAGACCTGGCGCTCTGACATCGAGCTGCCCTTCTCCGGGCAGATCCAGGATTCCCCGCACACCCGGAACGTTCTCAATCACGTGGACGCCCCGTACGTCATGGAGACAGGCGCCGCCGGAGCCCTGGATGACGGACTCTTCGCGGAGTGGGCGACCGAGCTGCAGGACATCGCCACCCACGGAGTGCGACGCGCCGGGGAACGCAATGACCCGCGGGTGAGCGCTCCGGAGACCGTGGACGCCATGACCACCGACCTGACCGTCTCCCCGGACGCCGCCACCTACCTCCTCCAGCTCCTCACCCTCACCGACCCCACCGACCGGAACATCAGGGAATGGAACCACTGGACGAAGAACCAGCTGGACACCACGCGCGCCGAACTGCTCACCACCCTGCCCGACCACCTCATCGAGGCAAAACGAGCACGCGCCGGGAGAACACTCTTCCTCACCGGCACCTGGTGGCCCGGCAGACAGAACACACCCGGAATCGAGGAATGGAAAACAGAGTTCTACCCCGTCCGCCTCTGGGCAGGAAAAGCCTGGACCTACATCCCCGGCACACCCTCCTTCCTCCCACCGGCCACCCTCTTCCGTGCCGGCTGGCGACGGTGGCGCGCCGGGGACCGGCCGGGTCAGTAGACCTCCAGCGGGCTGTCCGGGCTGTCGAGGTACTCGCGCAGGTAGGGCAGCCGGAAGGAGAGTTTCCCCCAGGCCGGGGAGTAGATGATGTCCCGGTGCAGCAGATCGGCCCGGACCGCAGAGACCGAGGTGACGGGCCGGTCCAGTTCCGCGGCGATCTCACTGGTCCGGACCCGGGGCACGGCGGCATCGGAGCCCTGCTCCTCGATCACCGTGCACATGGCGTGGAGGAACTCCAGCTGCGCGTGAGTGAGCGGGGCCAGTGCCGGCTGGTGGACGCGCGCACCGAACATCGGGATGGCCAGGTCGATGGCGTCGTCGACGATCTCGGTGGTGATGCGTTCCCGGCGTGCTGTACGGGCGGCGTCCCACGACAGGGAACCGATGAGCTGCAGCAGGTAGGGGTGCCCGTAGGATGCGGACGCGGCCCATTCTGCGGCGTCCGGGGTGAAGGGGAGGCTTCCGGCGGCGGTGCGGGAGAGCAGGGCGGTGGCGTCGCGTTGTCGGAAGGGGGTGATCTGGTAGTGCTGGTGGTCCTGCAGTGCCATCGCCCCCGGGGTGGCGAGGAAACTGACCGGGGCACCGGCGTGTCCGTCATCACGGGGCCTGTCGTGGGGGCCGGTGGCAGGCCTGCTGTCGGCACCGTCGGCATCGGTGTCGCTGGCGGGGTGTACCACGGGGAGCGGGGCGAGGTCCCGGACGAGATCTGTCAGGGCGGCGGTGAGGTCGGTGAGGTCGGAGACGGGGAACTCGTCGAGGTCGTCGACGGTGATGAGCAGCCCGGGGTGGGGGCCGGCAAAGTCCTCACCGGTCCCTGCCCCGGAATCCGGGGTGGAGAGGTGGTCGAGGGTGTCGGGGATCCGGTTCTCCACGAGGTCTGCGAGATCACCGTCGCGGCCGGGGACGTGGAGCCTGGTCCAGCCGCAGTCGGTGGCAAGGTTCGCGAGGGCGGTGAGCAGGGAGGTCCTGCCGCTTGCCCGGGGACCCGTGACGAGGAGCATTCTGCCTTCGACACCGATCCCTGAGGCATCGGAGGTGATGGCGGCACGGTAGGCGTCGAGGGCGGTGCGGCGCCCTGACCAGTAAGCGGGGAACTGTCCGGTGCCGGGGCGGAATGGGTTGTCGTGGTGGGCCATGGCACCAGTCTACGGTTGGATATAACGGATAACACCGATAAAACCGATAAACTCGGAAAATCCGGCCGAAGCTCAGGATAATCACATAATCCTCAGACCTAACAGGGCGGTCGAACATTCTATCGAATATTCTGTCGCAGCGGGTGGCTCCGCCGAACCCTGACCCGGTCTGTTCCGGTCCGGGCATGGTCAGGGTACAGACCGGAACAGGAGAGAAGACCTGGGGGAGCAGGGAAGTCGACACGGCACGAGCCCGCCCGGGGCTTGCTCCCGGGGCGGGGGCGTCTTGTACGGCTTTACGCCGGTGGCGGCAGCCCGATGATCTGGCCGTCCTGGCCACGGATGACCATGACCGGGCCGTAGTGGTCGATCGTCTCCACTCCGCTGAGCCACTGGTTCCGGCAGGCGATCATGGTGGAGATGAACGGGCGGACCGAGGCGACGTTGCCGGAGACGCTGTATAAGGACTGGATGCCGTTGCATCCGTCGGTGCCGGAGACCCGCCCGTTGTGGAAGGTCAGCTCACCATTGCCGGTGGGGTTGACGTCGACCCAGCGTCCCGCGAACTGGAGGCTCGGCAGCTGCGGCAGCGAGGACTCCGGGAGGGACGGGGTGACGGCGTCCGGCAGGGCGGGGGCGGCCGTGGCGGCGGGGACTCCTGCGAGCCCCGCCGCAGTCTCAATTCCTACCATCGCCGCCGCGCCCGCATTCGTTAGCGCCTGTCACATTCCGTCCGTCGCACCCGTCGCACCCGTCGCACCCGTCGCTGCCGTCACTGCCGGTAGGACGCCAGGAAGTTCCCCATCCGCTCCATCGCGGTCGCCAGCACCCTTTTCTCGGGCAGCAGGACGATCCGCAGATGGTCGGGCGTCGGCCAGTTGAAGCCGGTGCCGTGGACCAACAGGATGTGCTCACGCTCCAGCAGGTCCATCACCAGTCGCTCGTCATCACGGATCGCATGGACCTCCGGGTCCAGCCGGGGGAAGGCGTAGAGCGCGCCGCGGGGCGTCACGCAGCTCACCCCGTCGATCGCGGTGAGTGAGGACGCCACCACGTCCCTGCTCCGGCGCAGGCGCCCGCCGGGCGCGGTGAGCCCGGCGATGGAGAGGTCGGCGTCCTGCCCGTCACCGCCGAGCGCCGCGACGACCGCGCGTTGTCCCGGCACGTTCGCGCACAACCGGGTGGACGCCATGAGGTTGAGCCCGTGGAGGAAGTCGGTGGCGTGGTCGGTCGGCCCGGTGACGACCAGCCACCCCGCACGGTAGCCGGCCAGGCGGCTCGACTTCGAGATGCCGGAGTAGGACAGCGTCAGTACATCGGGGGCGACGGCGGCGAGGTGGGTGTGGACGGCCGGGGTGCCGTCGGCGTCCCCGTCGGCGTCCCCGTCGGCGTCCCCGTAGGTGATGACGTCGTAGATCTCGTCGACGAGCAGGGTCAAGCCGTGACGTCGGCCGATGTCGGCGATCCCGCGCAGGATGTGAGGCGGGTACACGGCTCCGGTGGGGTTGTTCGGGTTGATCACCACGATCGCGGTGGTCCGGTCGGTGATCCGTGCCTCCATGTCGGCGAGATCTGGGTTCCAGGCGTCCTCCTCGTCGCAGCGGTAGTGCACCGCGCGCCCGCCCGCGAGTGTGACCATCGCGGTCCACAACGGATAGTCGGGGGAGGGGATGAGGACCTCGTCGCCGGTGTCGACCAGTGCCTGGCAGGTCATGGTGATCAGTTCGGAGACACCGTTGCCGAGGAAGACGCGGTCGCGGTCCAGCGCCGGGAAGTCCGGCACCCCGGCGTAGCGGCCCATGACAGCCTCGACGGCCTCGGGGATGCCGTGGGAGTCGGAGTAGCCGTGGGAGATGTCGAGGGTCCGGGACATGGCGTCCACGACGGATCCCGGGGCGGTGAAGCCGAAGGGCTGCGGGTTGCCGATGTTGAGCTTGAGGATCTCGACGCCGTCGCGTTCCAGTTCGGCGGCGCGGTCGGCGACCGGGCCGCGGATCTCGTAGAGGACGTTGCGGAGTTTCGAGGACTGCCGGACGGTGCGCATGATGACCTTTCGGGGGAGGCGGGGAGGATGAAGGGGCAGGTGGGGGGAGTGGTCCTTGATTCAGGTTCTCGCCCGGACTGCTGCGGCGGCACAGGCGATGACCGCCAGGCCGGCGATGACCGTGGCGACGGTGACCGATTCACCGAGCAGCAGCGCAGCCCAGGCGATACTGAGCACCGGTTGGATCAGCTGTACCTGACTGACCTGCACCATCGGTCCGGAGGCGAGTCCGCGGTACCAGGCGAAGAAACCGAGGAACATGCTCATCACACTGAGATAGGCGAAGGATGCCCGGGCGGAGCCGGTGACCGCAGACCAGTCGGAGGGGGCGGAGAAGGCGGCGGGAACTGCCATCAGCGGTAGTGCGAGCAGGAGTGCCCAGCAGATCGTCTGCCATGACCCGATCTCCCGGGAGAGCAGTCCGCCCTCCGCGTAGCCGACGGCTCCGGCTACCACGGCGAGCAGCAGCAGGATGTCGCCGCCCCTGATCCCGGCGACACCGCCTCCGTGGACGACACCGGTGGTGACGGCGACGACGGTGCCGCAGCCGGCTGCGGTCCAGAACCGCCGACCGGGCCGTTCCCCGGTGCGCAGGACCGTCACCACCGCCGTTGCCGCGGGAAGGAGGGCTACAGTCACCGCGCCGTGGGATGCCGGCAGGTCCTGCAGCGCGAAAGAGGTGCACACCGGGAATCCCGTGACGACACCACCGGCGACCAGGATCAGTCGGCGCCACTGGGCCGGCGACGGACGGTGCAGAACCTGGCCTGAGACGATGAGCACGGTGAGGGCGAGAATCCCGGCGACGACGGCCCGGGCTGTGCCCGTGAACACGGGGGACAGTCCACCGGTGACCGCGACGCGGGTGAAGGGGACGGTGAAAGAGAAGACGAGGACGCCCAGGAATCCCCAACGGACACCAGGCGTCAGTAGCGGTTTCGCAAGTTCAGTAGTAGCGCTATCATTGACTCTCATGTCTGACAGTAGCAGTTCGCGTCTCGCCGCGGAACTCCGCACCTGGGTCGAGGGGCGCGCCCCGGGCGTCCGGCTGCCGTCCACCCGCGCACTCGCCCGTGAGCACGGCGTCGGTCCCGTCACGGTGCAGGATGCGTTGAAGGAGCTGTCCGGTGAAGGTCTCGTGGAATCCCGACCGGGGGTCGGTACCTTCGTCTCCTCGGCGGCCCAGGCCCGG
>NZ_CACZOO010000206.1 GCF_902782855.1 uncultured Corynebacterium sp.
CTCGTCGGTGAGCCCCGACAGGCTCACACCGACGAGCCGGACCGCACCGGACTCCTCCGGGTGCGGCATCACCGAGCGGGACGCGGCGATGATCTCGTCGAGTTCGTCGGTCGGCACCGTGAGCGTCACAGACCGGGTGTGCGCCCGGAAGTCCGCGGTCCGGGTCTTCACCGTGACGGTCCGGGCCGCACGGCCGTCCTTCCTGAGCCGGGCGTGCGCTGCGGTGGCCGAGGCGACGAGCACCGGGTCGGCTGCGGCAGTCGTCGCGGCGTCCACCTCGAGGGTACGTTCGGCGGAGACCTGCTTGGCACGGCCCCGGGCGGTGACCGGCCGGGGGTCGGCACCGCGGGCGTAGCCGAGCAGCTGGGTGCCGACGGAGCCGAGGAGACTGCGGACGTCGGCGTCGTCCATCGCGGTGAACTGGCCGATGGTGGTCACACCGATGTCGGTGAGCCGCGCCTGCGCGACCGGCCCGATGCCGCCGATCTCCCCGACCGGGCGGGGGCCGAACACCTCGTCGCGACGGTCGGCCCCGACGACCGCCACACCGTGGGGTTTATTGAGGTCGGAAGCCATTTTCGCGTGAAGTTTCCCGGTGGACACCCCGATCGAGCACACCAGCCCGGTCTCCTTCTCGACCGTGTCCTGCAGAGCGTGCGCCCAGACCCCCGCGTCCTGCGCGGTCGCGCCGACGAGGACCGCCGGCTCAGCGAAACCCTCGTCGACGCTGAGCCGCTCGATGAACCCGGCCTCGCGTTCCAGGATCTCGAAGATCCGTTCGGATGCCGCGGAATACACCACGAACCGGGGTCGCACCACCGATGCCCGGCCGCGGCACAGCCGCACCGCCTGGTTCATGGGCATCGCCGAACGGGCCCCGTACCTGCGCGCCTCGTAGGACGCCCCGGCGACGACGCCCCGCCCGGAGGCCCCTCCGACCAGCACCGGGCGGCCACGCAACGTCGGCCGGGTGAGTTGTTCGACGGACGCGAAGAAGGCGTCCATGTCGACATGCACCACCCAGCGCCGCTCGCCTGTCCCAGAACCCGTCACGGTCCCCCATCCTAGGGCGCCGGGACCTCCGCACCCTGTTTCTCCGGCACCGGTGCGCCCAGGTGTTCCGCCCGGCGCTGTTCAGTGGCCGGTTTGACGAGGTACCAGCCGGCGGCGATGGCGGCGACCACCGGGATTGCGATCATGACAGTCCAGAAACCGAGGGAATCACCGTAGGCCATGAGTCCGACGACCGTCACCAGGAAGCAGAGGGTGAGCCAGTTGGACCAGGGCGCCAACGGCATGCGGAAGCTCGGCCGCTCCAGCTCGCCACGGTCCGCCCGGGCCTTCAGCCTCATCTGACAGACCACGAGGAACCCCCACACCAGGACAATGGTGACGGCCACGAGGTTCATGGCGATGTCGAAGGCACGGCCGGGGCTGACGTAGTTGATGACCACGCCGACGACGATGATCCCGCTGGTGAGCAGGATCCCGCCGAAGGGGACGCCGCGGGAGTTGAGGACGCCGAGCTTCCTCGGCGCCGAACCGGCATGGGACATGGTGCGCACGATACGGCCGGTGGAGTACAACCCGGCGTTGAGCGAGGAGAGAGCGGCGGTGATGACGACCAGGTTCATGATGTCACCCATGTGGTCGACACCCACGGCGTCGAAGAAGGTGACGAAGGGGCTCTCGTCGGCGGAGAACGAGGTGTAGGGCATCAGCAGGCTGAGCAGCAGGACCGACCCGCAGTAGAAGACGATGATGCGCCAGACGACCGTGTTCACCGCCCGCGGCATCTCGGCCCGGGCGTCCTCGGTCTCACCGGCGGCGGTGGCGACCATCTCGATGCCGAAGTAGGCGAAGATCACGCCGGAGGTCACCAGCGCTAGCTGCATGGTCCCCTCGGGGAAGAGTCCACCGTGGTCAGTGATGTTCGACAGGCCGACAGCGTGGCCGCCGACGTCGTGACCGGAGACGATGAAACAGATGCCGACGACGAGAAAGGCACAGATCGCGATGATCTTGATGAGGCAGAACCAGAACTCCATCTCGCCGAAGACCTTCACCGAGATGGTGTTCAGCGCCAGGACGATGACGAGGGCAGCCAGTGCCAGGACCCATTGCGGGACCGAGTCGAACAGGCCCCAGAACTTCAGGTACATCGCGATGGCGGTGGTGTCGGCGATTCCGGTGAGTGCCCAGCAGAGGAAGTAGATCCAGCCGATGAAGTAGGCGGGCCCCTCCCCCAGGAACTCGCGGGAGTAGGAGACCACGGCGCCGGAGCTGGGGCGGTGCATCACCAGCTCTCCGACGGCCCGCAGCACGAGGAAGCCGAAGAAGCCGCAGACGAGGTAGGCGAGGACGAGTGAGGGGCCGGCGGTGTGGAGCCTGCCACCGGCGCCGAGGAAGAGCCCGGTGCCGATGGCCGAGCCGATGGCCATCATCTGGATGTGGCGGGTCTTCAGACCCTTCCGGTAGCCGTGCTGGTCGGCCGTGAGGAAACTGTCGGCGGAGGTGGACGGGGTCCCGTCAGATGGGGCCGGTGAGGGCATGAGGTGCTCCCGTTGAGTCGGTGGACCCCGCTCCCCGGGGTCCGACTGCAACGAGACGCTAGTGCGTGGACCGGCACTCTGCTCAGGTGAACGCGGTGCACTCGACCCGTTTCCGGGCCTGGTAGCAATGTTTTTACATGCGGTGGCCTCCGGACCCGCCCGGGACATCCGCGTGTAACAGCCCGGGAACCGGAGGCGTCCTATTCCGCCGGGTCCACCGCCACGCGATCGACCTTCGCCTCGAACTCGGCGCGACGGCGCTCCACGCTCGGCTTCACCCAACGCCACGAGAACCAGACGACGAGGATGATCGGGATGGAGATGACGATCGTCCAGAAGCCGATCGAGTCCCCGGAGGCGACGAGCACGACCACCAGCAGCAGGAAGGCCAGCGTCAGCCAGTTGGAGTACGGGGCCAGCGGCATGCGGAAGGACGGACGCTCGATCTCGCCACGCTCAGCCCTCTTCATGAGCTTCATCTGGGCGATGATCATCGCACCCCAGGTCAGCACCAGGGTGACCGCGGTGAGGTTCATCGCGATGTCGAAGGCACGGCCCGGGGCGACGTAGTTGATGATCACGCCGATGATGACGACCACACTGGTCAACGCGATACCGCCGAAGGGGACGCCTCGGTTGTTGAGTTCACCGAGGGAGTGCGGGGCGGAACCTGCGTGGGACATGGTGCGGATCACGCGGCCGGTGGAGTACAGACCCGCGTTGAGCGAGGACAGCACGGCGGTGATCACGACGAGGTTCATGATGTCCCCCATCTGGGAGATGCCGACCTTCGAGAACACGGTGACGAACGGGCTCTCGTCCGCCTTGAACTCGGTGTAGGGCAGCAGCAGCGACATGACGAGCACGGAGCCGCAGTACAGGACCAGGATGCGCCAGACGACGTTGTTGACCGCCCGCGGCATCTCCGCCCGGGCGTTCTCGGTCTCACCGGCCGCTGTCGCGATGACCTCGATACCGAGGTAGGCGAAGAAGACGCCGGAGGTCACGACGGCCAGCGGGACGACACCCTCGGGGAAGATCCCCCCGTGGTCGGCGATGTTGGACAGTCCCGGGGTGACACCGTCGAGGGAGTGCCCGGTGAGGATGAAGATCACACCGGTCACCAGGAAGATCACGATGGCGGCGACCTTGATGAGGCTGAACCAGAACTCCAGTTCGCCGAACACGGCGACGCCGATCATGTTGAAACCGACGACGACCACCAGTGCGACCAGGGCCAGCACCCACTGCGGCACCGAATCGAAGACCGACCAGAACTTCAGGTAGAGGGCGAAGGCCGTCACATCGGCGATACCGGTGATCGCCCACTGCAGGAAGTAGTTCCAGCCCAGCAGGTAGGCGGCGCGCTCGCCGAGGAACTCCCGGGCGTAGGAGACCACGCCGCCGGAACTCGGCCGGTGCATGACCAGCTCGCCGATGGCGCGGAGCACCAGGAAGCCGAAGAATCCACATACCGCGTAGGCGATGAACAGTGACGGGCCCGCATCATGCAGGCGCCCACCGGCACCGAGGAAGAGTCCGGTACCGATGGCCGAACCGATGGCCATCATCTGGATGTGACGGTGTTTGAGGCCCTTGCGGTACCCCTCCTGGTCGGCGGTCAGGAATGACTGCGTCGTCTTGTTCTCTGTCACCGTGGGTGACCTTCCTTGGGTTCAACCGGATGACGGACACTCACCCGGCCCGTAGGACGACGCCGCCGGAACCGTCCCGGGGAGACGTCGTCTCCCCGGGTCGGTCCCGGCGGCCGTCCGTCGGTGTACGTACGGTCTCTTGAGTTGTCAGGCGGTGTCAGTCGCCGGTGACGCGCGCCACGGTGGCCGTGCAGCCGTCACCGGTGTCATGCGTGAGGACCTCGCCGGTGATGACCTTAGCGGAGGTGGCCAGCACTTCGCTCGCGATGTCGTGGATGTGGGTGTCAGCCCACCCCCGTCGCTCCTCCGGCACGGACAGGACGAGACTGATCCGGTCGGACACGTCGAAGTCCTCGGTGCGCCGGGCGTCCTGGATGCCGCGGATGCGGTCTGCCGCCCAGCCCTCGGCCTCCAGCTCTTCGGTGAGCGTCATGTCGAGCACGACGAGCCCCTCGGTGCCGGGAATCTCCGCGGTGCGCTCCGGGTCGACGGCGACGAGCTTGCGGGAGTACTCCCCGTCGACCAGTTCGATACCGGCCGCGGTGACCGCGCCGGACCCGGAGACAGTGTAGTCGCCGGATTTCACGGCCCTGATGACCCTCTGGACGTCCTTGCCCAGCCGCGGCCCCGCGGCACGGGCGTTGACGACGACCTCGAAGCGACCCACGGAGTTCACGTCGTCGGTCAAGACGACCTCCTTGACATTCACCTCGTCGCGGATGATGTCGGCGAACTCGGCGAGATGCGCCGAGGACGGCAGGGCGACGGTGAGGCGTTGCAGCGGCAACCGGTTGCGCAGCTTGTTCGCCTTGCGCAGTGAGGACGCCGCCGAACAGACGCTGCGGACCTCGTCCATCGCCGCGACGAGACCGGCATCCGACGGGAACTCGGCGGCATCGGGCCAGTCGGCCAGGTGTACGCTGCGCCCGCCGGTCAGGCCCTGCCAGATCTCCTCGGTCATCAGCGGGAGCAGCGGCGCGGCGACCCGGCAGACGGTCTCGAGCACGGTGAAGAGCGTGTCGAACGCCTCCGTGCCGCGGCCCTCGGCGTCGACGCCCTGCCAGAAGCGGTCGCGCGAGCGGCGGACGTACCAGTTGGTCAGCACATCGGCGAAGTCGCGCAGCGCCGCCGCCGCGAGGGTCGAGTCGAGCGCCTCGAGGTGGCCGGTGA
>NZ_CACZOO010000207.1 GCF_902782855.1 uncultured Corynebacterium sp.
ATCCGCTAGAGCTGCAGGCGGTGGTCAGTCCGCCGACGAGCGCCAGGCCGAAGATCACGGCGAGGAGTCGGCGGAGCAGGTGCGGTGAGTGCGCCTGCTCCGTGGGTGTGGGGGTCATGGAACGTCAGGTCCTTCGGGGTCGTGTTCATACGGGGAACAAGACGAAGGTAGGGTCGGCTCAGCTAAACAGTTGTCCACTGAGGACAAGATATTGACCGGAGGATGCGTAGTGGCACAGGTGATTGAGACTGCAGCCGCGGTAGCTTTGATGCCCGGGTGCTGCCTGGGGACCGTCACCGTGCACAGTGAGCATCACGTGTTCTGGGTCGTGTGCGGCAGCGCGACCGCGATGGTGGATGGCGAGGTCTTCCAACTGGAGGCCCTTGACGCACTGTGGCTGCCGGGAGGCATCGCTGTTGACCAGATCAGTACCGAGGCAGGGACGGTGGCGTTCACTGTGCTCCTGCCCACCGACACCTTCCCCGAGACCGGCAACGGTGTGGTTCACCGGAAGATCAGCCCGGAACTGTGCACACTACTGATCCATCTTTTCGGCAGGTGGAAGATGCCGGCATGGGACGGAGAGAAACTGACCGGCGGCATGGCGACAGCACTCCGGGAGTCCTTCTTCGGCGGCCGTACCGGAGCTGTCGAACGGCCCCGGATGCCGGTGAGTGCAGCCGCGGTGGCGGTCGCGCAGCAGCTCCTTGCGGATCCGGGAGATCCCCGGAGTAGGGAGCAGTGGGCTACCGGGGTGGGGCTCAGCGAACGCCAGTTGACCAGGGCGTTCCGTGTGGAGACCGGTCTGTCCTTGTCGTCCTGGCGGGTGGCGTTGAAGGTCGCTGTTGCAGCAGAGCAGGTGGCCTTGGGTACACCGATCGGGCGGATCGCCCACGACCTCGGATACTCGGGAACGGCGGCTCTGTCCCACGCCTTCCGACGGCAGACCAGAACCACATTGAGTGAGGTCTGCAGTGCCGGAGAAGGAACCTGTGTACCGCAGAATCAACCGAGTTCTCCGGACCTGGATCTGCTGATCCCCGCCGACCGGATGCGGCCGAACATCAATGAGTTCCATGTGTGCATCGGTGTGCTCCGGGGCTTCTGCCGGGTGGTCCTGCAGGGGCAGCAGATCAATCTTCCCGCGAGGAATCTGCTGTGGCTACCCGCAGGGGTCTGGCACCAGCTTGAGACTGTGCCAGGGACGGTCGTCGTGCCGGTCGGGACACTGTCGGTGAGTGTCCCGCTGCACCGCAGACACATGGTTTCGATCCCGGTCACCGAGGCTGACCACTCGTCCGTGTTGTACCGGGCGTGCGTGAGCTTCACGAGACTCAAGCCTTACCCGATGATCGCAGGTGTCATGGACGATCTGGTCCCCACGGTGGTGCAGCTGCGGGCCGCGCACCAGCGAAAGCGGCAGAACCCGGTGGTCGAGATCATCACCGGTGACCTCAGCGTCCAACGGACTCTGCATGACTGGGCCGAGCGTTTCGGGATGCGGACGGAGATCCTGTCCCGTCGTTTCGAGGAGGTCACCGGGCAGCCGTACCGGGACTGGATCGTCGACCGGCGGATGACCGTGGCACGCCGACTGCTGACGAATCCTGACCGGAGGGTCATCGAGGTGGCGTCCGCCGTGGGGTACGGTTCCTCGGCGGCGTTCGTCCGGGTCTTCAAGGACCGGGTCGGGATGACACCCGGACGCTACCAGCGTCAGTACCGGAAGCGGGAGATTTTCGAGGTGGTGGAGTGACCTGGTGACGTTACTTCAGTGAATCCCCGATCTGGTCAACGACCTGCTCGGCGATCCACTGCTCGGTCAGTGGAGCGGGGGAGGATAGTCCGACGGCCATGGTCGTGCCGAGCTTCTCCTCGTCCGTTTGTTCTTCGCCGTCCTTCTGATGTCCAGCCGGCAATGCGAACACCCGGCCTTCCTTGTACGCGGGGAATGCGGTGAATGTCTGGTTCGCCTTCAGCGTGGGGATGCCGTCCGACGGGTCGTAGACGAAGATGACGTCCGCCTCCACATCAGCGATGTTCTCTTCGCTGAGCTTCGTGTTCGCACTGTACCGTCCGGCACTGGGCAGGGTATCGAATCCGAGGTCCGTGAAGAAACTCTCGCCAGGGCCGCCGCCGTAGGTCTCGAAGTAGATCGACCCGCCCTTGTCGGAGATGAATGTGGCGGTGTGCCCGGTGTATTCCGGGTGTTCCTCCCTGACCGTGGCGAGAACGTCGTCCCGGTCCTGCTGGACGGTGTCTGCGGCATCCTGCAGGTCAGTGGCTGTGCCCAGATCAGCGAGCTGGTCCGACCAGGGGCGTCCCTTGTCCGTGGACGCAGCCCCGTACCCCATCGTCGGGGCGATGGCTGCCAACTGCGTGTAGGTCTTGTCGGCATCCTGCCCGCCGGAATAGATGATGAGATCCGGATCGAGCGCGGCGATGGCCTCGACCGGGACCTGACCGTCGGTGGGTTCGAGGATGGTCCCGATCTGCTCGGCACCGTAGTCCGCCAGGAAGCTGCGGGTGCTCGACCAATCGTTGGCTGCAGACGGGGTGATCCCCAGGGACAGGGCGAGTTCGGTGGTGACTCCGCCGTAAGTCACGATCTTCTCTGGCCGTTCGGTGAGTTCGGCGGTGCCCAGCGGGGTCTCGACGCGCGCCGGGTAAGAGGTGGTGCCTTCTCCTGCGGGCATGAGGGTGGAGGCACTATCGGTGGCGGATGCCGAGGAGTCACCGCCAGAATCACCGGAGCTGCATGCGGCGAGACCGATGCTCAGTGCCAGGGTGGTTCCGGCAGTGAGGGCGGTGCGGGCGATTCGGGACAGGTGAAAAAGTAGCGTCATGCGGCGGCACATTACTCATGCATGAGGTTAGGCAATGTTCGTAACGGACAGATTCTTGATAGGGGGTTGCAGCGTGTCCGCAGACGAGGTGAATCGGGAACTGAGCAGGTCAGAACAAGAAGGACTACCGGACCGAGGAGGAGAAGGTCGTCATCGTCGCCACATCGATGACGCGGGTGGAGCAATCGCTGTCAGCAGGCGACGAAGTACGTGGCCGACAGATTCTCTGTGGTTGGATCTCCGGTGACCAGGTGGCCCCAGGTGCACTGTCGGAGACCGAGGCAATAGGTGACAGCCGCTCTGCCCCGAGGATCTTCGACGAACAGATGGCATCGAAAACAGTGGTGGTAGGCGCTACCCCGTGACCTCCTCGTAGATGATCGGCTGCGCGTACTGCTTCCGGAACTCGGTGGGTGTCATCCCGTGGCGGGCGGAGAATGCGCGGGTGAAGCCGGAGACGTGTGGGTAGCCGACCTCCGCAGCGATCTGGGAGATCGGGATCCCTGGTTCCGACAGCCTGTAGCGCGCCGAGTTCATCCGCAGATCTGTCTGCCACAGGGTGAAAGTCTGTCCGGTCTCCTTCCGGAACCGCTCGGACAGCCGGCCCAGTGGGATCCCGAGCTTCTCGCTCCACTGCGTCAGGGTGCGGGGACCAGTTGCGAGGTCGGCGTTGAGGATCGCATTGACCGCGGCGTCCGGGCGGGCGAACGGGGTGACGCCCGGCGGAAGCAGGTCGGTCATGTTCGCCGGGTCGTTCCGGTCATGGGGCCAGGGGAGTAGGTGTGTGTAGCAGAGCCCCGCCCGGTACATGAGGTTCGGTTCCAGCTCCTTCGTGATCCGGGTCACCGTCATGTGGTGGCGACGCATCGGCACGGTGCCCGGAAGCTCGCCGACAGGGATGAAGACACCCCCTTCGTCGAGATGGATGACATGCCACACGCCGGCGGGGATCCAGGTGGTGTCGCCGGCGGTCAAGGGGATCTGCTTGTCGCCGAGGTCAAGCCTTCCGGTACCTGTACTGAGCCAGATCAGGATGTGGAACCGGTTGATCCGGGGCATGGTGTGGATCGCCGGCAGACCACCGAGGCAGTCTGTGACCACGCGATGGTCGGTGGTGGTTGCCGACGCGGGTACAGGACGGCAGACCCGGGCGGCCCAGACCCCTGGTGTGACACCGAACCGCCGGTCGAATGCCCGGACGAAGGCGGGGACGGTCGCGAACCCGACGGCGGTGGCACTGCGGGTGACGCTGTCACCGTGACGGAGCAGATGGCTCGCCCGGTCGACCCGCACCAGGGTGCGCCAGTTACGGTAGCTCATTCCCGTCTCAGCCTGGAACCGACGGGTGAGCTGCCGGGTACACAGTCCGAGACGTGCTGCCCAGCCCTCCAGACTGGTGTCGTCGCCGGGGTTCTGCAGCACGGTCTCGGCTAAGTCGCGGAGCAGCCGGGAACGGGGGATCGGAGGACTGTCCGGGGCCGATACATCGGTGGCTTCGACCGGTGATGCGGAGGTGGTGTTCGTAAGGAAGGGCATGCGCCACCGGGTGAACTGCCGGGCCAGGACGTCGGTGTCACTGGCGGAGAGGTCGACGACCGTCAACCAGGTGGGTTGGCAGATCAGCCTGTCCGGTGGGACGAGTGCGGAGGTGGCGACAGTGCCCGGGGTGGTCTCGATTGAGGTGACGGTGGCCCCGGCGGGGAACCAGATGGCCTGGCCTGCGCCCAGAGTGAAGCGAACCCCGTTGACGCCCGCCTGTGCCTTCCCGGTGGTCACCCAGAACACGTGGTGGCGGCTGTGGACGGTGATTTCGCCGAGCCAGCAGGGCGGGAAAGCGTCTCTGGACTGCAGTTGCGCGTAACCGGCACCTGCTGCTGTGGGGTGACGGTGGGCGATCACGGGCATACTCCTCGGCTTGTCGGAAGTGGGAAGCAAGCGTCTGTTCGGGACAATAAGGAAGGTTAGCACTCCCTACTATTGTCCCCGACCTGACCACTTCACATGAGGATGATGATGAGAAACCCGTTGCGCCGAGTCTCGGCGTTGATCCTGGGGACGGCTGTCGCTGTCTCCCTCGCCGCCTGCAGCTCCGATGACTCTGACGACACCGCCTCCGGAGCCGGTTCTGCTTCCTCTGCCGGCTACTATCCGCACACGGTATCCACGCGGTTCGGCGAGGTGACTATTCCGTCGGAACCCGAGCGTATCGTAGCTCTCAGTCTGTCCTCGGCTGAAGAACTTGTCGCTCTCGGCATCACTCCGATCGCGGTGGCATCCACGCCGGAGAGCCTGGAAAAAACCACACCCTGGATCGCGGAACAGCTCGAAGGGCTCACTGATCCTGACCTTGCTCCGGAAAGAAAAGCAGCGCCGGAAGCGATTGCAGGACTGAAGCCTGATCTGATCGTCGGGAAGAGCTACAATTTTTCCGATCAGGATGATTTTAACCAGGTTAACGACATCGCCCCCACTGTTCTCCCCGACTCTGAGGAGAACAACATCGACTGGGATGAGCGGCTCCGCTCGACTGCTGCTGCAGTCGATGAGATGGATGGTGCAGAATCTCTTATCCGGGCTGTCACGAAAGAGTTCCGGACTGCCGGATCAGCTGTGCCGGACATCGGAGACAAAACCTACAACTGGGTCGCCTTCACCGGGGAGAAGTTCACGTTCGGGAACGGGGCATCTTTCGAGCTCTTCGGAATCTCCCCCGCAAAAAGCCAGCAGGGAACCAGGACCGGATCCGTCCTCTCCCGTGAAAACGCCGGAGAACTGGATGCTGATCTCCTGATCGTTTTTGCCCGGAGTGATGACGCGAAGGCCGCGTTGAGCAGCGACCCGGCATTCCAGAATCTCCCGGCCGTGAAGAGCGGTGCCGTCGCCTATCTGGACACTGCGGGGGCTACTGCAGTGAATGAGCCGGGGCCTCTCTCCCTCAGATGGATCCTGAGCGAACTCACTCCGCCCCTTGACAAACTCGCCTATCAGTAGGACGTCACACATGAACCGAAATCTCAGCCGCACCGCTGGTCTCCTCCTCGCCACCACCGTCGCGGTCTCCCTTGTAGCCTGCAGTTCCGATGACTCGGACGGCGCCGCAGACACCAGCGCAGCGTCCGGAACGGCGTCCGACGGCGCCGCGTCCTCCACCGCTTCCTCCACTGAGTCCGCGACCGCGGAGAACGCCAGCTACCCGCTCACCGTGAGCACCAAATACGGCGACATCACCCTCGACAGTCGCCCGGAGCGCGTCGTCGCTCTCGACTACTCCGCCGCGGACGATCTTGTCGCCCTGGGGATCACCCCGGTCGGTGTCGCCACCGATCCAGCGAAGGTCGATGCCGAGATGCCGTGGTTGGCGTCCGATATCAAGGATGCCGCAGACGCTGACATCGCCCCGATGTACGAGGCGAACGTCGAGACCGTCGCGAACCTCGACCCCGACCTCATCGTCGGCGGTACCTACAACGCCCAGGATCAGGACGCCTACGGCAAACTCTCCGCCGTCGCGCCCACCCTCATCCCCGATATGGAGGGCAAAGGATCCTGGCAGGACCGACTGCTCGCCACTGCCGCCGCCTTCGGTGCCACGGACAAGGCCGAGGAACTCATCGCCGAGACCGAGGACGCGTACAAGGCAGCGGGGAAGAAGGTGCCCGGTATCGAGGACAAGACGGTCAGCTACTACCAGTTCACCGGCGAGAAGTTCAATCCCGGCGGTCCGGAGGTCTTCGAACTCTTCGGCATGCAACCCACTGCCGGAATGCGGGAGAAGACGGCTCTGTCCATGGAGAACGCGCAGGGCGCGGATGCCGACCTCATCGTCATCTGGGCCACCGGTGACGACGGCCCGGAGATCCTGGAGAACACCCCGGCGTTCGCGAACCTGCCGGCGGTGAAGAAAGGGAACCTGATGTTCACCACCCCACCGATCAAGTACGCCTTCGACCGGCCGGGCGTGCTGTCCCTGCAGTGGTTCCTCGGCGAGATCACGCCGACCATCGAGAAGCTCGCGGACTGAGACCCGGCGCGGACAGGATCCGCTGAGCGGGGTACATCCGTGAAGTCGAGCACGGATTCCGTGAACCGGCCCGTTCGGCAGATCCGTGCTCGCTTTCACGGATCGGTCAGAACAGAGTGGCTAGCGTCGCCCCGGCTCCTACTACCCGCGCACCGCCTGCGCGATCGCGGTGATCTCGCGCGGCGTGACACGGCAGCAGCCGCCGATGAGACGGACGCCGGCGTCGAGGAAATCCGGGACGGCGTCGATCAGACTGGTGGTTCCCTCCGCGGTGCGCGGCAGCCAGCATCGGTTGACGTGGTCCCACAGCTCACCGCTGTTCGGGTACACCGACAGGGGCAGCGGTCGTCCCGCCGCCGCCAGCCCCGCACCCAGCTCCCGGACCGCGGCCAGGGCGGCGTCCGCGCTGACGCAGTTCACGCCGACAGTGCGGAACGCCGGGGTCTCCGCGACGATCCGGGCGACCTCCGACAGCTCGGTCCCGTCACTGAGCGTCACTCCGTCGGCCAGTGTCCCCGGGGTGCGGGGCAGCACCGTCACACTGAGCAGGGCGTCCACGCGAGCGGCGGTGAACTCGCGGGCCAGCGCCTCGATCTCCCGGACCGAGGGCACGGTCTCGGCGATCAGTACGTCGGCGCCCGCCGAGGCGAGAACGCCGATCCGGTCGCGGTGCCAGTCAGCCAGCTCGTCGACGGTCAGCCCGTAGGCGCCGTCGTACTCGGTGCCCTCACCCGGGCCCGCACCGTACGGGCCGACCGAGGCGGCGACCCAGCGCGGCTCACCGGCGGTCTCCGCAGCAGCGGACGCCGCCTCCCGGGCCACCGACACTGCCCGGCGCAGTAGCTTTTCGGCCTCGACCACCGCATTCTCCCGGGACATGCCGGTGGCGACCAGGCCGTCGACGGTCACCTCGTAGGAGCAGGCGGTGGCGACCTCCGCGCCGGCGGCGAAGAAGTCGGCGTGGACGTCCCGGACCTCGTCCGGGTCGTCCCTGAGAATCTGGGCGGACCACAGCGCTCCGGTGACGTCGTTGCCGCGGTCCTCCAGGCGGGTGCCCAGACCGCCGTCGAGGATGACGGCACGCTGGTCGAGGATGGTGGGCAGGGAAGGGGCGTGCTTATCGGTCATCCTTGCGAGTATAGGCTGACCCCCATGTCTGACTCCGCCGGGACGACCGGCACCACCACAACCACGGACACCGCAACGGACGCCGCGACCGGCACCGAACACACCGGCCTGCAGCGCACCATGGAGCAGCGTCACCTGGTGATGATCGCCCTCGGCGGCGTCATCGGATCCGGCCTGTTCGTCTCCTCCGGCTACACCATCGGCGAGGCGGGACCGCTCGGTGCGGTCCTCGCCTACGTCCTCGGCGCGCTGATCGCCTGGATGGTGATGTGCTGCCTCGGCGAACTCGCCGTGGTCTACCCGGTCTCCGGCGGCTTCCACATCTACGCCACCCGCAACCTCGGCCCGGCCTGGGGATTCGCGACCGCCTGGCTGTACTGGTTGTGCTGGGCGGTGGCACTCGGCAGCGAGTTCACCGCGTCCGGCATTCTCATGCAACGCTGGTTCCCCGGCATCGACGTGTGGGTGTGGTGCGTGGTCTTCGGCGTCCTGCTGTTCACCCTCAACGCCGTCTCCGCCCGGGTCTTCGGCGAGACCGAGTTCTGGCTCTCCCTGATCAAGGTCGTCGCCGTGCTCGCGCTGATCATCGTGGGTGCCGCGACGATCGTCGGCATCAACCCCGCCGCCGACGGACCCACCCCCTGGCTCACCAACTTCGGCACCGGCCACGGTCTGTTCCCGGAGGGCCTCGGCAGCATGCTCGTGGTCACCCTCGGCGTGTTCTACGCCTTCTCCGGCACCGAACTCATCGGTGTGGCCGCCGGGGAGGCGAAGAACCCGGAGAATGTCATCCCGAAGGCGATCCGCACCGCCGTGCTCCGGCTGACCGTGTTCTTCGTCGGAGCGATCCTCGTCATCGCAGCGCTGGTGCCCTACGAGGACGCCGGTCTCGACGAATCCCCTTTCGTCACCGTCTTCGACATCGCCGGGATCTCCGGGATGGGCGACGTGATGAACTTCGTCATCATCGCCGCCCTGCTCTCCGCCGGGAACTCCGGCCTGTTCTCCTGCACCCGCATGCTGCACTCCATGGCGGCCGAGGGACAGGCACCGAAGGCCTTCGCCCGCACCACGACGCGGGGTATCCCCATGCTCGCCCTGTGCGTGTCGATGGTCGGCGGGGTGGCCTCCCTGCTGTCGAGTGAGATCGCGCCGGGCAGCCTGTACATGATCCTCGTGTCCATCGCCGGGTTCGCAGTGGTGGCGGTGTGGATCGCGATCGCGGCGTCCCAGCTGTCTTTCCGCCGCCGTTTCGCCGCCGCCGGGGGAGAAGTCGCCGGACTGCACTACCGGGCGCCGGCCTCCCGTTGGCTGGCCTGGATCTCGATGATCGCCCTGGTGGCGTCCCTGATCGGAGTGGGGTTCGACGCAGACCAGCGCCAGGCCCTGACCATCGGCGTCCCCTTCACCGTGATCTGCCTGGTGTACTACCGGATCCGCCACGGGGCCGGCTGTTTCCGGCCTCAGGGGCGGGACGCCGAACTCGACGCTGCGGTTGCCCGCAGCACCACAGCGGTGACCACCGCCACCGCAGCGCACCCGCAGAAGTAGATCCGCTCGGCAGCCGGATCACCGGGGGAGTAGAACCCGGACAGGACGCCGGCCGCCGCCGTCCCCACCGCCATGGACAGGAAGTACAGCGCAGAGAACCGGGTGGCGAACCGGGCCGGGGCGAGCTCACCGGCGGCCGCCATGCCCACCGGTCCGACATTGATCTCCCCGAGGGTGATCAGCAGGATCGCGGCGACGAGCACCAGCAGGGGCGTCGAGCTCTCCCCGCCATCGGCGAAGGGGACGAAGACCAGCATGCCTACCCCCGCCATCGCCACACCTGCCGACATCCGACGCGCCGGGGACACCGGGGACGCGTCGGACCGGGAGGCACGGCGCCGTGACCACACCCACCCGGTGGCCGGGATGGCGATGAGCAGGAACACCGGGTTGAGGGACTGGGTCCACGCCGCGGGCATCTCCCAGCCGAACAGGGTGCGGTCCAGCCGCAGGTCGGAGTACACCGCGAGGACCCCGAAATTCTGGTTCAGCATCGCCCAGAACACCGAGGAGCCGATGAACAGGGGGATGAAGGCACGGATGTTGCCCCGCTCCGTCCCGGTGACGCCCGGCGCGGTGAGCATGCTGACGAAGGTGGCGACGGCGACCAGGACCACGGCGACGAGCATGCCGTCGGCCAGGGCGTCCACCCCGATCACGCCGGTGGCGGCCAGGACCGCGACGGTGAGGACTGCGGTGACCACAGCTGGGACCACCGTGAGGACGCTGCGTCGGTCGGCGGGTTGACCGGGGGAGAGGACGGCCCGGCGGGTGTCTGCGGTGAGTGTGGAGAGGTAGCGGCGGCGCAGGGCGAGGTACATGACCAGTCCGAGGAGCATGAGGACTGCGGCTGCGGAGAAGCCGGCCCGGAAGCCGTGGTGCTGCTGGAGCCAGCCGGTGAGTATGGGGCCGAAGAAGGCGCCGATGTTGATGCCGAGGTAGAAAGTGAGGAATCCGGTGTCTGTCCGACGGGTGCCGGGCTGTCCGCGGAGGCATCTGCCGAGGACGGCGACGGCGGAGGCCTTCAGTGCGCCGGAGCCGAGGGCGATGAGGGCGAGTCCGGTCACGGTGCCGGGGATGCCGCCGACGAGTCCCATGGTGAGGTGTCCGGCGACGAGCAGGACCGCGCCGCCGACGAGGGTGCGTTCGGCGCCGAGGACGCAGTCGGCGGCCCAGCCGCCGGCGATGGTGCACAGGTAGACGGCGGCTCCGTAGGCGCCGATGACGGCGGTGGCGGTGGTGTGGTTCATGCCCAGTCCGCCGAGGTCGGTGGAGTGGTAGAGGAAGTAGACGAGGATGGCCTGCATTCCGTAGAAGCTGAAGCGTTCCCACATCTCGATGCCGGCGACGGCGGTGATTGCGGTGGCGGGGGTTGCGACCGGGTCGGGGTGCTGGTCGGAACGCGGACTTGTACGGTGTTCAATGGATGTCACCCGGTGAACTCAAGCACCGATTTGAACATTGTTCAAGTTTGGATGACCATAGTGTCCATGGCCACCCCGACCCCGACCCCGACCCCGACCCCGACCCAGACATCCACCGACACTGACGCGCGCCATATCTGGCACCCCTACTCGCCGTTACCCGGCCCCCGCGACAACCTCCCCGTCACCAGCGCCGACGGGGTGTACCTCACCCTCGACGACGGCCGCGTGCTCATCGACGCCATGAGCTCCTGGTGGGCCGCCGCCCACGGGCACCGGCACCGGAACCTCGTCAATGCCGCCCACCGTCAGCTCGACATCCTGCCTCACGTCATGTTCGGTGGCCTGACCCACCAGCCCGCCGTCGATCTCACCGACCGTCTCCTGGCCCTCACCGCCGACGCCTTCGGGACCGACGCCCTCGATGCGGTGTTCTACTCCGATTCCGGGTCCGTGGCCGTCGAAGTCGCGATCAAGGCCGCCCTGCAGGCCCAGCGGGGATCCGGTCGTCCGGAACGCACCCGCTTGCTGACCTGGCGCTCCGGCTACCACGGCGACACCTTCGGGGCGATGTCGGTGTGCGACCCTGACGACGGCATGCACTCCCTGTGGGCCGGGACCCTCACCGATCAGCTCTTCGCGCCCGCCCCGCCGGTGCGAGGCAGCAGTGACCGGGAGATTGCCGACTACCTGCACGTCTTTGAGCGTCTCATTGACGACACCGTCGCTGCGGTGATCATCGAACCGGTCGTCCAGGGCGCCGGCGGGATGCGTTTCCACGACCACGCGCTCGTCGCCGGGGTCCGGGAGCTCTGCGATGCCCACGGCGTCCTGCTCATCGCCGACGAGATCGCCACCGGTTTCGGCCGCACCGGTGACCTGTTCACCACCGCCGCCGCCGGAGTGACCCCCGACATCCTCTGCGTCGGCAAGGCGCTGACCGGTGGAGTGATGACCCTGGCCGCCACCCTCACCACCCGGGCGGTCGCCAGGGCGGTGAGTTCCCCGGCCGGCGGCGGGGCGCTGATGCACGGGCCGACCTTCATGGCCAACCCCATGGCCTGCGCGGTCGCTGTCGCCTCCCTCGACCTCGTCGCCTCCGGCTACTGGCGGGAGACCGTCCCACGGATCGCCGCGGAACTGGAGCATGGCCTCGCACCCCTCGCGGGCCGGGACGCCGTCGCCGACGTCCGCATCCTCGGGGCGGTCGGCGTCGTAGAACTCCACCGGCCCCTCGACGATGCCGCCATGACCGCGGCCACCGACGCCGCAGTGGCACACGGGGTGTGGCTGCGACCCTTCGGACGCCTCCTCTACGTCATGCCGCCGTTCATCAGCACCACCGCCGAGGTCGCCACGATCTGTGCGGCGGTCCGTGCCGCAGTCTCTGCCACCGTCTCTGCCACCGTCGGTGCCACCGTCGGTGCCACCGTCGGTGCCGCAGTCACGTCGGACACCACCGACCGGGCGGAGGCGCGCGCATGATCGTCCTCGTCACCGGGACCGGTACCGACGTCGGCAAGACCGTGGCCACCGCAGCCCTCGCCGCGGCACTGGGGCGCCACGGCCGGCGCGTCGGTGTGGTCAAACCCGTCCAGACCGGGGAGCCCGGGGGCCCCGCCGACCACGGTGATCTGGCCACCGTGCACCGGCTCACCGGCATCACCGACCTCCACGAGTTCCACCGGTACCCCGAGCCGCTGGCTCCGGACCTGTCCGCGCGCCGGGCCGGGATGCCCGCAGCCGGCCTCCACGAGGTCGCGTCCCGGCTCCGGACGCTCGACGCCGCCGCCCCGGAGCGGGTCCTGATCGTCGAGGGCGCCGGCGGGATTCTCGTCCGGCTGGGGGAGAACTGGACACTGGCAGACCTCGCCGTGGAACTGGACGCTCCGGTCATCGTGGTCACCACGCTGGGCCTGGGTTCGCTCAACGCCGCGGAACTGACTGTGCGCTGCGCCCTGGACCACGGGGTCCGTGTGCTCGGCCTGGTCGGGGGCAGTCTGCCGGCGGACCCGGACCTGGCGACCGGTCTGAATGTGGCGGAACTGCCGACGGTCACCGGCGTCCCGCTGCTCGGCTGTGTGCCCGCCGGGGCCGGGGCCCTGGACAGGGAACAGTTCGCCCGGGTCGCCGGGCAGGTGTTCGGGCAGGTACCCGGGCAGAAGTGAATGTGTCCGGGATGTTAATTTTTCCGGATGAACATTTGTCGCGTCGGGGTTATCTTCATCCCCGTGACGGAAACTCCAGTTCCGTACCCGGTCCGTGAGGGTACCTTCGATGAACTCATGTCCGCCGACGGTGTGCGCCC
>NZ_CACZOO010000208.1 GCF_902782855.1 uncultured Corynebacterium sp.
CATCTGCTGCCGGAGGTGTCCGACCGGGCGGCGCGGACCTGGTTGGCGCGCACCTCGGGACTGGTCGCCGAGGGCACCCGCACCCTCGCCGAGGAACTGGAGGCCAGGGTCCGGGCCACCGGCCGGCAGATCCGCCAGCTGCACAACAAGCTCTTCTACCGCCCGCTGCTGACGTCCGTGGTCGAGATGAGTGTCGACGAGCTGCGGCTCACCCCGGAGGCGGCGCAGCGTCAGCTCGCCGCCCTGGGCTACCGCTACCCGGACCGGGCGATGGACCACCTCTCCGCGCTGGCGTCCGGCGGTACCCGCCGCGCCCGGGTCCAGGCGGTCATCCTGCCGTCTCTCATGGAGTGGCTCTCGGAGACCGTGGACCCCGACGCCGGGCTGCTGGCCTACCGGAAGCTGTCGGAGGCGGCGTCCGACCGGTCGTGGTTCCTGCGGCTGCTGCGCGACGAGAACATCGTCGGCCAGCGGCTGATGAAGATCCTGGGGACCTCACCCTATGTGTCCGACCTCTTCCTCGCCGCCCCCGACACAGTGAAGCTCCTCTCCGACGGTGCGACGAAGCCGAAGCTGCTTGAGAAGGATTCCTCGGTGATCAGCCACTCGCTGGTCGCCGCCGCCGGCCGCTACGCGGACCCTGACAAGGCCATCGCCGCGGCGCGTTCGCTGCGCCGGACCGAACTGGCGCGCGTCGCCGCCGCCGATCTGCTCGGCATGATGGAACTGCCGGAGGTCGCACGGTCCCTGTCGTGGGTGTGGGATGCGGTGCTGGAGGCCGCACTGTCGGCGGAGATCCGTGCCTGGGAGGACGCCCACCACCGCAACGCGCCGGCCGTCATCACCGTGATCGGCATGGGACGTCTCGGTGGTGCGGAGCTGAGCTACCGCTCCGACGCGGACGTCCTCTTCGTCTGTGAGCCGGTGTCGGACGGTGGTGACCCGGTCACCACCGGTGACGCCGTGAACTGGGCCGTCGGTATCGCCGACCGGCTGCGGTCCCGGCTCGCCAAACCCTCGACCGATCCGCCGCTGGAGGTGGACCTGGATCTGCGCCCGGAGGGACGCAGTGGCCCGGCGGTCCGTACGCTGGAGTCCTACCTCGCCTACTACGAACGTTGGGGCGAGACCTGGGAGTACCAGGCTCTGCTGCGGGCGACGTGGGTCGCCGGCGACAAGGACCTGGGCATCCGGTTCCTGCACGGTATCGACCCCTTCCGCTACCCGCAGGGCGGTGCGGACCAGAAGACGGTCCAGGAGGTGCGGCGGATGAAGGCCCGGGTCGACGCCGAGCGGCTTCCGCGTGGTGCGAACCGTGCCACCCACACCAAGCTGGGGCGGGGTGCGCTCACCGATGTCGAGTGGACGGTGCAGCTGCTCACCCTGCAGCACTGTCACCTCATCCCGGCATTGCACAACACCTCCACCCTGGAGCTTCTCGAGGAGATCCGTACCGCCGGTCTGCTCTCCGAGTTCGATGTCGAGACACTGCGGGACGCGTGGATCACCGCCAGTCACGCCCGCAACGCACTGGTGCTGTCCAATGCGAAGGTTCCCGACCAGCTGCCGCCGCCGGGTGCACAGTTGGTGCACGTCGCCGCAGCCGCCGGCTGGGATCCGGCGGACTCGCAGGGCTTCCTCGACAACTATCTCAAGAAGACCCGCCGCGCCCGCAAGGTCGTGGACCGGGTGTTCTGGGGCGAGGAAGTCGTGGACGCCCAGTACGACGAGTGAGTGCGGTGCGTGAGTTCGGGGCGTCGTGGCTACTGGGGTAGGCTCACCTTCCGTGAAACGGCTTGCAGACCACCGGTCGGTCCTGGAGCACCGGAAGGCGGTGCGGTGGACCACCTTCGGCGTCCTCGTCGCGCTCATGCTGGTGGCCGTCGTGGTCAACCTCGTCCTCGGTCAGTACACCCTGTCTCCGGGGGAGGTGGTCAAGGCGCTGGCGGCCGGACCCGACGGCAACTCGGTGACGGGGGCCGACGTGCTGTGGCACATCCGGTTGCCCCGGATCGTCCTGTGCCTGCTCGTCGGTGCGGGACTGGCGGTCGCCGGTACCCTCCTGCAGGGACTGTTCGGGAACCCGCTGACCGAGCCCAGCGTCATCGGTGTCACCTCCGGCGCCGGCGTCGGGGCCGCCGTAGGTATCGTGTTCGACCTGGCCTTCCTCGGTTCGGCGACGACCCCGGTACTGGCCTTCGCCGCCGGTGTGCTGACCACCGTGGTGATCTACCGGCTGTCCTCGATCAACGGCGAGGTCAGGGTCCTCACTCTCGTGCTCACCGGTATCGCGGTCAACGCGGTTGCCGGTGCGGTGATCTCCGTCATGGTCTTCCTCGCCCCGACCTCCTCGCGGGAACAGATCATCTTCTGGCAGATGGGTTCCCTCAACGGTGCGATGTGGAACCAGGTCGGTGTAGTGATTGCACCGGTGGTGGTGTGCATCATCGCCGCCTGCGTCATCGCAGGGAAGATGGACCTGCTGAGCCTGGGGGAGCGGGCCGCAGGTCATGCCGGTGTGAACGTCGCCGCGATGCGCGTCTGGATCATCGGACTGTCGACGGCCCTGGCGGCCCTCGCGGTGAGCTACGCCGGCATCATCGGCTTCGTCGGACTCATCGTCCCGCACATCCTGCGCCAGGTCATCGGGGCGAGCAACCGGTGGCTCGTCCCGCTGAGCGCGGTCGGCGGTGCGGTGCTGCTGCTCATCGCCGATGTCGCGGCACGCACACTCATCGCTTACGCGGACCTGCCGATCGGCATCTTCACCGCTCTGGTCGGCGGCCCGACGTTCTTCATCCTCCTGCGTCGCATGCTCAAAAAAGGCGGTGTGGCATGACCGGCGCCGGAGACGCGGAGCTGCTCGTCGCCGACTCGGTCACCGCCGAGCTCGGTGGCCGGGAGATTCTGCACGGACTCGATCTCATCCTGCACTCCGGGGAGGTTCTCGGCCTCATCGGCCCGAACGGCGCCGGCAAGTCGACACTGCTCGCCGTCCTGGCAGGGGACACTGACCCCTCCACCGGTACGGTCACGCTGCTCGGTCGTGACTACCACGGTTACTCCGCCCGGGAAGCAGCCCGGGCCAGGGCAGTCATGCTGCAGGAGACCACGGTCTCTTTCGCGCACCTGGTTCGGGACGTCGTCGAGATGGGTCGGGCGGCATGGCCGAAGGACCCGGATCAGGACGCCGGGATCGTCGACGCCTGCCTGGCGGAGGTCGGCATGGAGCACATGCAGCACCGGGAGGTCACCACGCTGTCCGGTGGCGAGCGGGCACGGGTCGCCCTGGCCCGGGTGATGGCGCAGCGGGCCCGCATCGTGATGCTCGACGAGCCGACTGCGGCGATGGACATCGGTCATCAGGAGCGCACCATGCACAGCGTGCGCCGGGTCGCGGGGAGCGCCGTCGACGGTGGCGGCGGCAGGGGGGTGATCGTGGTCCTCCATGATCTCAACCTGGCCGCCCGCTACTGCGACCGGCTGGCCCTGCTGTGCGACGGCCGGGTCGTCGTCGCCGGGACACCGCGGGAGGTGTGTACCCCCCGGCGGCTGTCGGAGGTCTACCAGTGGCCGGTCAGTGTCAGTGAGATCGAGGGTCAGCTGTGGATCCGGCCCACCCCGGGAGCGGGTCTTCCGACCAATCAACCGTTCGTATGATGTCAGGTCAGGCCACCCTTCATTAACATCGGCGGTGCACGACACCCGAGGACCGTACATACGGAGGAACTGATCATGACCACCGCTCTCCCCGCCGCGAGCCTGTCGGAACGGCTCCGCGAGGAGACGCGCCAGGCGCATGACAGGGCGGAGCACTCATCCTTCATGGAGGAGCTGCTCGCCGGGGAGTTGGACGCCGCCGCTTTCACCGCGTTCCAGGAACAGGCCCTCCTGTTCTACACCGCGCTGGAGGAGGCCGTTGACGCGTGTACGGGTGACCCCCGCCTCGCCGACATCGCCGACCGGAGACTCGATCGCCGGCCTGCGCTGGTCCATGATCTCAGCGTCCTCGGTGGCACCGTGAACGCAGAGCCGCTCCCCGAGACGGCCGCGTATGTCGCCGAACTGCAGCGCATCGCCCGGGACCGTGACATCCCGGCACTGATCGCCCACCACTACACCCGGTACCTGGGTGATCTGGCGGGTGGCCAGGTGATCGGCCGTCTGATGGGACGCCACTACGACGTCCCGGCGGACGGGCTCACCTTCTACGATTTTCCGCATGTTCCGAAGCCCAAGGTCTACCGGGACGGCTACCGGGCCGCCCTCGACGCCCTGGTCCTGACGGAGGGGGAGCAGCGGTGCCTCCTCTCCGCCTCCTCGGACGCCTTCGCCTTCAACTCGGGCGTCTTCGAGGCACTGGAGCGGAGCAGGGGATGATCTCCCTCCGGTGAGGGCCGCGACAGACACGGGAAGATGAGGATAGGCTAGGATGACGAACTGAAAGGTGGTGGCACAGTGAACACCCAGCAGGCATTCCCGGAATCGTCCGGGGACCGGTCGGTCGTGGTCGCCGCCGCTGAACTGGTCGACGCCGTCACCGAGGCGGTCGTGGACTGTCTCGGTCGTTCGGCCGTGGTCCGTCGACTGTCCGATGGTTCGCTGCCTTTCGCCGGTCGTGTCGCCTGGCTGGAGCAGCACTGGGAGGGGCTGCGGATCCTGCGGGACTGCGTGGTCGTCCCCGCCGGGTTACGGGCGGAACTCGCCGCCTCCACCGGCAGACTCAATCTCGCTCTCGACCGGGCCCACGCGAGTGCCCGGTGGCGCGACCGGCACGTGACGATGCCGTCGATGCTCACTTTCCGCCGTCATGTCGCCGGCCTCAGGGAAGACGGTGACCTGCTCGGCCTCGCAGCCCAGGCGTATGTCCGTCTTCTGGCGGCAGGGGTCGGATCCGGACTGACCGTTACCGGCACAGTGCCCCGACCCGCTGCGGGACTGCACCGTGACCTGTGCTCGATGGTCTCCGGGCAGGAGGACCTCGAGCTTCTCTCCGAGGAGCTCAGTGCAGGTCTGCTGATGGTGATGCAGCACGGATCCGACGTCTGCCGCGCCTACCGGGACGCGATGACCGACGAGTCCTGCGCCGTGACCGTCGCGACCATCCGTGACGCCCTTCGATGACCCGTGAGATCCGCGTCAGTGCCGTCGCTCTCCTCCGGGTCCTCGGGGTACGACGGGTCGAGGTACTGACTGTCCGCAAGCGCGGTACCGACCTCTACCAGTTCCCCGGCGGGAAGCCTGAGGAGGGGGAGACGGCGCTGGGGGCGGCCATCCGTGAGGTCCATGAAGAGACGGGGATCCTGCTGCCGGCAGGGGCCCTCCACCCGGTCGGCCGCTACCGGGCCCCGGCCGCCAACGAGGCCGGTCACACCGTCGTCGCCGATGTCTTCACCACCCGATGGGCCGGGGGCACTCCTCCTCCTGCCGCGGAGATCGCCGAGACCCGCTGGGCACCGCTGGGAAACAGTGACAGCACCCCGGACGACCCCGGTCATCCGTTGGCGCCGCTGATGTTCGAGGTCTTCCCGGCTATCGCGGCGCGGATTCCCGACGCGCGGTGACCGCCCACCATGCAGCGGTGCACAGGATCACGAGAATCCCCAGGTTACGCAGCGCGAGGAACAGTACGGCCATCGTCGAGGTCGGCACCACCAGCAACCAGTCGTAGTAGACCGGATAGACACACGTCGTCAGCAGCGCTGTCACCAGTACCTCCAGCGCGAGAACCGTGACGATCCGGCGTCGGCTCACCAACAGCGCGACGGCGACCAGCGGCGCCAGCCAGGTGATGTACTGCGGTGAGAAGACCTTGTTCGTCGCGATGACCGCGGCGACCGTCATCACGCTGAACGCCAGAGCCTGCATCGGCGACCAGTCGTCGCGCAGCAGCCGGGTGACCGCCCAACCCACAGCCGCGATGACCGTCACCACGGTCGCCACCGAGGCGACGGAGGTCATCACCCCGGCGCCGGGGCCGGTGATCTCGAAACTCTTCGATGCGGCGTAGCTGATCTGCCACCTTGTGCCGGCGTCCGCGGCGAAGGACGCCGCCACCATAACCGGGGTGGCGGCCAGTGACTCGATCTGCAGACCCCGGTCGGACTGGTAGTCCAGGGGGGTGGTCAGACCGTCCGTCCCCGAGACTGCGGCGACAGCGGCGCAGAGGACGATCAGGGAGGCGAAGAACCACAGGATGCGGGCCCACGTCGACCTCCGCCGCATGCCGCCGACCAGTGCGGCGCCCAGTACACCGGGCCACAGCTTCATCATGGTGGCCAGAGCCAGGGCCACGGTCGCCGCGCGGCGACCCGTCCGGGACCCGGCGAAGAGCAGGGCGGCGAACGCGGCGACGGTCAGAGCGGGGAAGATGTCCAGCCGGGTGAGCAGGACCGGACCGGACAGCCCCACGAAGAGCAGCCAGAACCAGGCGGCACGGTGCCCCGGGTCGCGGTCCACATGCAGCAGCCAGGCGGTGAACAGTGCCGAGGCGAGGATGCAGACAAGTACGAACCAACGGATGTAGGCGGCCTCCCCGCCGGGCAGCAGGTTGACCAGACGTGCCGGGAGGGTGCCCACCACCGGATACTCGGTCATCGCCCCGGGGACGTAGTCGTTGACACCGACGAAGTAGTAGTGGACGTCGCCGGTGGAGGTGTCGTACCGTTCGATCCACACCACCGGGATCAGGTGGGCCATCAGCCAACCGAGCCAGACCACGACACGGTGATGGTGGACCGGTGTCAGGGCGGACGACGGTGGTGCGGCAACGGGGGCAGGAGGAGTCACATGTCAAGATGGTATAGGGCGGAAGCTAAGATCCCTGGAATGGCGCTTGTTCTCCTCGTGTTCGTCACCATCCTCATCGGGTCGTGCATGCAACGGGTGTCCGGTATCGGGGTCGGGATCCTGGGTGGGCCGGTACTGAGCCTGGCGATGGGGCCGGTCGAGGGCATCATGGTCGTCAACGCGATCGCCGCGGTCAACGGCCTGATGTCGACGATCAACCAGCGCAGCGACATCGACTGGCGGAAGTTCGGCGTCATCGGCTCGACGATGGTGCTCGGCGCGGTTCCGGGCGCCTGGCTCATCCACGTCATCAGCCCTGCGGTACTGCAGGTCATCGTCGGCGCACTCATCCTCCTGGCGCTGAGTGTCACCACCGTCGGGAAGCGGTTCATCCCGGCCGTCTCAGGGCGTGTCCCGGCGATGTCGGCCGGCGTGGTCGGTGGCCTCAGCAACACGCTGGCCGGTGTGGCGGGACCGGTGCTCACCGTCTATGCCCAGGCGTCGCGCTGGGAGCAGCGTACCTTCGCCGCGACGCTCCAACCGCTGTTCGTCGTCGCCGGGACCCTGAGTTTCAGCATCAAGTGGTTCTCCGGGGCAGGGGACATCGGGGCGGAGCCCCGGGGAATCTGGCCCGCGGCCCTGGTCGCGATCCTCCTCGGGATCGCGGTGGGGATCCGCATCTCGCGGCGGGTGCCTCGTACGGTCGCGCACCGGGTGGCCCTGGCCCTCGCCGCGGTCGGGGCGTTGACCGTACTGGTCCGTGGCACTGCGGCGATCATCTGCTGACGGACTCCGCCCCGCTCGCCGGTCCGACCACAGGACTAAGGTGGGGGGACGTGCCTGCTACACCCCTCCCGAGAACCCCGTCCGTCCGGCCTTCCGACAGGTTGAGCGGCCGCGCCCTCATGGTGTGGTCCGCAGGAATTCTCGCCTATGTCCTCGCCATCACGGGGCGGACCTCCCTGGGCGTCGCGGGTGTCGAGGCGATGGACCACTTCGACATCTCCGCGTCCCGTCTGGCGGTGTTCTCCTCGGTCCAGGTCGGCGTCTACGCCCTCGCACAGATCCCGATGGGTATGCTCATCGACCGGTTCGGGCCCCGTCGGATGCTCGTCGTCGGTGCGCTGCTGATGGGTGCCGGACAGGTCCTGCTGGGTGTGACCGGCTCCTATGCTGTGGCCATTGTCGCGCGCGTCATCATCGGATCCGCGGACGCCACCGCCTTCCTGTCCGTGATGCGCATCCTGCCTGCCTGGATACCCATGCGGAGAACCCCGCTGTTCACCCAGCTCACCGGCGGGCTGGGCTATATCGGGCAGTTCATCTCCGCAGTACCGTTCACCGCCCTGCTCCACGTCCACGGCTGGGCGGCCTCGTTCGTCAGTCTCGGGGCGAGCAGCGTCCTCGTCGCACTGCTGGTCTGGCTCGCGGTGCGGGACACACCGGAACCGACGCCGGGCACCACTGCAGGGGAGCGCCCCGCAATCGGCCGCATCCTCGCTTTCGTGGTGCGCCAGCCCGCCTGCTGGCTGGGCTTCTTCATCCACTACACCTTGATGAGTCAGGCGGTGTTCACCCTGCTGTGGGGCAAACCCCTGATGACCCTCGGCATGGGCATGACTGACGGGCAGGCATCCACCGTACTGGTGGTGAACATGGTCGTCAGCGTCCTCGTCGGCCCGGCGTGGGGGGTGATCTCCGCCCGCGCCGGACGACGGCGTCCACTGGTCGCGATGGTGGCGACGGTCCTCGTCGCTCTCGGCTGGGTGGTGTTCTTCCTGCCGGACGCCCCGCGTGGCTTCGCGGCGATGGTCGCGATGAACATTCTGGTGCCCGGGCTGGCACCGGTCGCCAACGTAGGTTTCGACACCGTCCGTGAGGAGGTCGACCGGCGCTTCACGGCGACGGCGACCGGGCTGTCCAACATGGGTGGTTTCGTCGCGGCGATGGTCGCCTCGCAGGTTGTCGGGTTCGTGCTGGACGCGTCTTCGCACGGTGCGGACTACAGCTGGGGAGATTTCCGGCTGGCCTGGTTGACCGGTGTCGGTGTGGTGTGGGGTGTCGGCGTGATCGGCCTGCTCATCAGCCGGGCGGCGATGGTGCGGTGGCGGGCCCGGCAGACTCACCGGACCGTCGTCCGTGAGGCTCAGTAGACCGGAAGCTCCGGGTGCAGTTCACCGACCCAGGCGAGGATGCCACCGTCGAGGTGGGCGGCGTTCTCCTCGCGGGTGGCGAAGTACCCGGCCACCGCCTCCAACGCGGTCTCCGACCGGCGTCCGGACTTGCAGTGGAAGATCACGTCCCGGCCCCGGGCTTCGGCGGGAAGGGCCCCGGCGCCACGCGACTGCAGATCCCCCAGGGGGACGGCGAGTGCGCCGGGGATGGACACGATCGCACGCTCCCACGGTTCACGGACGTCGAGGAGCACCGCCCCGGCGTTCAGTCGCGACTGGAGCTCCGCCGGACTGACCGTGCGGTGGGCCGGTGCCGCACACACGTCGGCGACCCCGTCATCGACCGTGGTGACCAGGGGGGCGTCCGGGTCCGGCAGGATCCTCAACTCACGGAAGGTCATCGCCAGTCCGTCATGGATGAGCAGTCGACCGAACAGTGGCGTGCCGGTCCCGGTGATCAGCTTCACCGTCTCGGTGACCATGATGGAGCCGATCGTTCCGGGCAGGGCGCCGATGACGCCACCGGCGGCGCAACTGGGCACCTCGCCGGGGGCGGGGGCGTCCGGGTGCAGGTCACGGTAGCTGATGCCGTCATGGTCGGGACCGTTCCAGAACACCGACACCCGTCCGTCGAAGCGCAGGATCGAGCCCCAGACACACGGGGTGTCCGTCAGGGTGCAGGCGTCCGAGACGATGTAGCGGGTGGCGAAGTTGTCCGCCCCGTCCAACACCAGGTCATACCGGCCGACGATGTCGACGGCGTTGTCCGCGGTGAGGCGGGTGCGGTACTGCTCCACGGTGACCGTCGGGTTGATCCGGGCGACGGCGTCTGCGGCGGACCCCACCTTCGTCCGACCGACATCGCTCATGCCGTGGATGACCTGGCGCTGCAGGTTCGACACGTCCACGACGTCGTCATCGATGACGCCGATGGTGCCGACCCCGGCCGCGGCGAGGTAGAGCAGGGCCGGTGAGCCCAGTCCGCCGGCACCGGTGACAAGCACGCGGGCGCCCCGCAGCCGGCGCTGCCCCTCCGGACCGATCTGTCCCAGGGTGAGGTGCCGGGCGTACCTCACCAGGTCCTCACGGTCCAGCTCAGCGACCGGATCGACCAGTGGGGCGAAGGGGAGCGACTTGGCGGTCACAGCGACTCGCTCTCCCGGCTCGTGCCCGCGGCGATGCGTCCCTCCATCGGGGAGGAGGCCAACGCGCCCTGCGCGAGGGTGCGCCTCGGGATGCGTCCGGCCCGGCGGGCCAGGTACCCGGCAGACACGGCGGCCCGCATGGCGGTGGCCATCAGCGTCGGATCCTGGGCGCGGGTCACCGCGCTGGCCAGGAGCACACCGTCGCAGCCCAGCTCCATCGCCAGGGCGGCGTCCGAGGCGGTGCCGACCCCGGCGTCGAGGATGACCGGGACCGTGGCGCGGGTGCAGATCAGTTCGATGTTGTGCGGGTTGAGAATACCCAGACCCGTGCCTATCGGTGCCCCCAGCGGCATCACGGCGACCGCCCCGGCGGACTCCAGGGAACGGGCGACGGCCGGGTCGTCGGAGGTGTAGGCGTAGACCTCGAAACCGTCGTCGGTGAGCTGCTCGGTGGCGTCGACGAGTTCCACGACATCGGGCAGCAGGGTCTCGTCGTCAGCGAGGATCTCCAGCTTCACCCGGTTGGTGCCGAGGGCTTCCCGACCGAGCCGTGCGGTGAGCAGGGCGTCGCGGGCGGTGTAGCAGCCGGCGGTGTTCGGCAGTACCTCGATACCCAGCCGGTTGAGCAGCCCGAACAGGGAGGTGCCGGTGGCGGGGTCGAAGCGGCGCAGGGCGACGGTGGTGAGCTGGGTGCCGGAGGCGGTGAGGGCGTCCTCCAGGACAGTCATCGACGTCGCACCTCCGGTACCCATGATGAGACGGGATTCGACGGTGGTGGAACCGATGGTCAGTGACATGTGTCTAGCCTCCCTGCATGGCGGTGATGATCTCGATCTCGGCTCCTACGGGGACCGGGGTGGCGGCCCAGCGGCTGCGCGGGACAACGGCGGCGTCGAGGGCGACGGCCACACCGAGTTGGTCGTCGTCCGGTGCGTGGCCGGTGATGTCGAGGACGACGTCGGCGACGGTGGCACCGTCAGCGTAGTCATGGGGCACACCGTTGACGGTGACGGTCATACTGTCGCTCCTGTGGATCGGTGAAGGTCGGTGGCGGTGAGGACCGCGGCGTCCTCTGCTGTGATATCGCTGGCGTCGGTGCCGAGGACGAGCCCGGCGGCGAGGTGCCCGCCCAACGGGGCGAGCAGGATGCCGTGGCGGGAGTAGCCGGTGGAGACGACCAGCCCGTCGACGCCGTCGAGGCGTCCGATGTACGGCAGGTCGTCGGGGGTGCCGGGGCGGGCGCGGGCGAGGATCTCGGTGAGCTCCAGGTCCGCGGCACCGGGGACGAGCACCTGGGCGTCCCGCAGCAGCTGGTAGGCGCCCTCGAGGACGACGCCGTCGAACCCGTCCTCCCGCTCGGTCGCGCCGATGACGATCTCGCCGTCGGTGCGGGGGACGAGGTAGACCGGCTTGCCGTTGACCATGCCGCGCACGGTGCGTTCCAGCAGTGGGGGTCGGCCGGGGCGCAGTCGGGAGCGCAGGATGTCGCCGTGGACCGGGCGGAGCTTCACGCACTCCGCCTCAGGCAGGCCGCCGATGCTGCTCAGGGAGACTCCCGGGCACAGTAGGGTGGTGGCGGCGTGGACCTCCGTGCCGTCGTCGAGCCGGACTCCGGTGACCGCTCCGGCGGTGTCGGCGGCCCGGAGCACCTCGACGGCCCGCTGCCGGACGAGCGTGAAGGACACCTCCGGGGTGGCGGTCCGCTCCAGCGCCTCGATGAGAGCCGGCACGAGCCTGCGCGGGTTGATCTGGTGGTCACCGGCGACGAGGAACGCTCCGGAGATCGCAGGGGAGAGCGCCGGCTCCAGCCTCCGGGCCTGCCGGGTCGTGATCTGCTCGACGGTCATCCCCGCGGCGCGCTGGACCTCGGCGAGGTCGGAGAACCAGTCACGGTCGGCCGGGTGCGCGCCGATGTCGAGGGTCTCGGTGCCGCGGTAGCCCACGTCGTGACCGAGCAGCTCCTCGAGTTCGGCGACCAGCGGGGGATACAGGGCGGCCGAGGTGGTCATCAGGGTGCGCATCGTGCGGTGCTGGTACATTACCTCGCTCACCGCGGCGATCATCCCGGCGGCGGCGCGGGAGGCCCCCATCCCCGGCTCCGGGTCGACGACTGTGACGCTCTGTCCGGCCTTGTGCAGGTTCCAGGCGGCGGTGATTCCGGCGACTCCGGCGCCGACGATGACGGTGTCGGGGCTGTTGATGCTCATGCGTTCCTTTCCTCCGGCGGCATGATCCGCGTCAGGTGTGGACGGTCGACCGGTGCCCCGGTCCTCTCAGCCCTGCTTCGGCGTGTCGCCGCAAGGGCTCCCGTAGTCCGCTTACGGCTACCATTCCACCACATGAGCCTTTCCCGATTCACCGTCACCCCCGACCGCGACCTTCGTGCCCGTCGGGTGCGTCAGCTGCAGGACGCCACGCTCTACCTGTGCACCCCCGCGCGCACGGAACGGGGTGATCTCCGGGACTTCCTCCACGCCGCCTACGACGGTGGGGTGGATATCGTGCAGTTGCGGGACAAGTCCATCGACACCTGCGACGAGGTCGCCGCACTGGAGGTCCTGGCCTCTGTGGCGAAGGAGCACGGGAAGATGTTCGCCGTCAACGACCGGGCGGACATCGCCGCCCTGGTGGGGGCCGACGTCTTCCATGTCGGCCAGGACGATCTGACGGTTCCGCAGGTCCGTGCCCTGCTCGGTCCCGACGTGGTGGTGGGGTTGTCCACCCACTCCCTGCCGCAGGCGCGGGCGGCGATGGAGGAC
>NZ_CACZOO010000209.1 GCF_902782855.1 uncultured Corynebacterium sp.
TCAGTTCCGGTGCAGCAGCGCGGCAGCCCCACGGACCGTCCGCGACAGCTCCGCCGCCGCGTTCGGGGTGAGGACGCCGTTCTCACCGGCACTGCTCTCATCACTGCACGCGACGAGATCGATCTGCGGTTCGGGGCTCTCCCCGTCAAACGACCACTGCTTCCAGGTCCGTATCACCGTGCGCGCCAGTTCTTCACTGGTGCGCCCGTCACCCACCCGCCACGCGACCGGGGTCCCGCCGTCGATCAGCCGGGCGACGTCATCGTCGAGACGGTCGACCACCAGGGTGGCTTCCAGAAGCGTCAGCTCGGGGTGCATGCACCCGGCGTCCAGCACAATCCCGCGGCCGGCGCCGTCTCCGCCGCCACCGCGCACCTGTCCGATGAACCGCCGTTCGACATTCGCCGCGATCTCGCGGTCCACACTCATGGTCTCGAAATCGGTGGCCCCGACCAGCGTGGAGGTGACCTCGGCAAAGCGTCGTTCATGGATGTGCACCACCGAGGCCCCGACCGCGTCACAGAACTCCCGCACGCCCTCTCCGAGCGCCAGGGCGACATCACGGAACGCCGGACGGTCGAAGCACAGTGGATGACCGTGGTACTCCACCGATGCTCCGAAGGTCCACGGGCCGGTGACGTGCACCATCAGCCGGTCTGCACCCGGCATGACCTCGGCGATGATGTCGGTGAGTTCGTGGCGGCGTCCGAGGAAGGCACGCATGTCCAGGGTCCTGCCCGTCGCGACCTCCCAGCCCCGGGCGTGGGACCGCAGGTAGGGGCCACCGACGGTGACGCCCATCGCGGCAGTCTCCATGAGCAGACCACCGTCCACCGCTGAGCGCGGCAGGCTCAGCGGTGGCACCACTCCGACGTCCTCGTCGACGTCACGGGTGCGTCGCGCGGCGGCGGCGAGGGACGCACGGAGATCTGTGTGGGTGGTGCGGACGTCTTCCCACCAGGCGTAACGCGTCACGCGGACTGCGCTCCGGGCTCAGCGACGGCTCCCGCGTCCACCCACGGCCCCGTCGCACTGATGGTCCCGGAGCCGATGAGGATGTCCCCGGCGTCATCGGGAAGGTAGACCACGGCGGCCTGGCCACGGGCCACCCCCTGCAGCGGCTCGTGGAGTTCCAGCTCCACGGCGTCGCCGGTCAGCGTCGCGGTCGCCGGGACAACCCCGCCGTGGGCGCGGACCTGCACCTCGCACTCGAATCGTCCACCGTGCACTGCGGGGTCCAGCCGTTTGAGCCGGTCGGCGGTGATGCGCCCGGTGCGCAGGTCGCGCTTGCGGCCGACAGTCACCGTGCCGGTGGCGGCGTCGATGTCGGTGACGTAGCGCGGCTGCCCGTCGGCGGCGGGGCCGGGCAGGCCGAGGCCCTTGCGCTGACCGATGGTGAAACCGTAGACGCCGTCATGCTCGGCCAGGGTCTCCCCCTCGACCGATTTCACCATGCCGGGGCGCATCCCGATCCTCGTGCCGAGGAAGGCCTGCGTCCTCCCGTCGGGGATGAAGCAGATGTCGTGGCTGTCCGGCTTCGAGGCCACACCGAGACCGAGCTCGGCGGCCTCCTCGCGGATCTGCGGCTTCCAGGTGTCCCCCACCGGGAACAGGCAGTGCGCGAGCTGCTCGTCGGTGAGCACACCCAGGACGTAGGACTGGTCCTTGTCGTCGTCGATGCCGCGACGCATCACGCCGTCGTGCAGTCGGGCATAGTGGCCGGTGACGACCGCGTCGAACCCGAGGGCGAGGGACCGGTCGAGCAGTGCCTCGAACTTGATCTTCTCGTTGCAGCGCAGGCAGGGGTTGGGGGTCTCCCCGATCTCGTAGGACTCGACGAAGTTGTCGATGACATCGGCCTTGAACCGGTCGGAGAAGTCCCAGACGTAGAACGGGATGCCGAGGGCGTCGCAGACGCGGCGGGCGTCGGCGGAGTCCTCCAGCGAGCAGCAGCCGCGCGACCCGGCGCGCACCGCCTCCGGGGACTGCGACAGCGCCAGGTGAACGCCGATGACCTCGTGACCTTCGGCCAGCGCACGCGCCGCCGCCACCGAGGAATCAACGCCACCGCTCATCGCCGCGACAACCCGCATACTTCCCGTCACACTCCTGACGTACCGCCTGTAGAACAGCCATTCACCCTACACCGTGGAGGCGCCGCCGGGCATCTCCGCTCAGTACGCGGTCCCCGCCGCCCGGGCCTGCTCCACCACACCGGGCAGCAGTGCACAGATCCGGTCGATGTCGGTGTCCGTTGTCGCCGGGCCGGTGGTCAGTCGCAGTGCACCGCGGGCGGTGTGCACGTCCACCCCCATCGCGGTGAGCACGTGCGAGGCCCGGTTCACCCCGGAGGAGCAGGCGGAACCGGTCGAGGCGTCCACCCCAGCGACGTCGAGCAGCATGATGAGGCTGTCCCCCTCCGCCCCCGGAAAACTGACGTGGACGTGGGAGGGCAGCGCACCTGGACCGGTCGGAGACGCATCGGTGTGGACCACCGCGTCCGGGATCGAGTGCACCACCTCCAGCAGCCGCGCCCGGTACCCGGCGAGCCGGGCGTGCTCGGCGTCCATCTCCGCCACTGCCGCAGCCAGTGCCGCCGCCGTGGCTGCCGCCCCCTGCGGGTTGACGGTGCCGGAGCGCAACTTCCGCTCCTGCCCGCCGCCACGCAACGGGGTGTCGATGACGGCGTCCCGGCGGGCCAACAGGATACCCACGGACTTCGGTCCGCCGAACTTGTGCGCACTCGCCGCCAGTGACGAGACACCGAGTCCGCGGAAGTCCACCGGCAGATGACCGACGGCCTGGACGGCATCCACGTGCGTCGGGACCCCTGCCGCCACCGCAGGGCGGAGCACCGCGGGCAGGTCGGTGATGTTGCCGGTCTCGTTGTTCACCCACATCGCGGTGACCAGCGCATCAGCGGCGGGATCGAGTGGACCCACCGACTGCGGCCGCCCGGCGGCGTCCACCGGGATCTCCATCCGCTCGAACAGCGGCTCCGGCACGGGCAGCCCCCCGCACAACCAGTCCACGGACTCGCCCACCGCCGGATGCTCGACCGCGGAGACATGGATCCGACGCGCCCCGCGGGTGCGCAGCGCGCCGAAGGCGAGTCCCTGCACGGCGATGTTGTCCGCCTCCGTCCCCGACCCGGTGAAGATGACCTCCGCCCGGTCGGCGCCCAGCAGCTCGCCGATCTGTTCCCGGGCGTCCTCGACCGTCCGCGACGCGTCGCGTCCCGAGACGTACTGGCCGGCCGGGTTGAGCAGACCGGTGGTCTCCACCAGTGCCGCAGCCGCCTCCGGACGCATCGGGGCGGACGCCGCGTGGTCGAGGTAGACGCGCCGCTGATCGCCCATCAGTGGTCCTCGTGCGGCAGCGCCAGCAGGCGACGGTCGATCTCGTGCATCTTCTCCGCCACCGCTGTCGGGTCCACGCCTTTGCGGTACCTGCTCGCCGCCAGGCTGCGTTGGGCGGCGTTGAGGGATTCCCGGCGGATCTCCAGTGCCTTACGGGCCGCCCTCTGCCGTCGCTCACGACGGATGCGGGCGTGTTCGTCGGCGTCCTCCAGTCCGTCGTCACCGTCGTCGAGCGCCGAGGTTGACCTGATGACCTGGAGGCGCTCGTTGATGCGCGTCGCCGCCTCCGGGGTCAGGGTGCCCCGTGACAGTTCACGGCTGACAACGGCGACGGCGGCACGGTGTGCGTCGTCCAGTGCTTCCTCGGTGGCGTGGTCGGCGAGGTCATGCAGGCCGTGATTCCGCTTGAGGTAGGCCGTGAGCTGCGGAAGGGTGAGCCCCGGGATGACCATCGTGCACAGCAGGACCACGAAAGCGACGATGGTGAACTCGTCACGCATCGGGAAGTCACCCGGGCTCAGGGAGAGCACCAGGGCGAAGGTCACCAGACCACGCATCCCCGCCCAGGTGAGCAGGAGCACGTCGGTCCACCGTACCGGGGCGCGGTAGACACCCTTGCGCCGCTTGTTCCGCCAGTACAGGCAGCTCATCCACAGACCACGCACCACGATGAGGACCACGGAGATCACCAGCCCCCAGAGCACGGGTTTGAGGTGCTCGACCTCCTCGTCGAGGATCGAGTCGCGGACGTTCATCCCCATCAGACCGAAGGCCATCCCGGTCACCAGCAGCTCGATGACCTCCCAGAAGGAGGAACCGGCCAACCGGGCGTCTGCGGCGGTGGCGTCCAGTCGCGAGCTGAGTTCCACGGCGGCGACGACCACGGCGATGACGCCGGAGATGTGGATCTCCTCGCACACCAGGTAGATGATGAACGGGAGAACCCACGTGAAGGCGTTTCCGGCGACAGGGGAGTCGAGCCACTCGACGAGTTTCGCGGAGTAGCGGCCGACCGCCCACCCCAGTGCGACGGCACCGATGGCACTGTAGACCATGGTCCCGCCGGCCTCGAGCCAGTGGATGTCGTCGTGGAACTGGGCGGCGGTGACCGCTGCACTGAAGATCACCAGGGACGCCGCGTCATTGAACAGGCCCTCGGACTGGAGCGTGCCGATGATCCGCCGGGGGATCCCCGCCGGCTCCGCGACCGCCTCGACCGCCACCGGGTCTGGCGGGGCGACAGCTGCTGCCAGGGCGAGGGCACCCACGAGGGTGAGCCCGGGGATCATCCACATCGCCACCCCAGCGACGACGGCGACAGTCACGATGACCAGCATCACCGAGAGACTGAGGATCGACCGCCACTGGTCGCGGAACATCCCCCAGGACGTGCGCCGGGCCAGCGCCCACAGCAGCGGCGGAAGCGCCAGCGGCAGAATGAGGTGCGGCTCCACGTCCACCGAGGGTGTGCCCGGGATGAACATGACCGCGGTGGTGACGAGCAGCAGCAGCACGGGCCAGGGCAGACCGATCCTGTCCCCTACTCCCACGGTGAGCACAGTGCAGAGCATGAGAGCGAGAACAATGATCAGGGTTGTCACCAGGCGGGTCCTGTCCAGGGGGTCGAAATGGTCGGTGGTCGCTGTCGAGGGCGTCGAGGTCACGGTGACCGACGGATGCCCCGGGAAATGACGCAGGGTCCGCACCCCGTCGGGGTGCGGACCCTGTGATCCGGTGGCCGTGTACCTACTCAGACGGAATTCGGCGTCCAGTATATCGCGGGGGTGTCACCGGCGTTCCACCGGTGTTCACCTGCCACAGGCTACTTGCGCTTGGTGAGTTCCTCGGTGGCCTGCGGGGCGACCTTGAACAGGTCGCCGACGACACCGAAGTCCGCGATCTCGAAAATGCCGGCCTCCTCGTCCTTGTTCACCGCGACGATGGTCTTGGAGGTCTGCATACCGGCCTTGTGCTGGATCGCACCGGAGATACCGAGCGCGATGTACAGGTTCGGGGAGACCGTTTTACCGGTCTGGCCGACCTGGAACTTGCCCGGGTAGAAGTCGGCGTCGACAGCGGCACGGGATGCGCCGACAGCGGCACCGAGGGCGTCGGCGAGCGGCTCCACGACATCGTGGAAGCCCTCGGGCCCGGCGACACCGCGACCACCGGAGACGACGATCTTCGCTTCGGTGAGCTCGGGGCGGTCGGCTTTCTCGGCCGGGGCGAAGGCGGTGATCTTCACCGCGGTCGGGCCCGGGGCGGGAAGCTCGACAGCCTGGATGCTCCCGGCGGCCGCCTTGTCCTCCGGGTCGACGGCGCCGGCACGCAGGGTGTACACCGGGGAGACCCCACCGGCGGTGGTCTCGACGGTGAAGTCACCACCGAAGATCGAGCCCTTGGCGGAGCGGTCGGCGTTGATGCCCGTGACGTCGTAGAGGACGCCGGAGGCGACGCGGGCGCCGACGCGGCCGGCGATCTCGTTGCCGTTGGCACCGGCGGCGATGACGACCGGGACCTGAAGGGCGGCGGCCAGACCGGCGACGGCGTCCACCTGCGGGGTGACGACGTACTCGCTGGCGAAGTCTGCCTCGGCTGCGTAGATGTTCTCGGCACCGGCGGCGGCCAGACCGGGCTGCAGCTTCTCGGTGGTGCCGGGGGCTCCGACGACGACGGCACCGACGGTGCCGAAGACGCGGGCGGCGGTGATGAGCTCGCGGGTGCTGTTCTTCAGCTCACCCTCGGAGTGCTCAACGAGGACCAGGACGTTGGTCATGGTTTCAGTAGTCCTTTCCGTATGTGGGGGGTGAGTTAGATGAGCTTCTGCGCGGCGAGGAACTCGACCAGCTGCACGCCACCGTTACCCTCGTCGGTGACGATCTCACCGGCGGTCTTCGCGGGCTTGGGGGCGGAGTTGGTGACGCGCGTTGCAGCGACACCGAGGCCGACGTTCTCAGCGGCGACACCGATGTCGGCGATGCCCAGCTCGCGGATGGTCTTCTTCTTCGCCGCCATGATGCCCTTGAAGTTCGGGACGCGCGGGGTGTTCGCCTTCTCGGTGACGGAGACGATCGCCGGGGTCGGGGCCTCGACGGTGAAGATGCCTTCCTCGGTGACACGCTCACCGGTGACCTTGCCACCCTCGACGCTCAGTGAACGCAGGTTGGTGACGGCCGGGATCTGGCGGTACTCGGAGAGCAGGCCCGGGACAGCACCGGAGCCACCGTCGGTGGAGGAGTTGCCGGCGAGGATGATCTCGATGTCCTCGACCTGGTTGAGCGCATTGGACAGGGTCCAGGCGGTGCCCAGGGCATCCGAACCGGCGAGGGCGTCGTCGGTGACGAGGATGCCCTCGTCGGCGCCGAGGGACAGCGCCTTACGCAGGGCGGAGGTGGCGCCCGCGGGCCCCACACTCAGCACGATGATGTTGCGGGAGCCGTCAGCTTCCTTGAGCTTCAGGGCCGCTTCGACGGCGTTCTCGTTGATCTCGTCCAGGATAGCGTCGCTGTTCTCCCGGTCGAGCGTGAAGTCGTCATCGGTCAGCTTGCGCTCGGAGTAGGTGTCCGGCACCTGCTTGACCAGAACCACGATGTTCGACATTCGTTGGCCTTCCTGCCTTGGGTTCGATGTGATCGTCGGTCAGTCTACCCATTTCCGACCGTGACCTACCCCACAATCACGTAAAAATAGCATTATCAGCCACAAAATCACCGATTTTATGATCCTGTGACCTGCAACGTTGCCGGGCGGTGACGGAAAAGTGTCCGTCTCACATCACCCCCGGGGGTGCAAGGTTTCATCATGCGAGACCGTTTTTCACGTCACTGGACGGCAGACCGCAGCCACGGGTGACCGGCCGATCCTGGCGATCACGACCGTCAGCGGGGAACCTCCCCGCAACGCACCACCGGAACGCATCTTCTTCCGGAGCACGTCAGGGTCGATGTCGGCGCCGCGCACCAGAATCTCCAGTGAACCACAGTCCCGTGCCACCAGAGCCGCCTTCAACTTCTTCACCGGCACCGTCTCCAGCACCTCGAAGACCCGCTGCCCGGGAAGGAGCGCAGCCCGCACCACATCGTCCCAGCGGTCACCGGAGAGGTAGGCGATGTGCGGGTCCACCCGCCACCAGCCCAGCCTCGCGGCGTACTGACGCACCAGCCCGGCCCGGACCACCGCACCGTCGGGATCCAGCATGTACCGGCCCACCTCCGCGACCCGCTCGGACTCCGGGTCCGCGGTAGTGAGCACGACCGTACGGTCGGCACCGACCACCACCGCCCGCCGGCCCTGCCCGTTCTGCCCGTTCTGCCCGTTCTGCCCTGCCACCGTGGCCAGACCCGGCGTGTAGAGGCATGCCTCCTTGACCCCCGGAATACCGGGACCACCGGGGGCCACACTGACGACATCGACCTGCCCCTCCCACTCCGAGTAGTCGATGCCGGGAGCGCACTTCACCGCCAGCTCCGACCCCGCCGCCCGCCACACCGAGAGCAGGTCCGGCAACGGCGGCAGCAGATCCCGCGGGTCGCGGATCCGTCCCCGGGCGGTCCGCCGGGCCGGGTCCGCGACGATGACGTCGGCACGCAGCGCCGGCACGACCGCATCCGCGCGCACCAACGGGATCTCCGGCAGATTCCTCCGGGCCATGGCCAACCGTGCGGCATCCAGGTCGCCGCCGACGAGCGTGCCGAAACGCTCACGGACGCCGGGCACGGTGAATCCCGCCAGCTCCGTACCGACGGAACAGGTCACGTCCGCCACGCTACGACCGGACGCCACCGCGAGCAGATGCTGCACCCGTACCCCAGCCACCGCGGCGGGTGTGGCCTGCTGGGAGGAGTCCGAGCACGCCATCCAGTCGGTCCGCAGTGTCCCGTCCGGACCCGCCGGGACTTTCGCCCCACGCAGCGCTGCCCGCCGGGCGGCGACGAACTCCGCCAGGGCCCGTGCGAGACCGGACTGGTCACCGGTGGTGGCGGTCAGCTGCCGCAACCGGGTCAGATCGGAGAGCCTGGAGGACGCCGTGAGCTCCAGCTCTTCTGCGGCGTCCACCGCCCCGGGGTGCCCCGCCAGCCACTGGACCTCGGCGACCGTGAAACTCACCGGAACGGGCTGGGAGGAAGATCCTCCGGGTCGACGGCGAACTTCATGCCCGGGGCGAAGACACGCTCCGGGTACCCGTACATCCGGGTCTCCATGAGGTAGTACTCGGCCATGTACGGGAGATCGACCGGCTCCCTGACCACCGGATCCACCGTCAGCTGAGCGGCGAAATCCATCACCTCGGCGACGCTGCGGAAAGTGTCCAGCATCTTCAGCTGGGACCAGGTCGGGGGTATCAGGTAGATCTTCCGGTTCCGCCAACCGTCGAGAAGGGTCCCCGGCCGGAACCAGCCTGTGGAGGTCGCCTCGCGGGTGTCACCGTAGGCCTTCTGACCCTCCGGCATCGACGCGACGAAGAAGGCGGTGTCGTAACGGATCGGCTGCCCCTCCGGGGTCACCCAGTTCGCCCAGGGACGCAGCAGGTCCCCGCGCAGCACCAGATCGTGGTGATCCATGAAGTCGGTGAAGGCCAGACGGTGATTCTCCAGGTCGGCCCGGAAGGGCAGGTAGTCCGCCGTGTCCGTCACCGTCCTACCGTCCGCGTGCCCGGCCAGCAGGGTGCCGGTCTCCTCGAAAGTCTCCCGCACCGCAGCACAGACCAGGGCGCGGGCCATGTCCCGGGACGTCCGTAGTCGGCCTGCCCACCAGTCGGTGGACGGGCCCTGCCAACCGATCTCCGGCGAGCTCACGCCGTCACCGTCGACATCACCGGGAAGGTCACGGGTGTCTACCCCGCCACCGGGGAAGACCGTCATCTCGGCGCAGAACTTCATCGTGGACGCCCGCTCCTGCACGTACACCTCGGGACCACTGAGCGTGTCCCGCAGGAGCATCACCGTGGAGGCGTGCCGTGGTTCCACCGATCCCGACCGGTCAGCACCTGGATTCTGTGTCCGACTGTCAACCATGTTCCCCACCCTAGTCAGTTCCGCCGGTGACGCGACCGGCCGGTCCGCGTCGCACGCCGCGCGAAGTAGCGTCCGTCCTCCTCGACCTGCAGTTGGATGGGCTGATGGTAAGCACGGGTCAGATTCTCCGAGGTCATCACGTCGGTGATGAGCCCCTGGGCGACGACCTGCCCTTCGTCGAGGATGAGACCGTGGGTGAATCCCGGGGGAATCTCCTCGACATGGTGGGTGACGAGGACCATCGCCGGCGCGTCCGGATCCACGGCCATCGCCGAGAGCAGAGCTACGAGATCCTCCCGTCCGCCGAGGTCCAGGCCCGCCCCGGGTTCATCCAGGAGCAGCAGTTCGGGATCCGTCATCAGCGCACGGGCGATGAGCACGCGCTTGCGCTCACCCTCACTGAGGGTCCCCCAGCGCTGGTCGACCAGGTGCAGCGCACCGACGGTCTCGAGGATCTCCAACGCCCGTCCCCGGTCGCCGTCGTCATACTCCTCCCGCCACCGGCCCAGCACGTCGTAGCCCGCGGAGATCACCAGGTCGACGACCTTCTCCTCCACGGGGACGCGGTGCGCGAAGGCGGCCGAGGACAGTCCCACAGCGGTGCGCAACTCACGGACGTCGACCTTCCCCAGCGTCTCCCCCACGATCCGCACCGTACCCCGGGTGGGGAAGAGCATCGCTGAGGCTATCGACATCAGCGTCGTCTTCCCCGCCCCGTTGGGACCCAGCACGATCCACCGCTCATCGACCTCCACCTGCCAGTTGACCTGGTCGAGCAGGGTGCGCCCGGTGCGGATGACGCTGACCCCGCGGAAGTCGAGGACCAGGTCCTCGTCGACGGCCTCGGCGGTCGCCGGGGTGGATATGAGACTGGATTCATTCACCCCACCATGGTGCCACACGCCCGGTCAGAAGAGGGCGCTGGCCATCCTCGTACGCGCGTCGATGACCTCCCGGTCCCCCGCATCGTAGAGGGAGAACAACCCGAGCAGACGGGTACGCACCGCGTCCTTCTCCTCACCGACGGAGCCACGCAGCCGGTCGATGAGCATGTCGAAGGCCTCACGACGACGACCCTCCAGCAGCATCCGGTCGACCTCATCGGCGGAACCGTCCGCAGAGCGGCCCAGCAGGACGGCGGTGGCGCGAGCCGCCTTCGCCTCGCTGACAGCGTCAGCCGGTGCACCGGGCTCGGCGATCAGGGCATCGTACAGGGCGACGGCACCGACGTAGTCCTCATGGTCCAGGGCATCGGCGGCTTCAACGAACCGGGGGTCCGTCGGAACCTCCTCAACCTCCGGGGCCGGACCGGCGGAGGGCAGTCCCGGGAGCCTACCGGCGGTGGCCTGCAGCACCGCGGAGATGAAGCGGTCAGTCTGCTCCGGCGGCTGGACCCCCTCGAAACTGGTCAGCGGACGCCCCGCCGCCAGTGCCAGGACGGTCGGCACAGACTGGACGCCGAAGGCCTGTGCAATCTCCGGGACCGAGTCCACGTCCACGTAGCGGAAGACCCAGGACGCCGGCGCCGCCTGCTCCAGGGCGGAGGAACCGAAGTGCTCCATCATGTCGTCGTTCCCCGGCGCCCGCGAACTGCCGAGCTGGACGATCACCGGGACCTGGGTCGACCTGACCACCAGATCCTGCTCGAAGCTCTCGGGAGTGACCGTGGCGGCGAGGTCGACCGGCTTCCCCGAGGCCGCCTCCCGTTGCGCCCGGTCTCTGGCCTCCGCCGCCTCCTTCACGGCACCGAGATCCACGGCACGGGCGGCGAAACGGTCGGGGGCGGAGGCGGCCGGTCCGGCCGGACGGGGTGAAGTCATGTCCCCCACTGTAACCCCCGGCGTCCATGATGCGGGAGGGCCGGCCCTCAGCGTCGGTCCCAGCACCCCGAATGCCAGTGTCGTCGGTCCGCCGGACCGCGGTGGCCGCCGGGCCAGGCGACGACGTGCGCCACGCCCGGCGGAATGCTCTGGTTGCAGCCCGGACAGACGTAGAACTTCACGGCCGAGCCCGCCCCCATGTGCCGCACGAACCAGTCCTCCCCCGACGCCCGGCCCGGCCCGGGTTCCCGCCTGGTCCCCCAGTAGGTTGCACCGTCGCGGGGTAGCGAGGCACGACCCCGTGGCACCGGGGTGGCCCGTCGGTTGTGTCGTGGCATGTAGAGACCCTTCCGGCGCTCAGAACAACCGGAGCTCGGTGGAGTCCGCCCCACGCATCTCCTGGTAGTCCAGGGTGACGCAGCGGAAACCACGGTCCTCGGCCAGCGTCCGGGCCTGTGGCTTGATCTCCTGTGCGGCGAAGACCCCGCGGACCGGGGCCAGCAGTTCATCGCGGTTGAGCAGCTCGACGTACCGCGTCAGTTGCTCGACACCGTCGATGCCACCGCGACGCTTGATCTCCACAGCGACGGTCACCCCGAGATCGTCGCGGGAGAGGATGTCCACCGGGCCGATCGCCGTGGGGTACTCACGACGGACCAGAGTGTAGCCGGGACCGAGGATCTCGATCTGCTCGGCGAGCAACTCCTGCAGGTGCGCCTCGACACCGTCCTTCACCAGACCCGGATCCTCCCCGAGCTCGTGCGAGGTGTCCGAGTGAACCTCGAAGATCCGGATGGTGAGCTTCTCGCCTTTGGGGTTCTGTACCGTCCACAGGCCCAGGACCCCGGCGTCCTTCTCGTCACCGGTGGGTGTCTCCTCTCGCAACGTGCACGGCGGGGTCATCCAGTTCAACGGTTTGTAGGCGCGGTCGTCGGCGTGGATGCTCACCGACCCGTCGGCCTTGACCATCACCAGACGGTCCGCCTCAGGCAGGTAGGCTTCCAGGCGGCCCTCATATTCCACGGCACAACGGCAGATCACCAGACGCATGGGAGACAGGCTAGCAGGCCGGCCACCGGACGCGGTCCACCGCCGACGCCGTGCCTGGCGAGTGTCTGCTCAGCGCCGTTCCAGACCGCGCCTCCGCTCGCCCGGGAACGGTGAACGCACCCAACGGGTCGAGGGGGCGGACTCCAGCCAGGCGACCAGAGCGGTGTCGCCGGCGTCGTCCAGGGCGACCTCCCAGCGGGAGCCGCCGTCACTGAGGCTGAGGACGTGCAGCTCAGGCTCCAGGAACGAGGTCTCCTTGCCCGTGATGGGACGACGACCGGTGATCTCCATACCCTGCCGGGCCAGGCTGATGTCCGGTTCCGGACGCAGCGAGCGCAGCTTGAACACCCGCGCATGCATTCCCCCGTAGACGAGTACCCCGTGGCGCCAGTGCCTGCCGTCAGGGTTCGGCACGCTCCTGACCACCACGGGGATTCCCCTGCTCCGCAAGGTGAGGAACCTTCCCCCGGCCATGAGTATCCCGAAGGACACCACACATACGGCCACGATGATCAGGATGGTCCAGAGCACCAGCCACGTCCCTTCGTCAGTGTTGTCCGCCAGTGTCACCACTGTCGTCACCAGTCGGTACGCCCTGCCGACGGTGGTCATCCGTCGGCTCTCCGCAAGGCTTTCGACCGAGCTTACCGGCGGCGCACCGGCCCGCCAAAACAGCCCACCGGGGACGCCGAAGGGCGGTTCCCCCGGAACAAATGTCCAGGGAAACCGCCCTCGGTGGTGTCAGGCGCTACTACGGCGTCAGGAGCTACTTCTCCTGCAGCCGCTTCACGGCGCGCAGCTCGGAGACCGCGGTGTCTCGCTCGAGACCGGACGCCGAGGCGTCCTTGGCCCGGGACTCGGCGTCGGAGGCGTTGACCTCTCCGGCCCAGACAGCGGAATCGGCGAGGATGGTGACCTTGGCCGACGACACGGACAGGAAACCGCCCTGCACCGCCGCGACGAGCTTCTCACCCTCGGCCGTCCGGATGACGACCACGCCGCTGTCGACCAGTTGGCCGAGCAGCGGCTCGTGGCCGGGGAGCACGCCGATCTCGCCCTCGGTGGTCTGCGCGGTGACGGACGTGGCCTTTCCGGACCAGAGCATCCGCTCGACAGACACGAGTTCAGTGGCAATCTCAGCCATGTGCGTGACCCCTTACTTTCCGGTGAGCTTCTGGTAGGCGGCCTCGACATCGTCGAGTCCACCCAGACCGTCGAAGCACTTCTCCGGGTAGGCGTCGAACTCACCGTCGCAGATGCGCTCGAAGGCGTCGATCGTGTCGGCGAGCGGCACGAAGGAACCCGGAATGTCGGTGAACTTCTGGGCGACGAAGAAGTTCTGACCCAGGAAACGCTCGATACGGCGTGCACGCTGCACGACGATCTTGTCTTCCTCGGACAGCTCATCCATACCCAGGATGGCGATGATGTCCTGCAGTTCCTTGTTCTTCTGCAGGATACCGATCACGCGCTGGGCGACGGCGTAGTGCCGCTCGCCGACGATACCCGGCTCCAGGATGCGGGAGGTCGAGGTCAGCGGGTTCACCGCGGGGTAGATACCCTTCGAAGCGATGGACCGGTCGAGCTCGGTGGTCGCGTCCAGGTGGGCGAAGGTGGTCGCCGGTGCCGGGTCGGTGTAGTCGTCGGCAGGCACGTAGACGGCCTGCAGCGAGGTGATCGACCGACCCTTGGTGGAGGTGATGCGCTCCTGGAGAACACCCATCTCGTCGGCCAGGGTCGGCTGGTAACCCACGGCGGAGGGCATACGGCCCAGCAGCGTGGAGACCTCGGAACCGGCCTGGGTGAAA
>NZ_CACZOO010000210.1 GCF_902782855.1 uncultured Corynebacterium sp.
ATGGTCAACGACATGGTCGACAGAGCCACCGACGCTTCTTCAGCATCACCGTACCCGCCCGTGGCCGCCGGGGCGGAGACGGGTACCGCCGCCTCTGTCGGGACCTGGCTCCTCGTGCCGCTGCTGATCATCGTCGGCGCGGTCGCCCTGGCCGGGGTGACCTGGCTGCTCGCGACGGTGATGCGCCGGGTGCTGGGTGTGCCGGTGGGGTGGCCGAGGTCCATCGTCGTGGCCCTGATCGTGTCCCTGGCGACCGGTGGGCTGGTCTATCTGGCGGTCGACCAGTTCTTCAGCGGTTCCGGGGACTGGGGCACTGACGTCGCCCCGGGGCCGGCGGTGATCCTCGGCGGCATCGCCCTGCTGTGGATGCTCGGGTTCGGGGCTGCGGCGTTGACGGTCCTGGAGCTCATCGTGCCGACCGGGGCGGTGTCCGGCACGCCGTGGTCGTGGCTGGCCGGGATGCGCGACGCCCGCGGACGAAACCGCCGGTACCGTGAGGTCACGGCAGTGTTCGTCCGTCACGGGCTGACCTCGGGGCGTCCCTCCTTCTCCGGGAGGGACGCCGGGGCGACCGCGCGGATCGCCAGGTCCCTCCGTGAGGCGTTGGAGGAGTGCGGGACGACGTTCGTGAAGCTGGGGCAGAACCTGTCGACCAGGGAGACGACACTGCCGCCGGAGTTCATCCGGGAGCTGTCGCAGCTGCAGACCTCGGCGTCTCCGGCGCCGTGGCCGGTGATCCGGGAGGCGCTGACCGCCGAACTGGGGGCGGACCCGGAGGAGGTGTTCGCCTCGGTGGAGCATGAGCCTATGGCGGCGGCGTCGGTGGCGCAGGTGCACCGGGCGCGGCTCCGCGACGGCGGAGAAGGCACCGCGGTGGTGCTCAAGGTGCAGCGTCCGGGTGTGGTCGAGGAGGTCACCCGGGACTCCGACATCGTGCTGCGGGTCTGCACCCGGCTGGAGAACTCCGCGGCGTGGGCCCGGGAGATGGGGCTGCGGCGGTTGGCGTCGTCGTTCACCATGACGCTGGCCGAGGAGCTCGACTACCGGACCGAGGCGCTGAACATGCGGCAGATGGCCGCTCCGGTCGCGGCGACGGGGATGGTCATGCCGCAGGTGTACGACGAGTGGTCCTCGCGTCGGCTGCTGGTGATGGACGAGCTGGTGGGCACTCCCCTGGGCTCTGCGGGCGGGCCGGACGGGGAGCTCGCCACGATGCCCCCGGAGCTGCGCCGGGAGCTCGGTGATCTGCTCATGGCGTCCTGTCTGCGGCACATGATGGAGTTCGGCGTGTTCCAGGCGGACCCGCACCCGGGCAATGTGCTGGTCATGCACGATGTGACGGTGCGGAGCGGGGCGGGGTCGGACCATGCGCACTCGCTGGGGCGGCTACGGGTGGAGGCGTCCTCGTCCGAGGAGAAGGTGACGACGCGGGAGACCGGGCTGGGCATGCTGGACTTCGGGGCTGTCGGGCACCTGGACGCCGCGGACCGTGAGGGGCTGGCGTCCGTCTTCGCCGCCATCGACCTCGGGGACGCCCGCATCCTCACCGACGCACTGCTGGGTCTCATGGACCGGCCCGAGGACCTGGATGTCCGGGCGCTCCAGCGGTCGGTCGGTGCGCTGCTGGCCCGCTACGGTGGCGGGATCGACCGCGGTGAGGGGACGGCACTGTTCAGCCGGCTCACCGCGATGTTCGCCGAGTACCGGCTGGTCGTGCCGGAGACCGTGGCGGTGGCGCTGCGCAGTCTCGCCGAGCTGGAGGGGACGCTGCGTGTCCTCGATCCGGATTATCCGCTGGTGGACACCGCCCGGCGGGAGGGCACTGCACTGGTGAAGCGGCGGTTCCGGCCCGAGGGTCTGAAAGACGCCGCGGAGGGGGTGCTGATGGAGTCGCTGCCGCTGCTGCGCGATCTGCCGCGGGACCTCTCCGACATCGTCGGTGACCTGCGGGACGGCCGGATGTCGGTGAGTATGCGGATGTTCCGGCACCCGGGTGACCGGGCGTTCCTCACCGGCCTGCTGCAGCAGGTCACCGTGGCGATGGTCGCCGGGTTCTGTGTGGTGGGCGGGGTGATGCTCATCGCTTTCGGCGACGGTGGTCCGGTGCTGGTCGATGAGCTGACCTGGCATGCGGCGATGGGTTACGTGGTGCTGTTCTGCGGGTTCCTCATGTCACTGCGCACGGTGGCGATGGTGTTGTTCCGGGGAACCCGGGGGGACGGGAGGTAGCGGACGGCAGGGGGTGACGCGTCCCCGGCCGGCGGGGGTTACCGGCCGGGCTCCGCTGCCGACGGGTCGGCGAGGCACATGGTGTCGAGGACGTTGTTGTACACGTCCAGGGCCTGGCCGGAGAAGTAGGACGCCACGTTCGCGAGGTTCGGAACCACGCCGTAAATCTTGCCCGAGACGTCACCACCGATGAGGTTGGTGCTGTCCGGGGAGACGGTGCCGATCTCCCCGGTCGCGGTGCTCC
>NZ_CACZOO010000211.1 GCF_902782855.1 uncultured Corynebacterium sp.
CCACCAGACCTCCACCACCAGACCTCCACCTCAGATATCCACCTCAGACCCCCACCTCGCGGCCCGACCACTCCCCCGCAGCGTCCTGTGTGAACAGTCGCAGCCTATCGCCTGCACCGGGCCGCAGTCTGGAATCCATGACCCATACCGTGGCGGCGTCATCGACCTGAGCATGAGCCCGGGAATCGACCTCCACCTGCAGCAGCACCGACAGGTCCGCAGGGTCCACGACAATGAGAACCCCCTCGCCCGCTGCAACGAGGAATCTTCCTGACACCGTCGGCCGGGCGTACCGCAGCTTCTCCACCAGTTCACCCGGCAAGGCCTCAGCCACGGACACCTCCCGCACCACGTCCAGCTCACCACCCGGCGCGGCGTCGAGGTACTCCACCACACCACCTCGCCACAGCATCACGTGCCCACCGGCACACAGCAGTGTCCCCGCCCTGTCCGATTCGCCCACCTCCCACTCGCGCAGCCAGGTCACCGCACCGTCCGCGTCCACCCGCCCGAGATGCTGGACGCCATGCTCCACCGGCCAGCCGTAGAGCGCCCCCGGCGGCATGTGCATCCTCTCCCCGAGCCGCTCATACCGGCTGATGATCCAGTCGGCGCCCTCCCCGTCCGACCGGCGAGGCGCGCGCACCGCCTGACCGACCCCACCGCGCCAGGCAGGATGCTCCTCCTCGGAGAATGTCCCGTCGCCGGACACGGTGAAGGCCCGGGACATCGGCCCGTCCACACCGGCAGCGAGGACGCGGACGGCGTCCTGCCCCGCCGTCACACCCCGAACCGCCCCCTGCACCCGGATGAGGTATCTCCCCGCGTCACCGATCCACACCGGCAGCGCCACCGGTGTGGTCGACCCGGTCCGCAGGTCCGTCCGCCACACGACGGGAAGGCGCACGTCACCGCGCCAGAGCATCCGTGCGTCTGCTTCTCCGGTGACAGCGAATCCGTGGAGCGCCGTGGGACGATCCCGGGGCACCGGTCCCAGGCGGGACGCCGCGTCCAGATCAAGGTCCACCAGGAAGGATGCGATGGCCTCGTCATGATCGGGACGCCAGATCCGGTCGACGTCCCCGACCTGCCCGTCACCGGCGACCGACCGAACCCGGTCGAGGGCTCCCCTGGTCGGCACGATCAGTGTCTCGTGCCGACCGAGGCTCTCCCGGTGGAACCGACCGGTGATCCTGACGTACCCGAGGACAGGCCGCGGTGCCGCCCACCGGGCACACCAGCCATCACCGTGGAGCACCGTGTCCCAGGTCATCCGCCCCGGGTTAACCGGATCCGCCCCGGGGTACTCCTGCGCGTAGGCGTCGACGGTGACGACCTCGGCGGCGTCATCGGCGGCGTCATCGGCGGCGCCCTCCCGGAACTCCAGGATCAGTTCGACCGTCTCCCCGAGGTCACTCTCCGGTCCGTTCATATCCATGAGCGTCCATGCGTCCACCCGAACGGGAAGGACGCGCCGCGCCTGCTCAACCATGCCGCCACCCTACCGGCGGCGACCGACACCCGGAGCCGGGTCGGGCGCCCCAGGGTGGAATGACGCCGCCAGACCAACCCACGGCACCCGACCCAGGTGAAACGGCTCCGTCCCGGCCCCGCCGGCACCCCCCGCCGACCTGCCTCCAGCCGAATTACACCGACGTGTTTCAGCAGGTCACCGCGTCACCAAAAGTTTTCCGAGGGAAGTTTCACGGAACCGGTTGTTGTCTACAAACTTATATCGTATCGTCGACTACACAATCTGGAACGGGTGCTACAGATCACAGTCAGTGGCACCACGGGATCGGAATCACAGCCGTACCCCGATCACCACGAGACGACCGACGACCGACACTGCCCCGCTACGCAGTAGCCCCGGAGGGAAACCCCATGACCACGACCAGACCCCGGCCGACCGGAAGTTCCGGTCCCGCCGACGGCCCCGACACCACCTACGAACACCACCTCACCGCCGACGAGCAGAAGTGGATCGACAAGAAGAAGTACGCCTGGATCTTCAGCATCATCCCCGCGGCGATCCCCCTGATCATCTGGGGCGTCGCAGAGTGGATGGCCGCGATCAACGCACCCGCCTTCTTCTACCACGCCTCGTGGTTCCTCGGTCCCGTCGCCGTGTTCATCCTCATCCCCATCGGCGACTTCGTCCTCGGCCGTGACGGCGAGAACGCGCCCGAGGAATTCGTCCCCCAGCTCGAGGAGACGAAGTACTACCGCATCATCTCCTACCTCTACTTCCCCGTCATGCTCGCCAGCCTCATCCTCTGCTGCTGGCAGTGGACCTACGGCGACATGGAATGGTACGACAAGCTCGGACTGGCCTGGTCCATGGGCATGACCTCCGGCATCGGCATCGTCGCCGCCCACGAACTCGGCCACAAGAAGACCGGCTTCGAGCGCTGGCTCGCCAAGATCGTCCTCGCCGTCCCCGCCTACGGGCACTTCTACGTCGAGCACAACAAGGGCCACCACGTGAAGGTGGCCACCCCGGAGGACCCGGTGAGCTCCCGAATGGGGGAGAACGCCTACATCTACCTGCTGCGCTCCATCCCGCGTCAGATCCCGCGCGCCTGGAACGTCGAGAAGACCCGCCTGGCGCGGTCCAAGAAAGGCCAGTTCAACCTGGACAACGACGTCTGGAACGCCTGGTTGATCACCCTCGTCCTCTGGGGTGCCCTGGTCATCGGTTTCGGCATCGGCATCCTGCCCTACATGCTCATCCAGGCCGTCATCGGCATCGCCCTGCTGGAGTTCGTGAACTACCTCGAGCACTACGGCCTGCTGCGTCAGAAGCTCGAGGACGGACGCTACGAGCGCTGCTCTCCGGAACACTCCTGGAACTCCGACAACCTCACCACCAACATCTTCCTGTACCAGCTGCAGCGTCACTCCGACCACCACGCGAACCCGACCCGCCGGTACCAGTCCCTGCGCTCGGACGTCTTCGCCCCGGAGCTGCCCGCCGGCTACGCGACGATGATCGCCGCCGCGGCCATGCCCCCCGTGTGGTTCGCGATCATGGACAAGCGACTGATGCAGTACTACAACTACGACATCGAGCGGGCGAACCTGCACCCGGGCAAGGCCGCGAAGCTCCGCAAGAAGTGGAACCGCATCGCCGCCGAGCAGCAGACCGTGAAGGCGGGGTAGCGACATGACAACCGCGGCACAGTCACCGAAGTCCACCGGCTCTGACCTGGACGCCCTGCGCGCCGCCGGCGGCGGGAACATCCCCGTCACCGCCGCGCCACCGCAGAAGAAGACCGACCCGACACTGCACTACTCGATGTGCATCGGGCTGACGGTCCTCGGGATCGCCGTCATCGTGCTCGGCATCCTCGGCATCCTCGGTGTGGCCTTCCTCAAGGAGGCCTACCCCTGGTTCCTGCTGATCTCCCTGTTCTTCCTGCTGCCCGGCATCGTCGGGCTATACCGCGGTCCCGGCGAGCCGTCGACACACGTCATCCCGCGTCCGAAGAACCGCAGACCGATCGACCCGACCGCCGGCGCCGGCGGTGCGGCCGGCCCGGCGCCGAAGCCCTGACCGGCATCCACACCAACGACCACAGAGAAGAGAGAATCATGGCCATCTACCAGTGTCCCGGCTGCGACTACCGCATCGACACCGCCGTCGGCGACAGCTCCGAGGGCTTCGCCCCCGGCTTCGACTGGGACGCCGAGGTCCCCGAGGACTGGTTCTGCCCCGACTGCGGCGTCCGGGACAAGGTCGACTTCGACCGGATCAGTTAAGCCGGCCACATCAGCTGGAACAACACCCCCACAAGAGAGGAACCATCATGAGCACCGCGACGATGACCGACTACAAGATCTGGGAATGCGCCCAGTGCGGCTACATCTACGACGAGTCCAAGGGGGACCCCGAGGAGGGGTTCCCGCCCGGTACCCGGTGGGAGGACATTCCCGACGACTGGGAGTGCCCGGACTGCGGCGCCGCGAAAGCGGACTTCGACATGGTCCGGATCGGCTGACCCCCAGAGAAGCGGAGCACACCACATGTCACGCATCGCGGTCATCGGCGGCGGCGTCGCCGCCCACACCCTCGTCAAGTCTCTGGTCACGGCACAGCAGGCACAGCAGGCACAGCAGGAGGACGCCGCAGACGCCGCCCTCACCATCGACGTCTTCACCACCGAGACGCACCAACCGTACCGGCGTCCCGAGGTGAACAAGGGCATCCTCCTCGACGGGAAGTCCCCGGCCGATGTCGCGTTGCCCGCGGAGATCTTCGAGACCCCCGGTGTCACCTTCCACCCGGGCACCGCGGTCACGGCAGTGGACCTCGGGGGCAGCACCCGCTCCCTCACCGCCGGGGGCGTCACCTACCCCTGTGATGAGCTGGTCTTCGCCACCGGCGCAGGCCCCCGCCTGCTGGAGGTCGAGTGGCTCGACGGCCGTGACGTGCACTACGTGCGCACCCCGGAGCACGCCGCCGCCGTGCGGAAACGGCTGCTCGAACTCACCGCCGACGAAACCGTCGTGGTCATCGGTGGTGGTGTCCTCGGACTGGAGGCCGCATCCGCTGCCGCCACCCTCAGCAGGGCCCGGGTCCACGTCCTGGAACTCGCCGACGAGGTCTGCTCCCGCATCCTCCCGCCGACGGCGTCCCGCTGGCTGCGGGACCGGCACAGCGAGCACGGCGTCACCGTCACCTGCGGGGTCTCCGCGGACTCACTGCCCGGCACTGTCGACGATCTGGCCCCGTCAGTGGTGATCGTCTCGGTCGGCGCGGTACGTGACACGATGCTCGCCGAAGACGCCGGACTGCCCGTCGGCGGGGGCGTCGGCGGCGGCATCATCGTCGATGAGCGTGGCCGGACCAGCGTGCCCGGTATCTTCGCCGTCGGCGACTGCGTCGAGATCCACACCACCGACGGCCGCATCCTGCGCCCCGAGGACGACGGCTCCGCCCGCACCATGGCCGGCATCGTCGCGGCGCAACTGGGTGGCGGGGACGCGGCGACCGGTGCGCCGGCGGCGGCGTCCTTCCTGGACACCCCGCAGAAGGGCTGGACAAAGCAGTACGGCCACATGCTCAACATCCTGGGCGCCACCGGCGCCGGTGAGGGGCGCACCGAGCATGTCGTCCTGGACTCCGCCGATGAGCTGGTGGTCTTCACCGTCAGCGACGCTGGCGCCGGTGCCACGGTTGTCGGCGTCACCACGGTCGGACGCAGCCCCGGAGTCCGCTCGGCGAAGAATGCCCTGGGCACGGTGCTGGCCGGGTAGACCCCCGACATCACCCACAGCCGCAACGAAACCCCCGGCCCGCCGCGGACCGAGGGTTCACTGCTGCAGTGTCTGCACCGCTACACCGAGCAGGCGACGCGTGCCTGGGAGGCGATGGCACAGACCGACTCGTCGGTGAGGACCCACCTGCCGTCCTTCGCCACGTAGTAGAGGTCGGCCGGCGGCTTGGAGCCGAGGCCGACCATCGACATCTGAATGGTCGCGGTCATGTGGTCGCCCTCGACGACCACGGGGTCGACCATCTCGTAGCGGAAGATCATGATTTTCCGCATGGCCTCGCCGGCGTCCCTGATGGTCTGCACACCGGCCGGATTCTCCAGGTTTGCGGCGATGGTCTCGTCCGAGGCGCCCTGCGCGAGGATGGTCTCCATCTGGTTCTTCAGCTCGGCGTTGGACGGCTGCGCCGGGACGCCGGCATTCGACGACCGTGCGGACGCGGCGACGCCGGTGTTCCCCGAGTCTCCTGCGCCGACGGACGGGTCATCGATCGGGGCACCCGCGGCACCGTTGATGCGGGCCGGCTCGCCGCTGGAACCGGAACCTGCCGAGGTGGTCGAGGTCGGCTTCGCACCACTCGTCGACCGCTGCGCGGTGGTGGTGTTCGCGTCTTTCTTGGAAGTGACACCGGAGGAGTTCGCGGTGCCCTCCCCCTGCACGTAGGTGATCTGGTGGTCACTGGCGTTGGCGAACATCACGGCCGCCCCCACACCGATGACGACGGCCGAGGCCAGTGCCGAGAGCCCGACGGACAGGGCGACGGTGGACCAGCGCACCGACCTGTCGTTCCTCTCCTGCTGCTCGTCGTTGTCGAAACCGGCGTCATCGTACCCGGTGTTGTCAGCCATTCGGTTCTCCTTGCCGTGCGGGCACAATGCGCCACAGACTCCTCTGTCGGAACGGATTGTAGTATAGCCTTGCCGAAAAACAACCCCGGTTGACCGTAACTCGCACAGTGGGGACAGTCACACCGTCGGCGTTATGATCGAGGAATGAGTGACGTGCCCCTGAACCACATCGCCACCGATGTCCCGGGACGCGACCCCTGGACCGTCGAGACCTCCACCGGTGCCGTCCGCGGCCACCAGGTCAACGGTGCGGTCGCATTCTGCGGCATCCCCTACGCGGAGCAACCCACCGGTGACCTCCGGTTCCGCCGCGCCACCCCTCGCACCCCGTGGCACGGCGTCCTCGTGGCGGCCCGGCCCGGCGACTACTGCGCCCAGTGGCGCAACAGGACCATCGGCTGGGTCGGCAGCGAGAACTGCCTCTGGCTGAACGTCGTGGTCCCGCGCCCCGACCCCCGTGGGCCGGTGATTGACCGGAGCGCGCGGCGCCCCGTGGTGGTGTACCTGCACGGCGGGTCGAACATCCACGGCTCGGCGGCGGAGCCGCTGCTGTCCGGGGAGTACTTCGCCGCCGCGACGGACGCCGTCTACGTCGCCGTGAACTACCGTGTCGGTGTCCTCGGGCAGCTCGCCCTGGGCTCCGCCGACGATCTGGACGAGCGCCGGTTCGACTCGAACGCGGGCCTGTCGGACATCATCGCCGCCATCGGGTGGGTCCATGAGAATGCGGAGCAGTTCGGCGGCGACCCGCGCCGGATCACCGTCATGGGCGAATCCAGCGGCGGCGCGATGGTCACCGCCCTCTCCGCGGTCCCGGCCGTGAAGGACCTGGTCCACGGGTTCATCGCCCAGTCCCCGGCGGCGGCGATGGTGCACACCCCGGCGGACGCCGCCCGCATCGCCGACTCCGCGGTGGAGATCATGCGCGGCTCCGACGACGGGCGGCGTCCGCGTCCCGGGGGGACCGGACATGACCTGCTCACCGCGTCCGCCGAGGGGCTGGCGTGGTTGACCGAGCGGGTCAACGAGGCGTCCTGGGGAAACTCGGGCATCGCCGGCGGGTTCGCCCCGGTCATCGACGACCTGCTGCCCGCCCACCCGCTGACCCCCGGCGCGCAGTCCGACATTCCGCTGCTCATCGGCACGAACCTCGACGAGTACGTGCTCATGCGGTGGGCGTACCCGCGGGCCGGCATCTTCGCCGCGGAAGCGCAGAAGTTCGCCGGGGACATCGACCCCGTGCGGGGGCCGGGCGTCCTCTCGGAGCTGTACGGCAACGGGCGGCGACGGGCGGACGCCGGACGCTTCATCGGGGAC
>NZ_CACZOO010000212.1 GCF_902782855.1 uncultured Corynebacterium sp.
CCGGCTACGAGACCCTGACCACCACACGCCACCCGGCGAGGAAGTAGAGCCCCATGACAGCGTCCACCACTGAACCAACCGTCACCACCGACCTGCACTGGATCCCCGCCGGCGACTACATCCTCGCCCTTGACGGCACGACCGTCCGGTCCCGCAACGCCAAGGGCAAGGACCTCAAGAGCGTCCCGGCGAAGGTAAAGAAGACTGACGAGTACCTGCAATTGGACGCCCTGGCGACCTGGCTCACCCAGCACGAACGCACCTGTTCCGACACCGTCCGCACCTGGTTCCTGCGTGGTGAACAGGTGTCCGCGAAACTCCTCGCCACGGTGTGGATCGACCCCGCATGGCAGACGTACATCAGGGATCTCGTGGTGCTGGCGTCCTCCCCTGAGACGGAAAAGAAGGCAGAGGATGCGCAGGAGCAGGTCACCGGTCTGCTCCGCGGCGCAGACGAGGACGCGCTCCACCTCGTCGACCTCGACGGGGAGACCGTCGACATCCCTTTGACTGACGCGCACGGCGCCGACACCACCGTCACCGTCCCGCACCCGGTCCTCATCGACAACATCGACGACTGGCGGGAGTTCGCCGTCGACCTCGGCGTCACCCAGGGTGCTGACCAGCTCTTCCGCGAGATCCACGTGAAGCCGGACACCGCAGAAGGACGCCGCGACGCACTCACCCGCTACGCCGGCGCCCGCTACGAGAAAGGCGCGGCGCTCATGGGCAGGAGCAAGGGCGCCGGCTACGAGACGACCCGCTTCGAGGTCTGCCTGAAGGTCACCGAACCCGGCGCCGCTGGCGCCACCCCCACCACAGTCAATGCCGTCCTCTCCATAGAGTGCGCCGACCCGTTCTTCGAGGGCACGGTCGGTGATCTGAGCTTCGGCAGCCCGGAGACCGGCCGTCTGGACCCGGACGATGTCGGGCCTGTCGCCTGGTCGGAGGGCGTCCGCATGGCCGAGTTCGTCCATTCCGGACGTACCGTCGAGGACACGGAGGGCAATGAATGAGCACCACCGGACACTCCGCACTTGTTGCTGTCCCCGTCACCGGGGAACTGCTGGGACCCCGCACCGTCGTCCGCCTGGTCGCCGAACCCCTCGTCCCCGTCGTCGGACAGACCGTCACCCACCTCGGCCTGACCGCCGGGGACCCCACCACCGTCGGTGTCACCACCGCCGGTGCCGTCGGGTTCCCCGACTGGCCGATCCTGCAGCACCCCGAACTCACCGGGGCGGCACTCACCCTCGCCGAGGACCTGGCCTGGGCCAGGAAAAACGCCCGCCGGGGTGTGCAGAAGGCCGAGCACCGCATCAACGGGATCATCGACCGGGAGGTCGGCACCCACCCCGAACTGCTGCCCACCCTGCTGGAGGACTTCGCCCGCATCCTCGACGACGCGGGGAAGGACGCCGCGGCGAAACGCTGGTTCTCCCGGGCCCGCCGCATCGAGACCGACTACAGCCTCCCGGTCGACCCGGACCGGCACCGCACCGTCTTCCTCGAGTTCGCCGAGCGTGGTGTCGTCGGGGCGAAGGACCTCACCGCCGAAGCGAAGGCCGCCGTCGCCCGCGCCGGGGACGACCCGGACGCCCTGACCGCCGCCTACGACTACCTTCTCGACCTCAACGCCGAACGGCTGCGCGGCGGCAACCCGCCCTACGCCGCCCTGCTCACCGACCTGACCCGGGCGGGGAAATCCGCGGGGAAGACACCGTCCACCGTCGCCGCCGAGTTCCTCGGCCTCGTGAAGGACACCCCCGGCCTCGACAAGGCGGAGATGCCCTTCCGCGCTGCGGCGGCGAAGAAGCTGAAGAAGCACCCGGACCTGCTCGCTGCCCTGTTCGGCACCTTCCGGGAACCCTCCGGCTACGGGCATGCGACCGACCAGGACGTGGACGCCTTCTTCGTCAACGCCCGCAGCTCGGGACTGATGGACGCCCTGCTCAAGGAAGGCCCCGCCGAGTTCCTCGACTGGTTGGTCGGCGTCCTCGAAAAGACAGGTTCCCTGGTCAGCGGCACACTGCTGAACTTCGTGCACTTCAACGCGTCCCGTCTGCGCGGCGCGGCGGTGAGGATCGACCTCTCCGATGTCGCCCTTCCCGTGATCGATGCCCTGGAACGCGCGGGGGTGGCCTGGGAGATTACCGGGCACACCGGCCACAGGGCGACCTCACTGCACAACTTCGCGTGGGGCCTGCACTGGAGGCACAATCCGAGGAGCGACAGGGACATCCCTGCCGGTGGCCCTGACCCGGTTGTCGACGCCGTGGCCGCCAATCCCGACCTCGTCGAGGCACTCGCCGGTGACTTCCGGGCTGCACAGGGAGCAGAACTCCTAAAACCGTTGGTCACCTATTCGAACTCAGCCCTGGCGTGGGCGATCACCCCGCATCTGATCACCGCGCTCATCACGGAGCTGACCGAAGGCGACACCGGCGTCACTGTCCCGCATCTGGCAGCTCTCCGGGACACGGCACGCCTCATCCTCGCCGCCGACCCACCGGTTGAGGACCTGCGTCGTCTCGCCGAGGCTTTCACACTGAGTGCCCCGGACATCCTCGCCGCGAACCTCCGCCTCGGCCTGCTGCAGGAGTACACCTGGCCCGAACTGGAGACCCACATCGACCGGTGGGACGCCACCCTCGGCAACGGTGGGAAAGGCCCGGCCCTCCAACTGCGGGAGTCTTTCCCTGGCGTCATCGCCCGCGTCGGTGATGAACTCGTCGCCGTGGAGGGGGAGGAGACCCTCGCCGTCACCCACGGGCAGGTGGGGGAGTACCCGCTGCTGCGCGCCGGGTACTTTCGGGACGACGACGGCACAGACGACACAGACGGCACCGTCCGCGTCCTCGCCGTCACGGAGAAAGGCGGTATCACCTGGGATGACGGCTCAACAGTGGCCTGCAGCGTCCCGCGGTTCCCGGAATGGACGGAGGGGCTCAGTATCCCGGTGGACGGTGGTCGCCTGTACGGCACCGGTGTCATCGCCACCGGGGTAACGCAGGCCACCTGGCCCGCCGGTGTGGTCGAATCCACCGGCGACCGAATCTGGCGTGCCACCAGTGACTACGGTGCACCCCGCCCTGAGAAGGCCGACCCGACCACCGGGCAGGACGCCGGCCCTGTCGCCTGGACGGCGATCCCCACCATCCGGCTGCAGAAGACGGCGTCCCCGAGAAGCTGGTCAATGGGCGTCACCACGGGCAATACCTGGTGCTTCCCCTGCGCAGAATCTGACATCCTGCCTGTCCACGACGGGGCCGTCTGTGTCGCCCAGACCAGCCCCGCGGAGGCGAAGGTCGTCACGGGCGACGGACGAGGACACATCGACCGGACCTGGGTCGCACCCTTCGCCGGCCTCGGCGGCGAACGGTGGTTCCCGCTGCACCTCAACGGTCGCACCCTTCTGCTCGGCAGTTACCGGCATCTGCGGTGGTCGGGTGACCGGAGGTTCACCGCCGTGGAACCCACCCCTTCGTTGGACGCCAGGGGTAACGCCACCTGGCAGATCCTGCTGCCGTATCCGGCGTGGGTGAATCTGCGTGTCCGGTCGCAGGACGCCAGTTCGGCGCTCCGCGCAGCGACCGCCGATACCGTGACACCGCTGCTCGATGCCCTCGGCGATGATCCGGGCACGGCCTTGCCAACACTTGAGCATCTGCAGCTCGACAACCGGAAGGTCACCGGAGTCCACCACGACCACCGGCCGGTCGACGCCCGCTGTCGGCCAGGATCCCCGGCGATGACCGCCGCGGCAGCCCTGACCGGAACCGGTGATCCGGCACTGTGCGCAGGTGTGGTCCAGACCGCCGCCCTCGTCGTCCACGAGACGGCCGCACTGAACACCCTCGTCCACACCCTCCGGGAGGCGTCCTCCACGACGTCTGACGCCGGCCGGGGAGCCGGGGACACAGCAGCCTCCACCCCGGGAGTCTGCGTCACCGAATCCGGAGTTCCGTGCCATGGAAAGACCGAAAAGGTGACGCGAACTCCGCGCGCTCCGCAGCCCCCGGAGCCCGTGAAGACCCCGGTCACACCCCACAGTCAGGCCCCGGACTCCACCGAGGTCACCGACGCGCGCCGACAGATGACCGAACTCACCGACCTCATGGACGGCACCCCCGGCTACCGCGGCGGCACCTGGCGCTGGCCCTTCACCGTCGGATCCGAGAAAGCGACCGTCACCTGGGCCCGCGGCCCGTTCGTCACCGACGCCGAACGCTCCGCCGTGTCCCACGTCCTACGAAGGACCGCAGAGACCATTGACACCCACCGGTGGCGACGCACCGCCGTCGACTGGTCACGCAAAACCGTCCAGGCCACCAAGACCCGCAGCGGCGGCGAAGCCTGGGACAACCCCGACGACAAGGACAACAGCACCCACCTCATCATCCTCGGAAAAGCAGACGTCACCGGCGACGGGAGCATCGCCGTCAACCACATCCTCGCCGACCTCCCGGACATTGACGACCTTCCGACCACCCTGCTCGGCTCCCCACTGTGCGGAGCCCCGGAACTCTGCCGCGACCTCGGCATCGACCCCGCCCTCACCGGCGACGACCTGGTGGCCGCGGCCGACCTGCTGGACGCGATCACTACGGGGACGCAGAACGTCCCTTCACCGGACTCCCAGCTGGTCACCCAGCTCACCACCCGGCTGCCACTGACCCCGGCCGCCGCGACGATGCTGCTCGCCGGCGCCTACCACCCGCACCACACCGTCATCCCGGTTGACCGCTACAACGACGAGACATCGGAAAGTCAGAAGTACCGCCGAGCCGCAGCCAAGACCCTGGGGATACCCGCCACAGTTGTCGGGCCCGCCCTCAC
>NZ_CACZOO010000213.1 GCF_902782855.1 uncultured Corynebacterium sp.
CGTGTTGCACGCCCCCGGCATCCGTAAGCCATGTCGGTGAAATCCCTTCGGTCTGTGACTCGTTCAGTGACTCGTACTTCTCCGAGGTTACATCGACCGGCACCCTGATCCGTTAACCCGACTAGACTCGTGCACCGTGCAACTCAACCGGGAAACCATCCTCAACGCCTCCTTCGACATCCTCCACGAGTACGGGCTCGGCGACCTCAGCATGCGTCGCCTGGCCCGCAACCTCGAGGTCGCCCCAGGGGCTCTGTACTGGCATTTCCCGTCCAAACAGGCTCTCCTCGGTGCGGTGGCCGACAAGATCCTCGCCACTCCCGACGCGGTACCGGCCGACGTCACCTCCCCCGGGCTGGACACCGGGCTGGACACCGGGATCGACGCCGAGATCGACGCCTGGAGGGCCCGCGCCCTGGACGCGGCCGCCACGCTGCTCGACCGGCTGCTGTCCACCCGCGACGGCGCCGAGATCGTCTCCGCCGCCCTGGCCACCGGTACCCTGGAGCACAACCCGGTCGAGCCGGTGACCGTCGCGCTCGCAGGTGCACCCGGCGGCGACCCTGCCCTGGCCTCCTGGGTACTGGTGCGTTACCTGCTCGGTGCCGCCACTGAGTTGCAGACCGCCCACGCCACCGAGGACGCGGCGGTACCGGACACCGGGGCGGTGGTCCGCATTCTCGCCGGCGTGGAACTGATTCTCGACGGTGTGGCCGCATCCGCAGCCACACGGGGATAGTCACACAGGGAAAACACAGGGATAGAGGTACATACATGACCACGGTCACCGCCCACGGTGCCACGATCACCGTCGGCAGTTCCGGCGTCCACGTCGAACGCACTCCGATGGGCAGGACGCTCCTGCCGCCCACCCTCGATGTCACCCCGCGGGATCTCCGGGGGTGGTACCACCACGCGCCCACGGCCACGTCGCCGGGATGGATCCAGTTCTCTCTGGCTGATGCCGCAGAGCGGCCCGGCACCGTCGAACGCCCACTGCGCGGCTACCCGGCGACCCACGGTGCAACGAATGTCGTCGCCTTCGGCCCCGGCCAGCAGGACGCGTTCGTCGCCGCGAACGCCGCCCTGACCGCACTGCAGGGCGGCTATCCGGTCGACGGCCCCGGGGAATCCGCCGCAGCCACCGGGGACGCTCCCTTGTCTCTGTTCGAGCTGCCCGCAGAGCCGTCGCCGGAGGTCACTTCCGGTGCGTCTAAGGCCTCCCCGGCGTCCCCCGGGTCCCCCGCGTCCCCAGGTAAGCCGAAGAGCGGGGGCCGGGGCAGCTGGAAGCGCGTCTCCACCCCTGACGTCCTGCCCGAACCAGACCTCACCGCAGACGCCGACGGGCCGGTCTTCGGCCAGAACGTCACCGTCACCGGGGACTTCGAACCCTATGAGAAGGGCGAGGTGTGGGACATGATCGCCGCGGCCGGTGGCACCGTCGGCAAGAACGTCACGAAGAAGACCACCGTCCTCATCCTCGGCACCTGGGATTCGGTGACCAGCAAGGAGAAGCGGGCCCGGGAGTTGAAGGAGAAGGGCCAGGACATCCAGCTGTGGACCTTCGCCGAGTTCCTCGAGAAGATCGGGAAAACCGCGCGTCCGGAATTTTCCGAGGTGAAGGGAACCGACGCACCATTCTAGGGGTCTAACTACGGTATGGACTCCACAGAATCCGCCCTCCACCTCCTCCCTCTGCCGGACGGGGCCCACAATCACAGACCCGGCGACATCTGGACCGCCGGTACTCCCCTGCTCATCCCGCTGGGCGCGGGTCTGTCCACCGGCATCCGGAGGTCGGGGCCCGACGGCATCCGTGAACTGACCACCGACGACCTCCTCAGCGAGGACACCACCGTCGGTGAGCTGTGGGCGGACGCCGCCCTCACCATGCTCGCCACCCTCGGCCGTATCAGCGCCGTCCACGGCACCGCGCTGCGTCAACGTCGTCTCACCGACGGCATCCTGGAGATCGGCGTCATCGATGATCCTTTCCCCGCCGCCGGGCTCATCGCCCATCCCCTGCTGGTCCGTCCGACCCTCCGCGTCCTGCCGGAGGATCCGCGGGTCGCCGTCACCGCCACCGGGCGCCTCCTCGTCGTCTCCGGGGGCGCCGATCCGGTGGACTGTCCCGGCGGCGTTGCAGAGGAGGTGTGCGGCCCTGCCCTACCCCTGAGCGAGAGTGCCCTACTCTGAGTGTCATGGGTTCGCATGATTCCGCACTCCACCACTACGATGTCTGGCTCTCCGGGCATCCCACCGTCACCGACGACATCCGCCGCGTCCTCTCCGATGAACTCGATGACGCCGGTATCTCCTACGACCAGGTTTCGGTACGGATCAAGGACCGCCGCAGTTTCCTCACCAAACTCCGCAACCCGGACTTCCCCGAGTACCGGGACTTCGAGTCGGCCCATGATGTCATCGGTATCCGCGTCACGGTCTTCACCACCTCGGAGATTCCCCTGCTCGTCGGTGTGATGCGCAACCTCTTCGCGGTCGAGGATGTCGTCGACAAGGCCCGGAAGGCCAGGGCCGAGGGCAGCTTCGGCTACGCCTCCCGGCACGTCATCGCCAGGTTGGACCCCGACCGTCTGCCGGGCCTGGCAGGCACCGACCTCGACGGCCGTCTCGTGGAGATCCAGCTCCGGACCATTCTCCAGCATGCCTGGGCCGAGTTCGAACACGACATCCGCTACAAGAACCCCGACGGGGACCTGCCCGTCGAGGTCCATCGCGCCTTCACCCTCGCCGCGGGGCTCATCGAACTCGCCGACGGTCAGTTCGACGAGATCCAGCACATCGTCTCCAGTGAGGTGGACGCACCGGAGGACGCTGAGCTCACCGCCACCACACTGCCCGGCGTCCTCACGATGATCCTCGGCACCACCTTCCCCACGTCGAAGGCCGAGTACTACACCTTCGCCGTGGACATGCTCGCCGCCCACGGCATCACCACCATCGGTGAGCTCACCGTCCTCTGCGACTCC
>NZ_CACZOO010000214.1 GCF_902782855.1 uncultured Corynebacterium sp.
AGCCGCAGCGGGAGCGCCGGGGGCTGCAGGGGTAGCGGGAGCGCCCGGGGCACCGGGGGTGACAGGAGCACCAGGGGCCGCCGGAGCACCAGGAACACCAGGGGCACCAGGGGCACCAGGGGCCGCCGGGGCCGCCGGAGCACCAGGGGCCGCCGGAGCACCGGGAGCAGCCGGGGCACCGGGAGCACCGGGAGCAGCCGGGGCACCGGGAGCAGCGGGTGCACCCGGGGCGGCAGGAGCACCCGGAGCGGCAGGAGCGCCCGCGCCGAGCCTGATGGGACCGGACGGAGCGGCCGGGGCAGCAGGAGCAGCCGGGGCCGGAGCAGCAGGGGCTGCAGCTGCGGGCGCCGCCGGGGCACCCGGCGCACCCGGCGCACCCGGAGCGGTGGCAGCCAGCTTGATCGGACCGGAGGGGGCAGCCGGGGCAGCAGGCGCTGCCGGAGCCGAAGCCGCCGGGGCCTCCGGCTCGGCCGGGGCAGCAGGGGCAGCAGGCGCTGCTGACTCAACCGGTGCAGCAGGCTCGACGGGCGCGACAGGAGTTGCCGGCGCAGCCGGGGTTCCCGGGGCACCGGGGGCGCCCGGCGCAGTCAGCTTGATCGGAGCACCTGCCGACGTCGGGACTGTTGAGTCCGTCGCGGCACCGTCATCAGGCTGCCCTGGCGCACCCGGGGGCGGGGGTGTGGTCGACATTGTCTAGTATCCTCCTGCGTTTACTCGTCTGTAGCTGCTCGTCTACGGCACTGCTGAGTTGTATTTGAACTGTGAACCGAACTGCGTCAAAGTCGGCGTTCACGATGCTGACGATCATAGCGTCCACCTGCCGGTTCATCCCATTCTCCAGAATGACCCGATGGGCAATGCACCCGGATCTTCTGTTGTTCCGAGAACGATGCCCGACCAACTCAACCATCTGAATTGATAACTACATCACGCAGAGGATAGCCCACAGCGCGCTCATGTGTCGAAAATCGCACTATACACCCGGGGAGACCCATACCACCTGACATGGCGAAACGCGCCTGTGTTTACTGTAGAGAATGCGCGTTTCTTCATAGTACACATCGGAGTCGATCACACCACTAAGGCACCGAACGCCCCGGCTCCTCCCGCACCACGGCCCCCCACCCCGTCAGTCACATCCCCAGTGTCCGCAACACCGAGCCCCAGCCGACCACCTCGGCGGAGGTGACCTTCAACCCGGCTTCCGCAATGACCTGCTCCAGCTCGTGCACCGTACGGAAACCACCGCCGGTCAACGCAAGGGACAACAGGTCAGCCTCCGCACCGTGCTCGTCCGGCCCCTCAGCGGCGACGATGTCCTGGGTGTCCTCCAGCAGGAGGATGCGTCCGCCCTCGCCCAGGGAGGACGCCGCCTTCCGCAGGGCGAGCGCTGCCTCGGCGTCCGGGATCTCACCGAGGGTCCCGATGAACATCACGGTGTCCGCCGGTTCAGTGGCCTCGTAGAGGGACTGTTCGACGATGCTGATCCGGTCGCGGGCGGACGCGTCCGGCACGGCGGTCAGCAGGTCCGCCCGGTACCAGCCGGCCTGCGTCGGCAGGTCCACGATCTCAACCTGCACCTGCGGGAACGCGGCGGTGAGCTCAGCGGCGAGCCCGGTAGCACCCCGGGCGTGGAGCACGATCCGGCGCGGCCCCTCCCCTGACCCCGTCACCGACTGCGACGTCGCCAGCGGCCCGGCCGTGAAGGACGCGAACCGGGACATGTTCTCCAGCCCCTTGTGCGCGAAGGTCGGATCGGCCTGCAGGTCGGCGTAGGTGCGTCCGGCGATGTCCGTGTACACCGGACGCCCGGTGCGCACCGCCTGTTCGATACCGCGGAAGGCCAGCTCCCTGCGCGCCATGAGCCCGTCATCCAGGAGGTACTCGAGGACATCCTCATGGGTGAGGTACTCCCCGACCGCGCTGAGCCGGTAGTCCTGCGGGCGGTAGTCGCCGGAGACGACCAGGTCGGCAGTGTCACCGGACGGCTCCAGAAGTTCGAGGCCCTCCAGGTAGCGCAGGAACTTGCGCAGCGCCCGCTCATCGGCGCCGGTCGCCTCGACCAGACCCGCGACAGTGGTCGTGCCCCGGGAGATCAGCTCCCCGATCCCGAGGTTCGCGGCGGCCCGGATCGCCAACGGCGGCAGGATCTCCGCCATCTCGTGGAACTTCTCGAAGGAGGTCTCGTGGTTCTCCGCGTCCGGGACGGCGGCGTCCCCCTCGATACTGTCCACGGTCTCGCGCTTCCAGTAGCCGGTGAAGTCGATCCACGACTTGTCCAGACCGCGGGCGTCGATGAGGTGACGCCGCAGATCACGCACCACGGACTGTTCGCCGGCGAGCCAGGCGAAGCACTGCCCGTCAGCCCAGTCAGCGGCGGAGACAGCGTCCAGGAGCAGGGAGGACGCCCCGGCGGCCACACCGTTGCGTGCCAGCCAGGTCACCTGGATGCCGGGGAGATCGCGCAGGTCGTAGACGTGGGAATCCTCGGCGACCTCGAGGAAGACCTGACCGCGGGCGTCCGCCGGGAGGTCCTCGAGGAACCGGGCGACGGCGGGAGTGGCGGTGTCGTCCCCGGCGATGAACAGCCAGTCCGCACCTTCCGGCAGGCCCTTGGAGACGGTCGGCCCGGCGATGTGGATCCGATCGCCCGGCTGGGCGCGGTAGGCCCAGGTGGTGGCGGTGCCGAGGCCGTGCTTGACGAAATCGACGTCGAGTTCGCGGGTGACCGGGTTCCAGGCGCGGACAGTGTAGGTCTTTCCCAGCGGACGCCGCTCCTTCGGGAACCGGATGCCGCCTTCCTTGCGGACCGGGAGGACCGGTTCGGTCTCACCGGGGTAGGCGAAGATGAGCTTGATGTCGTCATCGAAGCCGGTGGAGGTGAATTCCCGCTGGTCGAAGCCCTCCGGAGTGGTCAGCGCGCCGAGTTCGTCGCCGGTGAGGGTGATGCGGCGCAGGCCCGGGGTGATGTCCGCGACCTTCGTCACCTCCAGTTCCCGCAGGGCGATGGGGTGGACGGTGGTCGGGCGGGCGCGACGTGGCATGGGGATCCTCGGGTTCTGGTCTTGTTCTGGCTCTGTTGTGGCGGCAGGGGCGGTCGCACACCGGCCCCGCGCACGAGGTTAGGGTGCGCAACCCTCGTGGAGTTGCCCGGAACTGCCAGATGGTTACCAGTCAGGTTGGGGGAGGTGCTGCGGTCACGGGAACGCCCAGATGCGGAGGAGGCCGGAACTACCTCTCCCCCGCGAACTCGCGCGGCCGCATCCCGTACCGCGACGTGAAGTCACGGCTGAACTGGGACAGGTGACGGTAGCCGACGCTGCGTGCAGCGGCTGACGGAGTCGACCCGGCGGCCAGCAACCGTCGTGCGGTCTGCAGTCGCACGGTGGTCCGCCACTGCAGCAACGTCATCCCGGTGGCTTCACGGAATCCGTCATTCAGAGTCCGCGGCGCAACCCCGGCGAACTCCGCCCACTGCGCAAGAGTCCGGGGATCGCGCAGGTCACGCAGGAGGGCATCAGCCACCCGCCGTGCAGGAGAGGATGAGGCAGCGAAGATGATGGAGGAC
>NZ_CACZOO010000215.1 GCF_902782855.1 uncultured Corynebacterium sp.
CGGTGCTCCAGATCTTGGAGATGATCATCCCGACCAGGGAGTCGGCGACGTACGCGTAGTCCACACCGTTGCCCACCGTGAGGTCACCGATGGCGGTGGACTCGTTGGCGGTGCCGTCGAAGTAGCCCTGCACGCCGCCCCAGACCAGGGTGATCATCGGGTTGTCCAGCATCGCGAGGATCGGGTTGAGGTCCTCGGGCTCCTGCATGATCCAGTTGTCGGTGACCCTCGCGGTGCGGGCGTTCGCCTGCAGCCGGGCGACCTCGGCGTCGAAGGCACCCTGCTTGTCGGCGGGAACCTGGCCGCGCATCCCCTCGGCGACACGGTCCAGTGCGGCACCGAGGGTCTCCGCGGACGCCGGAACGCAGGTGTCGGCGTCATCCAGGGTCATGTACCCGGCGTTCGAGCGCTCCTGGGGCTGCACCGGGATCACCGGGCGGGCACCACCGTCGGAGAGCCGCTCCTCGTCCGAGGGGGCGTCCTCCCCCTCCCAGCAGCGGGAGGTGAGGTCGGCCTGCAGGCCGGTCGCCAGGGCCTTGATACCCTTGGAGCCGTACTGGAAGGGCAGCTTCGCGAGGTAGCCGATGGTGAAGTAGCCGCCGATGAGCGGGGTGCCGGCCACAGCACCGAGACCCGGGATCGGCGCGATCGGGGGCATCGCGGTCGCGACGACGTCGAGCGGCACGGTGAAGGTGTACATGCCGAGCACCAGGGTCTCGACGACCTCGGAGAGGGTGAGGTCCCGGAAGGCGACGACGGCGTCCGCCTCGCCGTTGCGGATCTTGTCCAGGCGTGCGACGGCGAAGTTGGCGTACGGATCCTCGTTCTCCTCGGCGACCTCGTTGATCTCGGAGGCGTCGCGGGAGACGTCGATGTAGGCGACGTCGGTGCTGACCAGCGAGGCCCGCAGATCGCTCACGTTCGTGTCGAACATCGACCCGAACTGGGCGGGGATACCGGCCCTGGTCTCGGCGGCGATCTGGTCGAAGGCGGCGCGCACGGAGATCGTGCCGGCGTCCCTGCAGGTGGTCTCGCCGGCCGGTGCGGGATTCTCCTGCGCAGCAGCGGCAGGGGCGACCACGACGGTGGTGCCGGCGGTGGCGGCGGCCAGGAGCATGGTGGCGGCGCCGCGCGACAGGCGGCTCATCTTCAACGTCATGCGGGTAGAGTACCCAGACCCCACGGGTTTTGACCTCTCAAGTCGGTGAGCCTGACCTAATGTTACGGATGTCACAGGGTTCCGTGGCGGCGCACGAACCACGGCCCGATCGACGCCCACCGCCTCTGTTCTGCACGGATACGGCGGTCCCGAGGAACCGGACGCCGCACCGGCGCCGTTACACCCCTCCCCCTCTCGGGGGTGGGACGGGTATGTCGACGTGTCCGTCGCATCGCGCGGACCCCACCTGTCCAGCCACTGCGGTGGCGCCACTACACCGCGGTGAGAATCTCTCCGCCGCCGTCACGGATCACCACCGTGTGCTCACTGTGCGCCGCCCTCGAGCCGTCCATGGTCACCACCGTCCACCCGTCGTCGGCGACGCCCACCCGGTCCGTGCCCGCGAACCAGGGTTCGATGGCGAAGGTCATCCCCTCCTGGAGCTTCAGACCCCGGTGAGCGCGCCCCACATTGGGGATGACCAGGTCACCGTGCATGTGGCGCCCGATGTCGTGTCCGCCGTACTCCGCATTCGGCCGGATGCCGTAGTCACGGGCGACCTCTCCGATGGCGTGGGAGACGTCCCCGAGCCGGTTGCCTGCCTTCGCCGCAGCGATGCCGGCGTCCAGCGCCACCCTGGTCGCCTCGACGAGTCTCAGGTCCCCCTCCCCCGGTTCCCCGGCGATGACGCTCACCGCACTGTCGCCGCACCAGCCGTTGAGCTCCACGGCCAGGTCGATGCTCAGCAGGTCCCCGTCGGAGAGCTCGGTGGGGTGGGGCAACCCGTGGAGGGCGGCATCGTTGAGGGAGAGGCAGACGGTGTTGCGGAAGGGTCCGTCACCGAAGTCCGGGTCATAGTCCCAGTAGCAGGACGTGGCCCCGGCGTCCCTGATCATCTCGCGGCACCGGTGTTCCAGGTCCATGAGGTTGACGCCGGGCGCCACCATGCCCGAGAGCTCGGCGAGGATTCTCGCGACGAGGCCTCCGGCCTCCCGCATCAGCGCGATCTCTGCCTCGGTCTTGATCTCCACCATGGTGCCTGTCCTCCCGTGTACGTATTAAAATACCGATCCGGGGATGTACTATAATACCGGACTGCAGAAGGGAGCAACCATGGTCAGAAGCCCACTCACACCCGGACAGGTCGCCGCCGGCGCCCGCCTCGGCAGGATTCTCCGGTCTGCCCGCGCGGACCACGGCTGGACACTCTCCGATGTCGCCGCCGCCGCGCGGATCTCCCCGGAGACACTGCGCAAGATCGAGACCGGTCGCCTCCCCTCACCGTCGTTCGGAACCGTGGTCAGCCTCTGCGACGTCCTGGAACTGGACATCCGGGAGGTCGCGGAATCCTGGACCACCCCCTGAACGGACCGACGTCGCCGCCGTGTTCGATGAATTGTGTGCGCTCGGCTGCCACGCGCTCGGCAAGCTCGATGACCCCGCCGGCGACGCCATGATCCTGTGGGACGAGGCCGAATGACCGCCCACCCCGAGCACCCGGACCCGTGGCTGATCCCTGCTGACGAGATACGGTCTCGTCACATGGTGCGTAGCGCAGCTGGATAAGCCGTCGAAAGCGAAGACGTTGTGAGTCCCGCTACCCCTTGCGTGCCCGCGGCCTTCCGGCCTGCCACGCCCGGACCTCCTCGGCGTCCCACAGCGGCGTCCGTGCGTCCAGGTGCGCCACGGATGCCGGACGCTGACCACGGGCAGCGTATCCACTCCAGGTGCGGATCGTGAGGCCTGTGAACTCCGCGCAGTCAGCCGTACGCCACAGCAGTCGTCCTGTGTCCGCGTCGGTGATAACCGGCCGCATCAGGCGGCCCTACGGTGACGGACCACGACGCCAGTGCCGACGAACAACGCAGCGGAGGCAGCGTACACGGGAGAACCAGTGAACACAGTCCCGAAGTCTAGTCCGCCCCCGAAACCCTCGGGACTTCCCGCCCCACCACCTCATTGCGGCAGTTCCCCCGGAACTCCCGCAACCTTCGATTTTCGGACCATCCCCACCCCAGACACGACAGAACCGGAGGTCACCAACCCTTTCGAGTTCGTGACCTCCGGCTATTGCGGTACGTGGACCGCACATAGTGGAGCTATGGGGAATCGAACCCCAGACCTTTGCATTGCGAACGCAACGCTCTACCAACTGAGCTATAGCCCCGTCATGGCCGC
>NZ_CACZOO010000216.1 GCF_902782855.1 uncultured Corynebacterium sp.
CCAGCGAGATCCGCCCGGTGCCCTCACACCGGGGGCAGGCCAGGGAGTTCCCCCGGGATCCGGTGTTGTAGGAGAAGTCCGAGCCGGTCAGTCCGTCAGCCCCGGCCTCCGGCAGTCGGGCGTAGGCGGCGCGCAGATCGTCCATCACCCCGGAATAGGTCGCTACGGTCGAGCGGACGTTGACGCCGATCGGGGTGGCGTCCACGACATGCACCCGGAGCCCCACCGGCGCGTCGAGGGACGCGACATGGGGGACCGGTTCACCACGCAGCGCCGGCACCAGGGAATCGAGGACCAGGGTGGTCTTCCCCGAGCCGGACACGCCGGTCACCGCGGTCAGCCTGCCCACGGGCAGGTCCACGTCCAGCGGATGCACGGTGTGCACCGCAGTGGTCGTCAGGTGTATCCGGCCCACGGAGAACACCTCGTCCGGGCTCACCCGTGCGCGGACGACGACATCCTCCGCACCGGTGAGGAAACCCGCCAGTCGGGAACGCCCGGATGCCGCCAGGTCGGCGACGGTGCCGGTGGCCACCACTGTCCCGCCACCGGCGCCCGACGCCGGTCCGATCTCCACGAGATGATCCGCCCGCGCCAGCACCTGCACATCGTGGTCGACGAAGACCACCGAGTTCCCGTCGGACCGGAGGTCCTCCATCACACCGAGCAGTCCGTCGACATTGGCCGGGTGCAGCCCGATCGACGGTTCGTCGAGCACATAGAGGACACCGGTGGTCCGGTTGCGCACGGCGCGGGCCAGCTGGACGCGCTGACGCTCACCGGTCGACAGGGTCGACCCCGCCCGGTCCAGAGAGAGGTAGCCGAGGCCGAGCTCAGTGAGCCGCCGCGCCATGGACCGCAGGGCGCCGACCAACCCCCGCGCCATCGGCCGCATCTCCTCCGGCAACGCGGCGGCGACCCCGTCGGACCAGACCAGCACCTCGTGCAACGGCAACGCAGTGACCTCCGCCAGGTTCTGCTGGGCCGGCGTCCCCGTTGTGCTGCGGATCCTCGGGGCGCGGGCCGCAGCCGACAGTCGCGTGCCGTGGCAGTCCGGGCACGTTCCGGTGGTGAGGAACCGTCCGACCTTGGCCAACCGCCTCCCGGACTCGTCCGCCCCGGCACGCTCCAGCTCCCTGAGCACGGTGAGCCTGGCGTTGCGGAAGGTGAAGTCGAGCTCATGGACGCCCTTCACCGAGGTGACCGCGATGTGTCTCTTCTCCTCCGGGCCGTCGACAACGATCCGCCGCTCATCGTCCGTCAGCTCCGACCAGGGAACGTCGGTGCGGACCCCGAACTCCCGGGCGATGGCGGGCTGCACATTGAATCCGAACATGTTCCACGGTGCCACCGCGCCGTCGTCGAGGGATTTCGAGGGATCGGGTACGAGGGTGGCGTCATCGACGGTGCGTACCTCTCCGGTGCCGTCGCAGCGCCGGCACGCTCCACCGGAGTTGAACGCCAGATCCTCCGCGCCGGGTGCGTGGACCTCGGCACCGCACTTTGTACACGTCAGCGGGGTCTCCGCCGCCACGGCGAGTGAGGGCGGGACGCGGTGGCCGCGCGGACAGACGTGGGCGGCGAGTCGGGAGAACATCAGCCGAACGACGTTGAGCAGCTCGGTCGAGGTGCCGAAGGTCGACCGCACGCCGGGGACGGCGGGGCGCTGCCGCAGCGCGAGGGCGGCAGGGACGTGCTCCACCGCATCCACGTCCGCCCGGGCGGACGTGGACATCCGACGGCGGGTGTAGGTCGACAGCGCGTCGATGTAGCGGCGGGAGCCTTCGGCGTAGAGGACCCCGAGTGCCAGCGAGGATTTACCGGACCCCGAGACACCGGCGATGCCGACCAACCGGTTGAGGGGGATGTCGACATCGATGTCACGGAGGTTGTTGACCCGCGCCCCGCGGACGCTGATGTGGTCGGGGAGGGAGATCATGGTGTCCAGGGTAGGCGGAGCCCCGGACGCGGAGACGCCGCCACCCGGTGCAGGGTGGCGGCGTCCCGGGTGTGGGGGGAGCGGTGGTGACTAGTCGCGGTCGGTGTTGGCCATGGCCAGCACGTCGAGGCGCTTGTCCAGCTCCTCCTCGGTGAGCTTCTCACCGTCGACGAAGCCCATGTCGATGACGGTCTGGCGGATGGTCTTGCCCTCGGCAAGCGCGGCCTTGGCCACCTTGGCGGCGTTCTCGTAAC
>NZ_CACZOO010000217.1 GCF_902782855.1 uncultured Corynebacterium sp.
CACGAACGGATCAACGCACTCTGAAACCGGAAGAGCCTCTTTATGACAGTTACTCTCGGCGGACTGCTTGTATGGACTCTTGTTGACGCCTTCTTTATCCAGAAGGATCTGCGGATCAAGAACGCGGCAATCCGGCAGGAAGTCTTCGCCGCGCACGGGATTTCGAACATGGCTTGATCCTCATCAGCAGCGTTTTTTGCGCGGTGCTGAGAGAGCTGTAGCAGGACGGGTGGTCACCGGTCCGGGAGAGTGTTCCCCAGATACACTGTGATTCTGACCGCCTCACAGGGAGAACCCCATGCCCCAGCTTTCGCTCTGTCCTTCAACTGTTATCTGTCTGACCGGACTGCGTCGCACCATTGCGCTCACCGCGGTGCTTACCACGGCTCTGACCGCGACCGCCTGCGGTTCGGACGATGCCGGTGACGGTCCTGCCGTAGTGACTGTCACCGCGACAGCAGGGGAGGACGCGCAGGCGCAGGACGCCGGCCCGAACCCCACCGGCGCGGGCCAGGCGCCGGACCAGGCACCGGCCCCGAACCCGGATACGGCGTCAGGAGCAGCGCCGACCGGGGGACAGCAGTCCGCTCCGGAGGATGTCGCAGCCAGTGGTCAGATGGTCCTCACCGGCACCGTCGTCGACATGACCACCAGCGAAATCATGGACATCAGTGAGACTGCGCCGGGCAGTCCCCCACCCAACGGAGAACCTGAGACCAACGGCTACATCGTGCTGAAGCTCGACAGACCGCAGCAGATCACGGCACGGCATTCCGGTATGAGCGGACAAACAGCGGAGCGGACGGTTCGCTACGTCAGCCTGTCTACCCCCAACGGCTCAGAGAGCTCCATCAACTGGACCGGCTACGTTGGAAAGCACGTCACCGTGACCACCACCGCTGAAGGTATGTGGTTTCCCTCGGACACCGGGCTGCCGCTCGGTATGGTGCGGCTGTCTGAGGGGACGGTGAAGTAGTGCCGCACCGGGGCCCGACCTGATCTACCCTGAGTCCGTGTCATTCAGTAAGAGACTTCGGACCGGGTGGATCCTCGGGGCCGTGGTCCTCGTCCTCGTTGTCGTCATGGGGATGGCGGGCGCGTTCGTTCTCGGCAACCGGGGTGGGGGAGAGGATGAGAGGGACGAGGCGTCCGGCTGCTCGGACATCGAGTTCATCGGCGCTGCCGGATCCGGACAACGGACCGTCGACACCCTCACCGACACCCCCGTGCACAGCGGCGTCGGCGAAATCGTCGAGACGACCTACCTCAACCTCGTCCAGGACCTGCCGGAAAACCGCACCATCGCCCTGCACCCCGTCGAGTACCCGGCCCTCCCTGTCCCGGGCGGCATGGACCGGGCGGCGTGGACGGACTTCCTCGGCTCCGTCTCCACCGGTGCGGACACCGCCGAGGCTCTGATTCGGGACGCCCTCGCCACCTGCGAGGACGCCACGATCGTCGTCGCCGGTTACTCCCAGGGTGCGATGGCGGTGCACCGTGCCCTGCAGCGCATCGGGCCGGATCCGCGTATCGTCGCCGGCGTCTTCATCGGTGACGGGGACAAGGTCGCCGACGACAGTGTCACGACGCTGCCCGGTGAAGACACGGACTCCCGGGCGGGCATCGCCCAGGTCGCCTCCGGGCTGGGGATCAGCACCGGTGCGGTCGACGAGAAACTCCCGGAGGCCTGGCGTCCGGTACTGATCTCGGCGTGTCTCGACGGGGATGTGGTCTGCGCCCCGACGTCCTTCAACCTCAACGGTTTCGGGACGCACGGCGACTATGACGCTGAGGCGTGGCGCGCCGGGCTCCTGGACCGGGTGACCGGCTGAGCCGGGGTCTACGCCTTCACACGGGCCTCGCCGGAGGAGTAGCGCACCATCTCCTCGATGGAGCGGACCTTCTTGCGCTCGCGGCCCTCGGCCTCGCCGAGCGCACGCTCGTGGGCGTCGAGGTTGTACCAGCCCTCCCAGGTCGTGTAGTCGATGCCACGGGAGTGCAGCAGCTCGATGACACCCTCCTCCGAGGCGTCCTCCGGGGCGAAACCGATGCCCTTGGCGGCGTCCTCCAGGAGGTTGGCGACCGCCTGGTTGGCGTCACCCTTGGTGTTGCCGATCAGGCCCACCGGGCCGCGGCGCACCCAGCCGGTGGCGTAGACGCCCGGCAGGGTCTCGCGCAGCTCAGCCTCCGGGTCGGCGGAGCCGGGGACACCGGCGATACCGTCGGCGGTCGGCCCCTCGGTGAGGACGCGCCCACCGACGTTCGGGATGACCAGTTCCTTCTCGTCCCAGGGGATGTCCTCGGGGCGGTCGGACTTGTAGCCGACGGCACGGTAGACGTCACCGACGGGCCACTCGGTGAGCTTGCCGGTACCGACGACCCTACCGTCGGCATACTCGGTGCGCTCGGTGACCAGGCCGGTGACCTTGCCGTCGGCACCCGTCTTGACCTCGACGGGGGACTCGAAGAAGTGCAGGTACAGCTTGTGCGGTGCACCCTTGGGGTCGTTGATCGCGTAGTTCTCGAGGATGGTGCAGACCTGGTCGGTGATCTTCGAGTTGTGGCGGGCCTCCATGGACGCCTCGTCGTAGTCGATGTCCTCCGGGTCCACGACGACCTCGATCGTCTTCGAGTGGTTGAGCTCCTTGAGCTCCAGCGGGGTGAACTTCGCCTGGGCCGGGCCGCGGCGTCCGAAGACGTGGACCTCCTTGGCCTGGTTGTCCTTGAGGGACTCGTAGACGTTGTCCGGGATCTCGGTGACGCGCAGTTCCTCACCGGTCTTGGCCAGCACGCGGGCGATGTCAAGGCCGACGTTGCCGACGCCGATGACAGCGACGGAGTCGGCGGGCTGGGTCCAGGACTCGGAGAAGTGCGGGTTGGCGTCGTAGAAACCGACGAACTTGCCGGCGCCGATGGTGTGCTCGCCGCCGGGGATGTTCAGCTCGCGGTCGTCGGTGGCGCCGGTGGCGTAGATGACGGCGTCGTAGTGCTTCTTCAGGTCATTGAGGGTGATGTCCTCGCCGACGTTGATGTTGCCGAGCAGGCGGATCTGGGGCTTGTCGAGAACCTTGTGGAGGCTCTTGATGATGCCCTTGATGCGCGGGTGGTCGGGGGCGACACCGTAACGGATCAGGCCGAACGGGGCGGGCATGCGCTCGTAGAGGTCGATGGAGACGTCCTGGCCGGACTTCATCAGGGCATCGGAGGCGTAGATGCCGGCCGGGCCGGATCCGATGACGGCGACGCGCAGCGGGCGGTTGTCAGACATGAATTCGTTGGTCCAATCCGTTGGGGTGGCAGTACTTTCCACATTAGCCTGCCCTGACTTGTTCGGGAACCCGCGTGGCAGGTCGGGTGGAGGTGTGACGGCCCACGACTATAGACCGAGTGGTCTGTTAAGTGCAAGGGGAGTGGAATTGAGGCGCCCCTGCGTTGTGCTTATGTACCGAGCGGTCTAGTGTGGGACGCCGACCACCGCTAGACCGAACTGTCTGTGCAGAGAGAAGGGGCCTATGACCACGGCAACCCATTCGCCTTCCCGAGAGGCCGTCCGTGAGGCAGCCGCCGCCAAGGAGAAGGCCGCGGCGGTGGCCAGGGCCGCGGCCGACGCGGCCAGCGCCGACCCGGACAATGAACAGCTCGCCGACGAACTCCGTGAGGCACGCAACGCCCGACGCCGGGCCGATCGCGCGCTGAAGAAGGCGGAGGCTGCTGCGGAGGCTGCTGTGGAGGATGCCGCGGAGGCCGCTGTGGAGGATGCCGGGACCGAGGTCGTCGGGGCCCCCGGGGTAGCGGTGCCCGAGGAGCCGCTCACCGTCGCCGACGCGGAGCGTCTGGTGGCGGAGGCCACCGCCGCCACGGCGGCCGCCGAGGCTGCGGTCGACGCATCCCCCGACGACAAGCAACTCTCCGCCGCTGCCCGGCGTGCGCGCGCCGCACAGAAGAAGGCCGCCCGGGCGTTGAAGAAGGCACGCAAGGTCGCGATTGAAGCCGGTGAAGCCGGTGGGTCCGGTGAAGCAGGGCCCGTTGCCCCCGACACATCTGCGGCGTCCGCAGTGCCGGCTGCTTCCCCGGCTCCGGCCCCGGCCGCCCCGGTACCGGCTCTCCTGCAGGACACTCTCGCACTGGTCAGCTCAGGCGCGTCAGTGCTCGCGGTCGCCGCGGACGCCTCCGAGCGCGCCGCCGCTGCGGACCCCGCCAACGTCCTGCTCGCCGAGGCCGCCCGCAGTGCCCGCGCCGCAGCGCAACAGGCGGCCCGTGCGGTCGCCGACGCTGCCGCACTGCACGGTGCAGCTCCGACCGGGGCTCCAGCTCCAGCTCCGGCTCCGGCCGCGACCGAGCCCGCTGTGCCC
>NZ_CACZOO010000218.1 GCF_902782855.1 uncultured Corynebacterium sp.
GCCAGCCTAGCCAGCGGTCCCGGCCCGGCCGGCGTAGCCGGCGGTCCCGGCCCGGCCAACCCGGCTCCCACCGGACCACCGGACCACAGACCACCGGAACTCAGACCACGGACCACAGACCACCGGTCTACGCGAACGGGTAGTCCGTGTACCCGTGCTCCCCACCGACATAGAAGGTGGACTTGTCCGGCACATTGAGATCCAGTCCTTCCCGCCACCGGCGCACGAGGTCCGGGTTGGCGATGAGCTCGCGGCCGACGACCGCGGCGTCCGCCAGACCGTCCTCGACGATGTGCCGGGCTTCAGCCAGGTCCGTGACATGGCCGAACCCACTGTTGAGCAGGAAGGTCCCGTTGAAACGCTCCCGCAGGTGGGCCACCAGGTCGCCGTCGATCCCGGCGTGCAGTACCGACAGGTAGGCGAGCCCGGGCAGGCCGGAGATCAGGGCGTCGTAGGTGGCCAGGACATCAGCCCGGTCGTCCTCCACCACACCCTGGACGCCGTGCTCCGGGGAGATGCGCAGTGCGGTCCGCTCCGCACCGATCTCCGCGGCGACAGCCCGCACCACCTCGACAGTCAGCCGGGCCCGGTTCTCAGGGGATCCGCCGTAGGCGTCGGTGCGGTGGTTGGAGGACGCCGCGGTGAACTCGTGGAGCAGGTAACCGTTCGCCCCGTGGATCTCCACACCGTCCACCCCGGCGTCGACCGCCCGGCGCGCACCCGCGACAAACTCCCCGATGATCCGCGGGATCTCCTCGAGGCCGAGTGCGCGGGGCACCACGCCGTCGAGTTTGCCGGAGAAGCCGCGGACCGGCGCACCGGTACCGATCGCACTGGGCGCCTCGGGTTCTCCACCGCGCAGCAGGTCGGGGTGACTGGTGCGCCCGCCGTGCATGATCTGCATGACGAGGGTGCCGCCGGCGGCGTGGACCGTGTCGGCGACCGTGGCCCAGCCGGCGGCCTGCTCCTCGTTCGCGATGCCGGCCTGGCCGGGGAAGGCGCGGCAGCTGAACGCGGGGAACGTCCCCTCGGTCACGACGAGTCCGGCCGTGGCACGCTGGCTGTAGTACCGTGCGTGCAGGTCAGTGGGGACGCCGTCCTCCGCCGCACGTTGCCGGGTCAGTGCTGCCATCGTCACCCGGTTGTCCAGGTGCAGTGCTCCCGCATCGAGCGGGTCGAAGAGAGTGGTCATTCCACGTCCAACCCGACGGGGTTGTCCGTCATTCCAGCGGCACTCCGGGGCCACCCCCGCCTCAGGACGCCAGGCCGCCGACGGCCAGGTCGACGATGCGCTCCGCCAGGTCACGGATCTCGGCGGCGTCCTGGCTCTCACGGACCCGGAACCACATCGCCACACTGTTCAGGCTGCTCAGCAGGAACCTGGTCGCCAGGCGGGCGTCCCCGGACGCCGGGGAGCGTAGTGACCCGTCCGCCATCCCGGTGGTGACCACGGAACGGAACAGCTCCTCGTAGCGTTGACGCACCTGGTTGAGCGCGGCCAGCGCCTCGCGCTGCCGTTCCTTGAGCGCCGCAGAGCGCCCGGCGACGACACCCTGGGCGATGACGTCGTGGTAGCCGAGATCGGTCATGAGGTTGACGAGGTGCTGCGTGGCCATGGCGGTCAGGCGTTCCCGTCCGGTGCCGGGCAGGGTCGACAGGGGGCTCACCCGGTCGTGGGCACGACGCATCCCCTCCTCGTAGACGGCGAGGTAGATGTCGAACTTGGACCGGAAGTAGTAGTAGATCCGTCCCTTGGTCGCGCCGATCCGGTCGGCGATGTCATCCACCGTGGTCCGGTCGAAGCCCTGGGAGTGGAAGACGGCGGACGCGGCGTCGAGGATCTGACCCCGTGCCGCATCATGGGCCCCGGGGTCAACGCCGGTAGCGTCTGCTCCACTGCCGGTCATGGTCGTGTCCTCTACAGTTCGAACAGTCCGGCGGCACCCATCCCGCCGCCGATGCACATGGTGATGACGACGTAGCGGGCCCCGCGGCGGCGTCCCTCCAGGAGGGCGTGCCCGACCATGCGGGCACCACTCATGCCGTAGGGGTGGCCGATGGAGATTGCACCGCCGTTGACGTTGAACTTCGCGGGGTCGATGCCGAGGGTGTCGCGGCAGTACAGCGCCTGGGAGGCGAAGGCCTCGTTGAGCTCCCACAGGTCAATGTCGTCGATGGTGAGTCCGTGCTGTTCCAGCAGCTTCGGGATGGCGAAGACCGGGCCGATGCCCATCTCGTCGGGCTCGCAACCGGCCACGGCGATGCCCCGGTAGGTGCCCAGCGGCTCGAGCCCGCGGCGGGTGGCCTCGTCGCGCTCCATGAGGACCACGGCGGCGGCGCCGTCGGAGAGCTGGGAGGCGTTGCCCGCGGAGATCGTGGCGGCGTGCCCCTCGGAATCCGGCAGCACGGCCTTGAGCTTGGCGAGCCCCTCCGCGGTGGTCAAGGGACGGTTGCCCTCGTCGAGGGACAGTGTGACCTCCTGCTCGACCGGCTGACCGTCCTCACCGGCGACGAGCTTCGTGGCCGTGAACGGCACGATCTCTTCGTCGAAGAGGCCGGCCTCCTGGGCGGCGGCGGTGCGACGCTGGGATTCCAGCGCGTAGGCGTCCTGCTGCTCGCGGGTGACGCCGTAGCGCTCGGCGACGATCTCCGCGGTGTTCAGCATCGGCATGTAGATGTCGTGGCCGTTCTCCGCCAGCCACGGATCAGCGGCGCGGTAGGTGTTCTTGTGCTCGTTCTGCACCAGGGAGATGGACTCCACCCCACCGCCGACGGCGATCTGCAGGCCGTCGGTGATGATCTCCTTCGCTGCGGTGGCGATGGCCATGAGGCCGGAAGCGCACTGGCGGTCCACACTCATGCCCGGCACGCTCACCGGCAGCCCGGCGCGCAGTGTCGCCTGCCGTGCGACGTTCGTGCCGGTGGATCCCTCCTGCATCGCGCAGCCGAGGATGACCTCCTCGACCTCGTCACCGGTGAGGCCGGCGCGTTCGACGGCGGCGGCGATGGCGTGGGCGGCGAGTGCCTGTCCCTGGGTGTTGTTGAAGGCTCCCCGGTAGGCGCGGCCGATGGGGGTGCGGGCGGTGGAGACGATGACTGCTTCTCGCATGTGTTCTGTCCTATTCATGGTCGTCGTGATTGTCGTGGTCGTACATGGCGACGGACATGGTCGAGGTGAGACCGCCGTCGAGGGGGATGGTGGTGCCGGTGATGTAGGAGCTGCCCGGCGCGAGGAGGAAGGTGACCAGGGCGGTGACGTCCTCGGGGCGTCCGACCCGGCCCAGCGGGTTGGCCCGGTTGACCTCCTCGCCGCGCTCGTCGAGGACCCACTTCATCATGCGGGTGGGGAACGGCCCGGGGGCGATGGCGTTGACCAGGATCTTCGGCGCCAGGGAGGACGCCATGATCTTCGTCAGGTGATGCACCGCAGCCTTGGACGCCGCGTACGAGTAGTTCTCGTAGTTGGGCACGGCGAGACCGTCGATGGACCCGACGTTGATGATGCGGGCGGGGTCGAGGCCGGCTGTGGCACGGGCGTCGAGCAGCGGACGCAGCAGTTGTGCGAGCCGGAAAGGTGTCTTCACGTTGACGCCGAGGACCTTGTCCCAGGCGTCCGGCGGGAAGTCGTCGAAGGGGGCGCCCCAGGTCGCGCCGGCGTTGTTGACCAGCCCGTCGAGCCGGC
>NZ_CACZOO010000219.1 GCF_902782855.1 uncultured Corynebacterium sp.
TGAAGAACCCGTCCCTGAGGAACCCGTCGGTGACGACGAGTCCGGGAGATCGGTGGCCGTGGACGCCGCCGACGCGGTGTCCGCGGACGCCGTGGGCACCACAGACCCGGTGGTCACTACTGATGCCGTCACACCCAGTGCCACGGCGCAGGTGACTGACAGAGTGGTCGAGATGATGGCCGCGCGGCAGATCGGGCGTGGGGGCATGGGGTCTCCGGGGGACGATGGTCCGGCGACCGTAGCGGGCGCCGTTCCGGATCAGGCTAACTCGGACCAGGCTATCCGAGCCTCATCGGCCCCTCCTGCATCAGGCGTCCCTGAAGGCTCACCTGTACCAGGGGCAGGTGACGCACTTACCGTGCCGACCCGTTCGCCTCCACGGAGGCCAGCACATCGTCCGGATTGTCCGACTGCGCCACCTCGGTACCCGCCAGTCGCCCGTCCCAGACGGCGAGAACCGCCGGATCGGTCGGCTTCGTCACCAGGCTGACCACGATGTAGGTGACGAGGCTCGCGCCGAGACCGAAGTAGATCGGCTCATTGGCCAGCAGATCCGTGGCGAACATCGTGCCGATGGTGACGACCGTCCCGACTCCCATCGAGGCCAGTGCCCCGGTGCCGGTTGCCCGCTTCCACACGAATCCGCCGAGGATGGCGACGAGGAGACCGCCAACGAGAATGTCGTAGGCGACGGTCAGGGCGGCGACCACGTCATCCATGGCCGTCGCGATGAGGGTCGCGATGATGCCCAGGCACAGAACCCACATCCGGTTCGCCTGCACGTCATGCTCCGGATTACCAGCGGACAAGGGCTTCGCGGGGCGGCCAACCATGCGGCGGACCATGGGAAGAACATCGGTCCGACACACCGTGGAGCACGCGATGAGGGCGCCGGAGGCGGTGGACATCATCGCGGCGACTCCGGCGGCGAGCACCAGACCGGACAGGCCGATGGGCAGGACCTCTTCCGCGACGGCGGCGTAGACGTCGTCACTGACGTCCATCTGCGGCAGGAGGACGGAGGCGGCGGTTCCGATGAGGGCGCCAGCGATGCCGTAGACCACGCAGTAGACACCCGCCGCCGTGCCACCCCACTTGGCGACCTGCGGGGTGCGGGCGGTGAAGACCCGCTGCCAGATGTCCTGGCCGATGAGCATGCCGAAGGTGTAGACGACAAAGTAGGTGACGATGGTCGCCCCGCCGATGTTCATGATGTCGAAGTGGGCGTCTCCGTTGATTCCTCCGTCCCCGAGCTTGTCGATGATCCCGTCGTACCCGCCGGCTTTGCCCCATGCGGCGGGCAGCAGCAGGAAGATCACGCCGATGGTCTTGAGGACGAACTGGACCATGTCGGTCAGGGTGATCGACCACATGCCGCCGATGACGGAGTAGATGATCACCGTCGCCGCACCGATGGCGATGGATCCCCAGCGTGGGGTGCCGAACAGGACGTTGAACACGGTGGCGTAGGCGATCGTGGAGGTCACCACGAGCATGAGCGTGTACAGGGCCATCACGATGCCGGAGGCGGCGGTCGCGTTGACTCCGTAGCGCAGCTGGAGCACCTGGGCGACCGTGTAGACCCGGAGTTTCTGGATCGGCCCGGCGAACAGCAGGCTGAGCAGGATGACGCCCACGGCAATGGCGACGACGAGCCACATTCCGGAGATTCCGAACTTGTAGCCCAGGCCCACACCGCCGACGGTGGATGCCCCGCCCAGCACGACGGCGGCGAGGGTGCCGGTGTAGAAGACGGGGCCGAGACGTCGGCCGGCGACGAGGTAGTCGGAGGAGTTCTTCGTGCGGCTCTTTCCCCAGAAACCGAAGGCGAGCATGGCGAGCAGATAGACGATGATGATGGCGATGTCGAGACTCATGGTGTCCCTCTTCCAGGGAGTGGGGGTGGGGTGGTGTCGGTGCTCCGGGAACCCGGAGCAGGGGTCAGTCGAGGTGGGTGGGGGCGAACATGCGTAGTAGTGCGGTGAGTACGACGACATTCGGTCCAGGTTCGGACAGAGCTGTGGCCAGGGTCTCCCGCAGGTGCTCCGGGTCGGTGGCGTAGGCGGGGATGCCGAAGGCCCCGGCCAGGGCACCGAAGTCCGGACGGGCCAGTTCGGTGCAGGTGGCCTGGCCGAAGGCGCCGGTCATGTACTCGCGCAGGATGCCGTAGCCGCCGTCGTCGACGATCAGCCAGGTGACGTCGGCATCGTGCTGACGGGCGGTGGCGAGTTCGGAGATGCCGTACATCGCCCCACCGTCGCCGGAGACCGCGAGGGTGCGGCGTCCGGAACCGAGGGCGGCGGCGGTGGCCGCGGGGAAGGCGAAACCGAGCCCGCCGGACCCCTGCGCGGAGTGGAACTCCCCGCCGGTGGAGTCCCAGACAGACCAGGCCCAGTACCCGGCGATCGTCATGTCCCAGAAGGAGTCGGCATCGTCAGGCAGGGCGGCGCGGATATCGGCCATCACCTGCAGTTCCACGGAGAGATCCTGGTCGGCGAGCCTGGCCTCTACCTTGCGGCGGAGTTCGCGGGCGATCTCGGCGCCGGGGCGGGCAGGACCGTCCGAGGGTGAGTTCTCCAGCGCGTCCGCCAGTGCCCCGAGCGCTTTCCCGGCATCTGCGGCGATGCCGAGGGCGGGGTAGTTGGACGCGAGGACGCGGGGCTCGGCGTCGATCTGGATCAGTGTGCCTTTCGGATCGAAGGTGAAGTAGTTGCTGGTGACCTCTCCGATCGTCGTGCCGACGGTGAGGAGGACATCGGCGTCCTCCATCAGTTCGGTGGTGTACCGGTCCTCGATCCAGGACGCCGCGGACAGTGGATGACCGAAGGAGATCGCCCCCTTGCCACCAA
>NZ_CACZOO010000220.1 GCF_902782855.1 uncultured Corynebacterium sp.
CCGGCCGACGACACCCCGGCGTCCCCGCGCCCCGGACGGCACTCCGCACCCGAGAACAACCCCTTCCAGGACCCGGACACACCGGACTGGGATTCCCTGATCTAGAGGCCTGACCGTGAACACCGACATGAACTGGTCGCAGAGAAACCACCCGGCCCCCGGTACCCCGGACGTGCCGCTGAGCAACCTGGCCGAGATCGCCGCCCTGTCGGACCCGACGGAGGCTGACATCCGCCGCACCCTCCCCGGCGCACAGCCCGACGCCACGGCGGTCGCCGGTGCACTCGCCGGGATGTTCCGTGGACAGAAGCCACCGCGTCCGTCCGCCGAACCCTGGCCCACCCACACCTCCGCGACCAGATCCACCACGACCGAATCCGCCGCGGAACCCTCATCAAAGGACAGCATGACAACGACGACGAGGCAGACGACGAGGCAGACGACGACGAACGCGCCGCTCTCCCTGGCGGACCGGCTCAAGGCCGCCATCGGCGGCGCCAATGCCACCACCGTCATCGACCCGGCGGACTTCGAGCAGGACGAGATCTTCCACCAGCTCTTCGCCGCCAATGACGCCGCCTACGACTACACCTCCCCGGAGGGTTTCACCTCCCCCGGCGCGCCGACCGTCACCTACGAGGTCACCGAACCCGTGGATGAGGACGCCGAACCCGTGGAATCCGTTCTCATCACCTGGAAGCCCCTTCCCGGGCGTCCGAAGGACAGGACCCTCTACCGCGTCATCGCCGCCGACCGCGAGGTCGACAAGGCCCCCGGCGCGGGCACTGAACTGGTCATCACCCACGGCACCGCCTTCCGGGACGAGCGTCCGGCGACCTCCGGGTACCGCCACTACATGGTGTGGGCCTACACCTGGGACGCCGATGACGAGCTGCTCACCATGGCGCCCCGTTTCCTCGGTGAGGACATCGCCATCTTCCCGCCGCGGAACATCCGCCTGGCGGAATCCGGTGGGACCGTCAACGGCACCTGGGACGCCCGTCCCGGCCATGACGAGGTGCGCGTGTTCCACGCCCGGAAGGGCTACGCCGGCAAGCTCGACGCACCGGCGAACATGCTCGTCGACGGCACGCTCGAACGTTCCGGCTTCTCCCACCGGGTCGATGTCCGCGGACTGACCTACGAGTACACGGTCACCCCGGTGGTCACCTTCCGCGGCAAGACCCGGAGCGGACGTCCCACCCCGTCCCGGCAGATCCCGGTCAGCGCCGAGATCCAGAAGGTCGACCTGCTCACCGTGGACTCCTACAACGACAATGTCGAGGACCGGATCCTGTTGGAGTGGACCGCCCCGCCGACCGGTGCGGTGAAGATCTACCTCACCGACCGCGCCCCGAACCCCGAGCTCCCGATGACCCAGGTCGACAAAGACTACCTGGACGATGACGAGGCCCTGGGAACGACCAAGTGGACGACGGTGGAGACCGCCCCGCCCGGCGAACACGTCAACAAGAACATGGTGTGGCCCGACGGCTGGCACCAGGTGTACGTCACCCCGGTCAACATCGTCGAGGAACGTGCCTGGGTCGGCGAGAGCACCGTCCTGCAGAAGGTCGACAACCTCACCGAGCCCCGGCTGATCGAACGGATCACCAACCAGCTGATCACCTTCGACTGGCCCGGCGGCGCCGATCTCATCGACATCCGCACCACCGGCGACCACCTGCGGCTCGCTGAACCGTCCTACCGGCGCCAGGGCGGCGTCCGGCTGAACCTGCTGAGCACCGGCGACGAGGTCACGCTGACCCCGATCGCGGTCTACGCCGGCCAGGACAAGAAGGCGGACTCCCCGACGGTCATCACCTACCCCGGGCTGCGCTCCTACTCCTACAACGTGGTCACCCTCCCGGACGGCTCCATGCAGCTGCAGATCTGGTCGGAGGGCTACCCGGACGCCAACGCCCCGCACTTCCGGCTGATCCACCGGCCCGAGCGCCTGCCGCTGTTCATCGACGACGGCGACGCGGTCACCTGCGTCAAGACGAACCCCGCCACCGATGCCGAACGCCAGTCCAGTTCCGACCTGTACCAGAAGACCCTCCCCTCGGAGAGGGCCTTCATCAACGGCGGGGAGGAGACCTACTCGGGCGGCGCAGTGGTCACCGCCACCGCCGCAGACGCCACCTGGTGGATCGACAACAGGTCCTTCCGCGGCGGCTACCTGCGCCTGTTCATCGACGACAGCGGTATGGACCTGCCGGCCCCGGTGGAGACGGACACCGCCGCCGGTTCCGCCGACGCGGATGCGACGTCCCACGGTGCGCACGCCGCAGCCGCGGGATTCGGGACCGGCGCTTTCGGTGGCGCTCTCTCCGCCGCCGGTTCCGCCGACTACTCCGGTGCCGGCGGTTCCACCGGAACCACCACGACCTGGCACGCCGCCAGTATCCCGGCCGTGATCATCGAGCGGGACGTCGCCTCCAGGCTCGCTCTCCCCGACCCCGGAAGGATGATGTAGATGTCCGGTTCCTTCAGTTACGCCTCGTTCTCCCCCCGCGACGGCCGCCCCGGCGGCTGGAGCGTGGGCCACAGTGTCGGTGACCTCGAGCCGATGTGGACCGATGAGCTCATCGCGCTGATCCCCACCCAGATCGCCGATCCGGTGACGCTGTCGAGCTTCCCGGACAAGACGGACCTCGCCCGACGCCTGCGTCGTTTCGCCTGGCTGCCTGCCCCGTGGGAGCCCGTGGACACCGGCGTGTTCTTCGCCTCCTCACCGGCCGGTCAGGACAATTCCGGACGCCCCGGGAACGTCTTCACCTACGTCCATGTCAGTGACCCCGGCGAACTGCCGCAGCACTACGCCGTCTCGCTGATGTTCTCCTCCTCGGTGCCTGCGCCGTACGGCAAGCGGAAGGTGGATGACGCCGTCCTCCCGATACTCGGCCCGGGCACCGCGGGCGCCGGGGAATCCCCGCTGACGGACACCGTGGTGGAGTCCTTCCTCGCCGGGGCACCGTCCGAGGCCGCCGACGGCCCCGGGTCGCTGCCGACCGAGTTCAGCCGGGTGACCGCACCGCAGGGGCCGGCGTCCCGCCCTGAGGTTCTCGGTGTCCTTGTCCAGCTGGTGATGAACGCCCAGCCGGTGGTCCTCTTCACCGACCCGGTGGAGGGGCCGCTGTGGGTCGCTGCCCTCGCCCAGGCCCTGCCGGAGACCCTTCCGGACGGGCACTCCTTCACCTGGTCGACCTATGAGCGCGCCAGTAGTGTCGCCAAGATCCTGGCGCTGGGGACCTCGCTGGTCGTCGTGCCCCCCGGAGACCGGGACAAGCTGCCGGAGAACACGGCGGCGGTGCTCGTCGACCCCGCCGGTCCACTGCCCTCGGGCGATGCCCTCGCCCCGGTGGCCGCTGTGACGCCGGACGTGCAGACGAGCTACGCCCCGCAGAACGCGGGCGGCGGCCGGGGGAGCGCCTTCGGTGCCGCTCCGGCGGCACAGCATCCCCACAGCGGTTCCCCGGCGAACCCTTTCTCCAACGGCCCCTCCGACCCCGCACCCGCCCCCGCTGCCCCGACTCCGGCACTTCCGCCGGTCCGGGAGACCCCGCCGGGTATCCACCCGGCGATCGCCCGGCTCCGCAAGGATGACGAGGACTTCATCCGCCACGCCCGCATCACCAGCTGGGACACCGCCGTCAATAAGCAGCCGCCCTACGGCAACGACGCGGAGAAGGACCGGTGGGCCGGCAGACAACTGACCAACTACCGCACCTATCTGCTCCTCGACCCGGTCACCGAACTGGGATGGACATCGCGGGTGCGGGTTCTCGCCCTGCTGTCCTACGGCTACATCCCCCCGTCAAAGGGAGCCACCGGACGCACCAGTCTCAACGAATGGACGCTCACGGCGCTGTACCCGCGGACCGCGGAGGAGCTCATCACCGACACCGTGGCATACACCCTCGACCACGGCTGGGCCGACGAGCGGATCCCGGACCTCTCCCTCATCGGTGAGCCGGAGCTCAAGGCGATGACCGAGGAGGTCTTCCGGCGGCGCACCGAACAGAGGCCGCTGAAGCCCCAGCCGCGACAAGCACAGCCGTTCCCGCAGGGGAACTACCCGTACGCTTCCCGCCAGCCCCGGTTCATCCCGTCCCAGCCCGGACAACCCGGCCCCGGCTGGCCGCAGCGCTGAACCGTCCAGAGAGGATCAACACCATGCAGACCATCACCCTCAGTGACGGCGGTTCCCACGCCATCGGCGACAAGGGACTCCTGAAGATCGAGGTCTTCCCCGTCGGAGGCGCCGCCGCGAACCTGCGTCTCACCGTCACCGGCGACGGCGCCCGCGTCACCGCCCCGAACAACACCCTCGCGATCGTCACCGAGATCCCGACAACCGCCGCCATCGGTGTCACCACCGTCGACGGCTCAGACTTCGGCATCGACCAGTCTGTCCGCGCCACCGTCACCCACGCCGGTGAGGCGACCGTCGAGTTCCCCGTCGTGCGGATCGGCGGTGTCGTCGAGAAGACCCTCGGCACCATCACCCGTGACGGATCGTCCCTCGTCCTCAACGCCTTCGGCTCGTCCGTCGCCACCGACCTGCCCCGGCCGGTCATGGCCGTGGCATCCGCGCTGCGGACCCGGCTGACCACCACACCGACGGTCCGGAAGATCCATGTCGTCGCCGACACCGGTGCCGCGCTCCACCGCGTCCTGACCCCGGAGGAGCTGGAGGCGGCCGTGACCGTCACCCGGGGCATCGCCACCACCCTGAACGCCGACACCGTCGAGGTCACGACCTCCGCGGGCCCCCAGGGGCAGCGTTCCACAGCCGCACTGTCCGAGCTCTTCTCCGGGGCCGTGAACGTCGACCGCACCCGCGTCGGCACCTCCACCCTGCCGCGCGGCGCCTCCGCCGACGAGCTGACCGTGTACCTCACCGCCACGCCCGTGCGCGGCATGGTGGCCGACGGCTCCCGCTCGGTCGTGCTGTTGCTCGGCCCCGGCGCCACCGACGAGGAACAGCTCTACGCCGCCTCCCCCGACCGGACCGCGACGACCGGTGTCCTGCCGGTCACCCCGGGACTCGCCGCGACCCTGGCCTCAGGGGACGCCACAGCGTTCGCCCCGGGCGCCACCACCGTGGCCGGCGTGCTCAGCGCGGAACCGGCGGAGGTCGCCCGATGAACGGAACGATCAACGGAACGATGAACGGAACGATGAACGGCGGAGTCCGCGACCCCTACACCTTCGGCACCCTCCCGGCCGGGGCCACCACCTCGGCGGACGGACGCCCCCTCCCGCATGACTGGGCGGACGCCCAGGTGCACTGCGTGGCCATGGCCGGCGCCCGGGCGTCCGGGAAGAGCCTGTACACCGCGGTGATGATCAAGCAGCTCGAGGAGCTGGCCAGCCGCTTCGGCCGGGTCGTCAAGTCCGCCGACGAGTCCACCCGCGAGCGGTACCGCACCAACTACGAGGAGCCGCTGTACCGCGAGATGAAGCACATGCCGGCCACCCCGCCGGCGTCCAACGACGACGCCTACCAGCGTGACCCGCTGATCTTCTCCCTCGGCCGCTGGCCCGGGTCCGACGGAGCTCCCCACCCCCACTACCTCGTCTTCCGCGATGTCGCCGGTGAAGACCTGGAGAACATCCCCTCGGACCCGAAGGAGCTGGCGTTCTTCAGGGCCGCGGACCTCATCATCTTCCTCTTCGACCCGCTGCGCGTCGAACAGATCCGCACCTACCTCCAGGGCATCATCCCGCCGCAGGCGCTGACCGGAGGAGACCCGGAGAGCGTGCTGCGCAACCTCTTCCGGATCCTCGAGGGCGCCCGCCCGAAACTCGCGGTGACGATCTCGAAGTTCGACACCCTCCAGAAGCTCTCCGAGACGACCGGCAGCCAGTGGTCCCAGATCATGGGGAACAACGGCGCCGCGTTCCGTCGTGACTCCGGCTGGACCTACGACCGCAACGACCAGCGGCTGCTGCACATGGAGATCGAGTCCCTGCTGCGGTTCATGGAGGCCGACCGGCTGGTCAATCTCATCGGCCAGGACTACGGCTGGACGCAGGACGCCGCGAACCCCGGCGGACAGCATTTTTCCGAGCCGCACATCCGACCCGACCTGTGGCAGTACTTCGCGGTCTCCGCGCTCGGCGAGTCGCCGCGCGGTGAGAAGCTCTCCCGCCACGGCATCGCCCCCTACCGGGTGCTTGACCCGGTGCGGTCGATCCTGGCGCCGTACGGCGTCTTCGAGGAGTCCGGCCGGTAGGCCGCCGCGTGCGGCGTCCCCCTACAGCTGGGCGCGGTACCGGGCGGCGGAGTCCGCCTGGCCGACCTCCTCGAACAGATCCACTGCCTGGGTGAGGAAGAAGCTCTTCCCGTCCCGGTCACCGGCCTCGCTGAAGAGATTCGCCAACGCGACCTTCGCCTCGGCCATCGCCGTCTTGTCCTTCTCCCCGTCGAGATGCTCGACGGGGAGTTCGGCGTCCTGGTCGAGGAGCATCTGGGTGGCGGTCATCTTGTCGCCGGCGATGTACTGGGCGAACGCGAGACGGATCGTCGCCCAGATGCGGATGTCCGTCGCACCGACGTCCTGCGAGAGGTTGAGGGCCCGCTGGTAGGTGTCGTACATCTCCGCCATACGACTGAGCTTCTGCAGCTCCTCACCGGCTCGCAGCAGTGCCTCCGCCATGCCCCGCCTGTCGCCACGTCCGGCGTGGAGGTGGGTGAGCTGTTGTGCGGCGTTGAGCCGCTGCTGTGGGGTGGCGTCCTCCGCGGTCGACCGGTACCCGTTGAGCAGGATCCGGTCCTCGAGCGGGGTGGTGGCGGACATGTCCCCGGGGACCAGCGCGTTCACCGTGTCCAGGAAGGTCGCCCGGTTCCGCGTCACCGCGACCGGATCCTGCTCCGCCTCCTGCTGGAGACGATGCAGGGTGAACAACCGGTGCAGCACCTCGTGACGGACAGTGTCCGTGCCCGCCGACAAACTGAGCAGGATGATGTCGTTCAGCTCGTCGACGCTGGCCGTGACCGCCGCCGGGTTCCGGTCGACCTCTGCGGCGAGACGATCGAGTTCCGCGGACCAGGCGTCGTCGCCGGCGGGGTCGGTGGGGCATTCCCGAAGCAGGTCGGCGGGGGCGGAGCGCTCAACCCCGACCTCCGCGTCGACAAGCTCAGGTTCCTCCGCGGCGGCATCCTCGGCGTCAGCGGCAGCGACGGCGGCGTCAGCAGCATCCTCCATGAGAGCGCGAGCGGCCGCGAGATTCTGGGGGTCACCGGTGGCCAGCGCCAGGGTCGCGGCGAGGTGCGCGGCGGTGAACTGGTCATCATGGTCACCGGTCGTCTTTGCGGCGAGTGCCCTGGCGTGGGCGAGGACGCGCAACGCGCCCAGGTCGGCGCCGGTCTCCTTCAACCCGCCGATGCCCTCCATGACCTGCGGGAGGTCGACAGTGAGCGAGAGGACGGTGTTGGCGGTCGCGTGCCGGTCGATCTGCCCGGCGCGTCCCTGCACCTCCTCCAGCGTCCCGTCGAGGTCCCGCAGGACCTCCAGTGTGGCGAGGTCGGTGGTCATCGGCGGGGTCCCCTCGGTGGTGGCTGGTCAGTGGCAACAAAAAGGTAGTCTATCAGGCACGACCGGCTGCGGTCCGGCAGCGGGGACCGAGGCGTCCACCGGATCCCCACCACCTCCGTGGCACAATGATCACCATGTCAGATGCCAGCACCGAGTCTTCTGCGTCCGCCGCAGCCCTCCTGAACCGCACCGGCACCACCGCCGCGGTCATCGTCACCCACAACCGGGTCGAACTGCTGCAGGGGTCCCTCGGCGTCGTCTGCTCCCAGACACACCCGGTGGACAAGGTGATTGTGGTGGACAACGGTGCAGATGACGCCGTGCGCACCCTGGTAGAGGAGGTGGCGGGTGACCGGGCGGTGTACGTCCCGTCGAAGACGAACCTCGGTGGTGCCGGCGGTTTCGCCCTCGGTTTCCTCACCGCACTGTCCCTCGGCATGGATGCCGTGTGGTGCGCCGACGATGACGGTCGCCCCGCCGACGCGAATGTGCTGGAGACGCTCTACCAGGTTGCTGAGGTGCACGGGTTGACCGAGGTCTCCCCGGTGGTGTGCAACATCGACGAGCCGGGGCGGCTCGCCTTCCCGCTGCGCCAGGGTGTGGTGTGGCGCCGTCACCTCTCGGAACTGCAGGGCGACTTCCTGCCCGGCATCGCCAGCCTCTTCAACGGCGCGCTGATCAGTGCGAAGGCGATGGAGGTCATCGGCGTGCCGGACTACCGCCTGTTCATCCGCGGTGACGAAGTGGAGTACCACCGGCGTCTGGTGCGCTCAGGGCTGCCTTTCGGTACCTGCCTGACCACCGCCTACCTGCACCCGGACGGCTCGGACGAGTTCCGGCCGATCCTCGGCGGGAAGATGCACACCCAGTACCCGGACAGTGAGTTCAAGCGCTACTTCACGTACCGCAACCGGGGGTTCCTCATGAACCAGCCGGGGATGCGTCGGCTGCTGCCCCAGGAGTACGCCCGCTTCGGCTGGTACTTCCTGGTGCAGCAGCGGGACGTCAAGGGGTTCAGGGAGTGGCTGCGGCTGCTGCGCAAGGGTCAGCAGGAGAAGTTCTACCGGCCGTAGGGAAAGCGATGACCTTCCGGAATGCGCCTGTCACCGGGGCTACGCTGTTGTCCGCGCTGACGCTGGCGTCCTGCGGCACGGACCCTTCCTATGTCGGGAAGGTCGGCGTCCTGCAGGACGGGAGCGGCACCCTTCAGGTCTTCGTCAACACCTGTGGCTACGACGTTGAGGAGGTGTCGGTCGACGCCGGTTCCGCCTCTGTCGCCGACTACACCACCGAGCAGGCCGCCTCAGGGGTGTTCACCTTCACGCCCGGAGATCCTCCACCGGAGAGCTGGACGGTCAGTGAGTCCGCACCACTGTCGGACCTGTCCGATGAGGACACCGTCGAGGTCAGGGTGTCCCTCAACGGTGCTCCGCCAGACACCGAGCACCGGCGGGCTGAGGCCACCGGCGAAACCCTGCGCCTGCAACAGGACCGCATCGTGGTCGGTACACCGCACAAGAGCGGCGACCAGACCCTGTCCTCCCCCGAGGACTGGGC
>NZ_CACZOO010000221.1 GCF_902782855.1 uncultured Corynebacterium sp.
ACGATGTTCTACCAGCAGGTCCACGGGCTGTCGCCGTTGGAGGCGGGGTTGATGATGATCCCCCAGGCGGGCGTGTCGCTGGTTCTCTCACCACTCATCGGCCGGCTGACCGACCGCACCGGTCCCCGACCACTGGCCGTCTTCGGGTTCACGATGATGAGTGTCTCGATCATCGGGATGTCGGTGGTGATGATCTCCGGGGTCGACTACCTCTGGACCGTCATCCCCCTCGTCGGGTTGGGTGTGGCGAACTCGTTCATCTGGGCCCCCAACTCCGCGTCCACCATGAGGGACCTCAGTCCGGCGCAGATGGGGGTGGGCTCCGGCGTCTACAACCAGACCCGGCAGCTCGGCTCCGTCATCGGTGCCGCGGCTGTCGGCGCGGTGATGCAGTGGCGGCTCACCGTCACCGAACCCGCGCACGCCTTCGGCGAGGCGATCCTCCTCGCCGCTGTGGTGATCCTCATCGGCACGGTTGCGTCGCTGCTGTCGCGTGACCTCGGCCCGGAGGCTCCCGTCGGGCATACCTGAGCAGGTCCCGCTAGTGTGGTGCGCATGCGCATCGCGACCCTGACCAGTGGTGGAGACTGTCCCGGACTCAACGCCGTCATCCGGGGGGTGGTGCGGACCGCCGCCGGCCACGGTGCCACCGTGATCGGTTACGAGGACGGGTGGCGGGGGCTCGTCGAGGACCGTCGCAAGCAGCTCTACGACGATGAGAACATCGACCGCATCCTCACCCGGGGTGGCACCATCCTCGGCACCGGCCGCATGCCGGTCGACGAATTCACCGGTGCGATCGACCGGGTGAAGGACAATCTCGCGGACGCCGGTATCGACGCACTCATCACCATCGGGGGCGAGGGCACGCTCAAGGGAGCGAGGTTCCTCCACGAGCACGGCGTCCCTGTCGTCGGGGTGCCCAAGACCATCGACAATGACGTCAACGCCACCGACTACACTTTCGGCTTCGATTCGGCGGTCGCCGTCGCCACCGACGCCATCGACCGGCTGCACACCACCGCCGAGTCCCATGACCGGGTGATGATCGTGGAGGTCATGGGGCGTCACGTCGGTTGGATCGCACTGCACGCCGGTATGGCGGGCGGAGCACACGACATCCTCATCCCGGAGCACCCCTTCGACATCGAGGACGTCTGTTCGCGGATGGCACGCCGGTTCCAGCTGGGCGAGAAGTACGGCATCATCGTCGTCGCGGAGGGGGCGGTGCCGAAGGAGGGGACGCTGGAGATGGTTGAGCGCGAGGTCGACCAGTTCGGGCACCAGCGGTTCGGGAACATCGGGGCGCTCATCGCCCACGAGATCCAGAACCGGTTGGACGCCGATGTCCGTTCGACCGTGCTGGGGCACATCCAGCGAGGCGGGACGCCGACAGCGTTCGACCGTGTCCTGGCGACGAGGTACGGCGTCCACGCGACGAAGGCCGCGCTGCGCGGGGAGTTCGGCAGGGTCGTCGCCCTGCGGGGCGAGGCGATCCGGCTGGTGACCTTCGGTGACGCGGTCGGCCAGCTCAAGCGGGTGCCGGATCACCGGTGGGAGAGCGCCCTGTCACTGCTGGGGTGACGCGCCCGGTGAACGGTGGACACCCCGAGGGCGGGGGAAACGCGGGGCGACCCTGCTCGTACAGTGACGGGCCATGACATGTGCCACGCAGCCCACCGTCAGCAGCCCGGGCGACCGTAACGCCTACATCGCCTCCCTCGGGTTCCCCGTCGTCGTCGTCATCGGTGGTCTCGTGGGCTTCCTCGCCCACGGCGCCGTCGCCGGGCACTCCGACTGGGTCAACCCGTTGCTCGGTGTCATCATGTTCGGCATGGGGCTGACGCTCAAGCCCGGCGATTTCGTCCTCGTCGTCAAGCGTCCGCTGCCGGTCCTGCTCGGCGTCGTCGCGCACTACGTCATCATGCCGCTGGCGGCCCTGCTGGTCGTGTGGGTGCTGCGTCTGCCGGACGCCGTCGCCGCCGGCGTCATCCTCGTCGGCTGCGCCCCCTCCGGGACCGCCTCCAACGTCGTGGCCTTCCTCGCCCGCGGGGACCTGGCACTGTCGGTGGCGATGTCCTCGGTCTCCACTCTCATGGCTCCGGTCCTCACTCCGCTGCTCACCCTGTGGCTGGCAGGGGAATACATGCCCCTGGATACCGGAGACATGGCGCTCGACATCGTGAAGGTCGTCCTGCTGCCGGTACTCGCCGGGCTGGTCGCGCACATCTTCCTGCCGCGGATCGTGGCGAAGGTCGTGCCTGCCCTGCCGTGGGTCTCGGTGGCTGCCATCGCCGTCGTCGTGGCCCTGGTGATCTCCGGTGCGCACGACAAGATCCTCGACGCCGGGATGAGCGTCCTGGTCGCGGTCATGCTCCACAACCTGCTGGGCCTGGGCTTCGGCTTCGGAGCGGGCAAGCTCTTCCGTCAGCCGGACCCCTCGTGCCGCACCATGGCTGTGGAGGTCGGCATGCAGAACTCGGGCCTGGCGGCGGGGCTCGCGGCGCAGTACATGGAGCCGCTGTCCGCCCTGCCCGGGGCCCTGTTCTCGGTGTGGCACAACATCTCCGGGTCGCTGTTCGCCATGCTGTGCCGGGCTGTCGACAGCCGGCGGGCGCCGACGCACTAGAGTGGGTGACCATGACTGCCGTGGTGAACGATTACTCCGATGATGTGATGGACTACGACGAGGTGCTGGAGCGCTTCGACCCGGTGATGGGTATGGAGGTCCACGTCGAACTGCTGACGAAGTCGAAGATGTTCTCGACCTCGTCGGCGGAGTTCGGTGACGATCCGAACAGCAACGTCGACCCGGTGTGCCTGGGCCTGCCGGGGGCGTTGCCGGTGGTCAACCGCCAGGGTGTGGAGTGGGCCATCAAGATCGGTCTGGCGCTGAACTGCGAGATCGCCCCGTACTCCCGCTTCGCCCGGAAGAACTACTTCTACCCGGACCAGCCGAAGAACTACCAGATCTCCCAGTACGACGAGCCCATCGCCCACGACGGCTGGCTCGACATCGTCCTCGACGACGGCACCCCGTGGCGCGTCGAGATCGAGCGCGCCCACATGGAGGAGGACACGGCCAAGCTCACCCACCTCGGCGGCGTCGGCGGTCGCATCCGCGGCGCGACGGCCTCCCTGGTGGACGCCAACCGCGCCGGTATTCCGCTCATCAAGATCGTCACCAAACCGATCGAGGGGGCCGGCGCCCGCGCCCCGGAGGTGGCCCGCGCCTACGTCACCGCGCTGCGTGAGCTGGTCAAGGCGCTCGGAGTCTCCGATGTCCGCATGGACCAGGGGTCGATGCGCGTGGACTCGAACCTCTCGCTGCGACCCATCGGCACCACCGAGTTCGGCACCCGCACCGAGTCGAAGAACATCAACTCCCTGAAGTCGGTCGAGCAGGCCGTGCGCTTCGAGATGCAGCGCCAGGCGGCCTGTCTGGTCAACGGTGTGGAGATCATCCAGGAGACCCGCCACTACCAGGAGACCGACGGCACCACGGCCAAGGGCCGGCCGAAGGAGACCATGGCGGACTACCGCTACTTCAACGACCCGGACCTGCCCCCGGTTCTCGCCCCGGCGGAGTGGGTCGAGGAGATCCGCGCGACACTGCCGGAGATGCCGTGGGTCCGTCGGGCCCGTATCCAGGAGAAGTGGGGCCTGAAGGACGAGGAGATGCGTGACCTCGTCAACGCCGGCGCCCTCGACCTCATCATCGCCACCGTCGAGGCCGGGACCACCCCGTCCGAGGCCCGCAGCTGGTGGGTCGCCTACCTGTCCCAGAAGGCCAACGAGGCCGGCACCGACCTGGAGGGGCTGGATGTCACCCCGGTCCAGGTCGCGCGCGTCGTCGCGCTGATCAACGAGGGCAAGCTCACCAACAAGCTCGCCCGTCAGGCCGTCGACGGCGTCCTGGCGGGTGAGGGGGACGTTGACGAGGTTGTCGCCGCCCGTGGCCTGGAGGTTGTCCGTGACGACGGTGCCATCGAGAAGGCCGTGGAGGACGCCCTGGCTGCCAACCCGGATATCGTGGAGAAGTACCGGGCGGGTAACAGGAAGGTCACTGGTGCGATCGTGGGGCAGGTCATGAAGGCCACCCGGGGTAAGGCTGATCCGGCCCAGGTGAACAAGATCATCGCCGCGAAGCTGGGGTAGCGTGGCGGTATCATAGCCCCCGCGTAAGTGTTTCGGTAAGAAATAACTTTTCTGTCGGGGGTTTCCCCGTTTCCCCACCGTTTCGGGGGTGCGGTGGGGGTGAAGTTGTCGGCGTGTCGGGGCACTTCGGGGAAAATCGGTGACGCGAGTCGTCGGAGGCTGCATACTTGACCCGACGTTTACAGACGTGACCCATTTCCCGACCGGTCCGTCGAGATCCTCCGGCGCCCCGGCCACTCATCCGTGTGCCTGCAGACTCCGGAGGTCCGGCGGCCGAACCCGCTCTTCGAGGAGCCCTCCGTTGCTCATTGGTATCCCCAGGGAACCACAGACACTGGTCGCTGCCACCCCGGACACCGTCGGCAAGCTCATCAAGCTGGGCTACGACGTTGCTGTCCAGTCCGGCGCCGGCGACCAGGCGAACCACCCCGACAGTCAGTACGAGACGGCCGGTGCACGGATCGTCGGCGCCGACGTCTGGTCCACCGCCGACATCATCACCACGATCGACACCCCCACCACCGAACAGCGCGCGGCGATGAAGCCGCGGGCCACGCTCATCGCCCGTCTCGCCCCGGGCCGAAACGACGACCTGGTCGCCGATCTCGCGGCGAGGAACCTCACGGCACTCGCGATGGACACCGTCCCGCGCATCAGTCGCGCGCAGGCCATGGACGTGCTCAGCTCCCAGGCCAACGTGGGTGGCTACCGCGCGGTGATCGAAGCGGCCAACGTCTTCGGCCGACTGTTCACCGGACAGGTCACCGCCGCAGGCAAGGTGCCGCCCGCCACCGTGTACGTCATCGGTACCGGCGTGGCGGGTCTCGCCGCGATCGGCACCGCCAACTCCATGGGCGCTGTGGTCAAGGCCACTGACCTGCGTCCGGAGACCGCTGAGCAGGTCGAGTCGATGGGCGCGGAGTTCGTCGCCATCCCCACCGCCGCGGAGAAGTCCGATGACGGGTACGCCAAGGAGATGACGCAGGACCAGGCTGCCGCAGCCGCCAAGCTCTACGCCGAACAGGCCGCGTCCGCCGACATCGTCATAACGACAGCGAATATCCCGGGGCGCACGTCCCCGGTGCTGCTCACCGCGGCGGATGTCGCCGCGATGGCGCCGGGCTCGGTCATCGTCGACATGGCGGCCGCCAACGGCGGTAACTGTGAGCTCACCGTCCCCGGTGAGGTCACCGTCACCGACAACGGTGTGAAGATCATCGGCTACACCGACCTGGCAGGACGCCTCCCCGCGCAGTCCTCCCAGTTGTACGGCCAGAACATCGTCAATCTGTTCAAGCTCATCACCCCGGGCAAGGACGGTCAGATGGTCCTGGACATGGACGACGAGATCGTCCGGGGCATCACCGTCACCCGGGCCTCCGCCACCGGTTCGGCGTCCGACATCCTGTGGCCTCCGCCGCCGGTGAAGGTCTCCGCCGCACCCGCACCGGCCCCGGCGGCCGTCGCCGCCGAGGCGACGGTGGAGGAGGAGAAGAAGCCTGCCCTGTGGTGGAAGGTCATCGCCGGTCTGCTGGGTGTGGCACTGGTTCTCGCCAGCCCGTTGTCCGTCACCACGGACTACATGATCCTCATGCTCGCCGTCGTCGTCGGCTTCTACGTCATCACGGCGGTGACGCACTCGCTGCACACGCCACTGATGAGTGAGACCAACGCCATCTCCGGCATCATCCTGGTCGGTGCGGTCCTCCAGGTCGGGTCCTCGAACGTGGCCGTCGCGGTGCTGGCGTTCCTCGCGATCGTCATCGCCTCGATCAACATTTTCGGTGGCTTCGCCGTCACCCGCCGCATGCTCGCCATGTTCCAGGGAGGTAACTGATGAACCAGCTCACTATCGTTGCCGGTGAGGCCGGCGAGATCGCCGGCATCACCTTCACCCGTGACAACGTCTCCCAGGATCTCCTGGAATGGACCTCGCGGATCTCCACCCTGGCCTACCTCGTGGCCGCACTGCTGTTCATTCTGGCCCTGGGCGGACTCTCGAAGCAGCAGACCGCCGGCCGCGGAAACACCTTCGGTATCGCCGGCATGACCATCGCCCTGGCGGCCACCGTCTTCAAGGCTGCGGTCCAGTCCCATGCTGATCCTGAGCACTTCAACGATGCCTGGGTCACCATTCTGCTGGTGGCTGTCGCCATGCTCATCGGTGCCGTCATCGGTGTCGCCCGGGCCCGCAAGGTCGAGATGACCGGTATGCCCGAGCTCATCGCGATGCTGCACTGCTTCGTGGGCCTGGCCGCCGTGTTCATCGGCGTCAACTCCTTCATCCACGCCGGGGAAACCGGTGGTTCGTCAGAATCCGGCTACGAGAAGTTCCACCTCGGTGAGGTCTACCTCGGCATCTTCATCGGTGCGGTGACCTTCACCGGCTCGATCATCGCCTACCTGAAGCTCTCCGGACGGATGAAGGGTGCCCCGCTCACCCTCCCGGGCCGTAACCTGCTGAACCTGGCGATCATCGTGGTCTCCCTGGTCGGCATGGTCTTCTTCATCCTGACCGGTACCGAGCAGGCGGACAACAAGGCCGTCGCCTGGACCATCCTCGGCATCATGATCGTCCTGGCTCTGGCCCTGGGTCTGCATCTCGTCGCCGCCATCGGTGGCGGTGACATGCCGGTCGTCGTGTCCATGCTGAACTCCTACTCCGGTTGGGCCGCCGCGGCCGCCGGATTCATGCTGGCGAATCCGCTGCTGATCATCACCGGGGCGCTGGTCGGTTCCTCCGGTGCCTACCTGTCCTTCATCATGTGTAAGGCGATGAACAGGTCGTTCATCTCGGTGATCCTCGGAGGATTCGGTACCGAGGCGTCGTCGGGGACCGATGACCGCGACTACGGCGCGCACACCGAGATCACCGCCGAGGAGACCGCAGAGGTCCTCAAGAGCGCGAAGACCGTCATGATCACCCCGGGGTACGGCATGGCCGTCGCCCAGGCGCAGTACCCGGTCGCCGAACTGGTCCGGCGGCTGCGGGACAAGGGCATCGACGTCACTTTCGGCATCCACCCGGTCGCCGGTCGTCTGCCCGGCCACATGAACGTGCTGCTGGCGGAGGCCAAGGTCCCGTATGACATCGTGCTGGAGATGGACGAGGTCAACGACGACTTCGCCGACATTGACGTGGTGCTGGTCATCGGTGCGAATGACACGGTCAACCCCATCGCCGAGGAGCCCGGTTCCCCGATCGCGGGCATGCCCGTGCTCAAGGTCTGGGAGGCTGGACGGGTGATCGTCTTCAAGCGGTCGATGGGTGCAGGCTACGCCGGCGTCCAGAATCCGCTGTTCTTCAACGACAACACCGACATGCTCCTGGGCGACGCCAAGGAGTCCGTCGAGAAGATCACCGCGGCGCTGTAACCGGCTCTGTAAGAACGAAAGCCCCGGCCTCGTCACCGTCCCGGACATCCTCCGGGCGCGGCGCGGCAGGGGCTTCGGCGTTCCCCGACGCGTTCCAGAACGGCGTCCCGCCGAGACTCTCCCGGTTGTGCGGGGTGTAGAACGCCGCCGGATCCGGTCCGACCGCGACCACGCCGGTGGGGTTGATGTCTGCGTGCACCCGGTAGTAGTGCTGCTTTATGTGGTCGAGGTTCACCGTATCTCCGAAGCCGGGGGTCTGGAAGAGGTCGCGCAGGTAGCCCCACAGGTTCGGCATCTCGGCGATACGGTTCCGGTTGCACTTGAAGTGTCCGTGGTAGACGTGGTCGAAGCGCGCCAGCGTGGCGAAGAGGTAGATGTCCGCGAGTGTCAGATGCTCACCGACGAGGTATCGGCGGGTGGCGAGGTGGTCCTCGAGTTCGTCGAGCCGGGCGAAGAGCAGCGCGAAGGCGTCCTCGTAGGACGCCTGGTCTCCGGCGAATCCGCAGCGGTACACCCCGTTGTTCACGGTGCGGAAGTTGACGTCCGCCATCGCGTCGATCTTCTCACGGAGTTCGGTGGGGTAGAGGTCCGGGGCACCCGGGCGGTGCAGCGGAGTCCACCGGGTGGCGAGGTCCGTGACCATGGTGCGGAAGTCATTGGTCACCACCGCCTTCGAGCTGATCTCCACCAGGGCGGGGACAGTGATCCCCTTCGGGTAGTCGGCGTACCGGTGCAGGTAACAGTCACGTAGTCGGCCGACGCCGAGCACAGGATCCACCGAGTCCACGTCGAGGTCGAAGGTCCAGGATTTCCAGTCGTGGGTGGGGCCGCACAGCCCCTGTGAGAGTGGGGGCTGGCCGGTACCGCCTGATCCGTCCAGCCCGACGAGTCGACGGGTGATGATCGCGCGGTGGGCCCAGGGGCAGGCCCGGGAGCCGACTAGCCGGTAGCGACCGGCCTCGACCGGCCACTCCCGGTCGTGCTCAGGGTGTTCCACGATCCGGTCGTCGATGTAGTTCATGTCCCGGTCGTAGCCGCCGGCCTCGACGTATCCCACAGTTTCCTCCTCGGTAGTTGGGCCGTTCCGTCTCAGACTAGGCGGAATCCCCGGGTGGACCGGTCGTGTCTACCACCCCGTGAGGGTTTCGGTGTTTATGGTGGTGATGTGACTGATGAGACGAACAACCCCCGCCGACCGGAGCCCGACCCCGATTTCGAGACCGTGGACGACCTCGGGGGCATCGACGTGCCGGATGCCCCGGAGACCCCGCGTCCCGCCCGTGACATCTACGACGTCACCGGGCGCGCCCGTCCACAGAAGATCGTGCCGAAGGCCCCCGGACCGGAACCCGGACCGGAACCCGGAGCGGAATCTGGAGCGGACGACACGGAGACCGACACGGAGACCACCGTCTTCGTTTCCTCGTCGGAGGAGTCCGCCGGCACCACGGAAGGTCCCGTAGCCGCTGACGTCCTCGATTACCCCGACGACGGGGACGCAGCGACGCGGGTCTTCGACCCGGTGCCCGTCCCGCTCGATGCACCGGCCGGCGACGGCGCCTACGCCAGCGGCTACGGTCCCGACTGCGAGACCGCCGTGTTCGACGACACCCGCCCGGTCGGGGACGTCGAAGGTGTTGAGGCAGAGCACGCGGAGAACGTCGGGGCCCTCGACGGTGCCGGGGATGCGGAGGCCGGTGCAGGCGCCGTGGCGTCCACCCCGCGAGGCACCCTGGACCTGGGGCTGCTGATCCTGCGTACCGTGGTCGGCGTCCTGCTGCTCTTGCGCGGTGCCCAGGCCCTCTTCGGGTTCGGTGGTGATCCGGGCGTTGACGCTCTGGAGAGTCGGCTGGTCGACTTCACCGCGGCCGACATCCTCGCGGTCGCACTGCCGGTCGTCCAGCTCGTCGGCGGTGGCCTGCTGCTGCTGGGCCTGGTCACCCCTGTCGGTGGTGCCTTTGCTCTGGTGGGAGCGGGTTTCATGGCCCTGTTCGAGCTCTCGCGGTCGGGTGCCGGCTACTGGCCCTACGAGATGAGCAAGGATGTCCAGACCTGGGCGATCCTGGGACTGCTCGGCCTGGTCCTCATCTTCACCGGTCCCGGCCGCTACAGTGCGGACGTCTCCCGTGGCTGGGCGACCCGGCCGCGGGCCTCGGCCTGGCTGTGGGCGGTCATCGGCATCGCCGGTGCCGCGGCGGCGTGGGTGCTCCTCGGCGGCGGCAACCCGTTCTGACCGGTGTCCTGACCAG
>NZ_CACZOO010000222.1 GCF_902782855.1 uncultured Corynebacterium sp.
AAACCCTCTTCACCGCCTACCGCACCCACTCCCAGTGGATCCCCCTGGCAGACGGCCTCGCCGAGATCGCCCGGCACGCCAAGACCCTCAACTACGAAGGCGTGGTGCTCTTCCTCGACGAGCTCATCCTCTGGCTGATGTTCATGCGCTCGGCCGAAGCCTTCAACAACGAGGCCCAGAAGCTCACCCTCCTCGTCGAATCCGGGCAGGGGCAACTCGCCGTCCCCGTCATCTCCTTCATCGCCCGTCAGTACGACCTGGCCACCTGGAAGGATTCCTCGGTGGACGCCGGCCGCGAGGTCGAGGCACGCCGCCAGTCCTTCAAGCACCAGGAGGGCCGCTTCAACGACATCGAACTGGGCAGCCGTAACCTGCCGATGATCGCCAAGAAGCGCCTGCTGCGTCCCCTCAACGATGCCGCCGAGATGAAGCTCTCCCGCGCCTTCGCCGACCTGCGCCTCGACCACGAGACGATGGACGTGCTGCTCGATGCGGTGAACACCGACGAGAACCACCAGGCCTCCGATGCCGCACGCTTCGAACTGACCTTTCCCTTCTCCCCCGCCCTGATCGATACCCTGATCAACCTCTCCTCGATCATGCAGCGTGAGCGCACCGCACTGAAGGTCATGGAGACGATGCTCATCGACAAGCGGAACACGATGCGCATCGACTCGGTCTTCCCCGTCGGCGACGCCTTCGACTACGTCCTTGCCGGCAACGACAAGATGGGGAATGACGCAGCCCGCCGCTTCGCCCTCGGCCGGAAGTTCTGGACCGACAAGCTGCGTCCGCTGATCCTCAAGACCCACAAGCTGCCGGCGGACACGCGCGACGCCGACGTCGCCGACACCCCCGCCGGCACCGAGATGCGCATCGGCAAGACCCTCATCCTCTCCGCGATCGCCCCTGAGGTCCCGGCCCTCAAGCAGATGACCGCCTCCCGCCTGGCCCACCTCAACCACGGGTCGATCCGCGCGCCGTTCCGCGGTGGAGACGTCTCCATGGTGCTCAAGCTCGTCAACTCCTGGGCCGCGGAGTTCCCCGAGGTCATCGTCACGCCCGGCGTGAAGAACCCGGTGATCAGCCTCAAGCTCGAGGACGTGCCCTGGGAGGCAGTCATCGCACAGTCCCGCGTCCACGACACCGACGGACGCCGCCAGCGAAAGATCCGCACCCTGCTGGCCGAGGCCTTCGGCATCGGCACCACCGAGGCCAACATGGACGGCTCCTACGCCCGCACCGTCACCTGGCGCGGCACCGACCGCACCGTGGAGTTCGTCTTCGGCAACGTCCGCGACGCCCGCGACCTGCCCGACCACATCTTCACCCCCGGCACCGAGGGCAACCTGCGCCTCGTCGTCGACTTCCCCTTCGATGAACCCGACCACTCCGTCGCCGAGGACCACACCCGCGTCAAGGCCCTGGCCGGGTCCATCACGACCGCACCCTTCACCGCGATCTGGCTGCCGCACTTCCTGTCCTCCGAGCGGATGGAGAAGCTCGGCGAACTCGTGATCATCGACCACGTCCTCACCGAGAACGGCTGGCGGGACGCCACCGCCACCATCGCCGCCGATGACCGTGAGGCCATCCGGCAGACCCTCAAGCAGCGCCAGGTCTCCCTGACCAACCAGCTCACCCTGTGGCTGACCTCGGTCTACGGGGTGGAGGCCGGCGAGGAGTTCGCCATCGGCCAGGAACCGCTGAAGACCCTCGACCCCGCACTGAGCCTCTCCAAGCCACGCGGTACCTCCCTGACAGACGCCACCGACAGGCTCATCGCCACCCTCTTCGACCAGAAGTTCCCCGACCACCCGGACTACGGTTCCGAGCGCTCCCTGACGAAGGCGGACTTCAGCAAGGTCGTCGACGTGCTGCGCGAGGCCGCCACGGATTCCCAGGGCCGCGTCAACAATGTCCCGATGGACGCCCGTAAGGCCTGCCGCACGATCCTGCCCGCGCTGAAGATCGGCGCCATGCACGAGTCCCACCTCGTCTTCACCGCCGACAACGCCGGTTCGGTCCTCACCACCGGCATCCCCCAGCGGCTGCGGGCCGACGGTCGCGATCCTGCCCAGCCGGTCTCCGTCGCCGCCGTGGAGGACGCCGTCAGTGCCCTGAACCCGAACGCCGGGCTCACCGACCTCACCAAGGACCTCTACGTCTGTGCCTGGGCCGCGCTGACGAACCGCTCCTGGGTCGACCACTCCCGTGAGATCGAGGCCCCGGCCTTCCGTAATCTCGACTACCGCATGGAGCTGCGCCCGGTCGTCCTGCCCGACCAGGAGGACTGGGACACGGCCCTCACCGTCGCCGCCAAGCTCTTCGGCCTGCAGTCCGCCAGGCACCGCAGTTCGGCGAATCTGCGTGCCTTCCAGTCCGGCGTCCTCGACTCGGTCGAGGAACTCCGTGGCGATGCCGCCCGTTACTCCGAGACCCTCGGTACGGTGCTGCGCGCCCTCGGTGTGAGTTCGGTGCCGAAGCGGTCCCGGCTGGCCGACGAGACCTCCACCCTCCTCGAGGCGATCCACCGCGACCGGGCGGACGCCCTGAAGATCGTCACCCACCTCGCCGGGGCTGAAACCTCGGAGCAGAAGATCCTCGGGGCGACGATGGAGGAGGCAGCCGTCGGCCTGAGCAACTCGCGGGTCGCCGCTGCCGCCCTGCAGCGGCTCACCGCCAACGGCTCCGCCCCGATCACCGGCCCCGCCACCTATGCCGCCGGGCATCCGGACGCTGACAAGGGGGCGGGCGTCATCCTCGCCAACCTCGTCGACGCGCTGTCCGAGCATGAGTTCAAGACTCCTGCCACCACCGCTGTCGACCGGTTCTCCAACGACCGTGCCCGCTGGGAGAACGAGGTACTCAGTGCTGCCACCCCCGTGACACCGGTCGTCCCGGAGCCGGTCGTGGAGCCCGCTGTTGAGCCGGAACTGCCCCCGCAGAAGCCCGTCCTCGACGAGGAGGTCACCACGACCTCCGTCGACTCCTTCGGCGCCCGCCTGTCCGAACTGCTCAAGCAGGGCAAGCGGGTGCGGGTGACTGTCGAGGTGATCGAATGAGCGCCCAGCTGCAGGTGCGCCGGCGCGACATCGACGAGAAGATCGACTACCTCACCGGCAAGAACTACCGGGAGGCGGTGATAGTCCTGCACACCGACCAGGTGTGGACCGGGCCCGGTGAGTACGAGCGCCCCACAGGTGACCGGGTGGCGGTGACCGAGGTCCGCACCCCGCTGGCCCTGCGCTTCGCCCTCACCCGGATCCCGCGGCAGGACCCGGCAGTACCGTGGAACGTCTTCCTCACCCCCCTGGGGGACGCGGACCTGCCCGCCGATGTCCGTGACCGGCTGCACCCCTACCATGACGTCCAGGTCGTCGACCCGACTCGCAGCCTGCTCAGTGCGTTCTCTGCGACGTCGGTGCTGCCGGGCGTCATCGTCCCGGCGGACATCCCGGATACCCTCGCCTTCCTTGACACGTCCGGGTCCGTCATCGTGCCCGCCCCGGCCGGACGCCTCTCCGCCGACCATCTCGCGGCACAGGTGCTGGTGTCAGGGCTGGGGTGGGCGTCCGCCGGGATCGAGGTGACCGGCCAGTTCGGGCTGGCGG
>NZ_CACZOO010000223.1 GCF_902782855.1 uncultured Corynebacterium sp.
CCCGGTGGCCCGGTGGTCTCAGTCCCCGAGATCGTCGAGGAACCCCGCCGAAGGCACGAAGTACAACGATCCGGTGACCGCGGTGGAGAAATCGAGGATACGGTCGTGGTTGCCCTCCGGGACCCCGACGAACATGTTGCGCAGCATCTGCTCGGTGATCGACGGATCCTTGGCGTAGCCGATGAAATATGTGCCGAACTCGGCGTCCCCCACCGACCCGAAAGGCATGTTCTCCCGGACAATGTCCCCGTCGATGTCGTTGAGCGCGACATGGGAGTTGGACGGCTTGTGCTCGTCGTCCAGTTCAAGGTCGTCGAGCTTCGTCCGGCCGATCGCCTTCTCCTGTTCCCCGGTGCTCAGAGCGTTCCACGCATCCATGTCATGCAGGTACTTCTGGACGATGACGTAGGAACCCCCGACGAGAGAGGCGTCCTCACCGTCGCCGTCGCCGATGACCGCGGCGGCGACGGCGTCACCACCCTCCGGGTTCTCGGTGCCGTCGACGAAGCCGAGGAGATCACGCTCGTCGAAGTAGCGGAACCCGTGGACCTCATCAACGACGGTGACTGCCGTGCCGAGCTTCCCGGTGATGACACGCGCAAGTTCGAAGACCACGTCCATCCGCGCGGCCCTCAGGTGGATCAGCAGGTCACCAGGGGTGGAGACCGCTGTGTGGACGCTGCCCTCGATCTCCCGGAAAGTGTGCAGGTGCGCGGGACGTGGCCGGTCAGGGAACAACCGGTCCCACATCCCCGAGCCGATGCCGACGATGCTCAGCAACTCGGACTCCGGGGAGCGGAACCCCACCGAACGGGTCAGACCGGGAAGCTCCCCGAGCACGTCGCGGACGACGTCGGTGGCCGCACCCCCGTCCTCCACCGTGCAGACGAGGAACATCGCGGCGTTCGCGGGGTGGGACACCACCTGTTGACTGGGCATGGGTGCAGGCCTCTTCTCTTGTCAGATTCAGTTTCGGATCAGGATCGTCGGCCCTGAGAGTAGTCGCTCCCGGCGGCGGGAGGCGTCTCCGGACCGTCAGCCTCCCCCTCCGCGTTCCGGCGCACCTCCCGGGCCCACTCGACATCCCGGGCGTTCTTCGACTCCCGCTTGTCACTGGCGGAGGAATCACGGACACGAAGCTGCAGCGTCTCCTCCGCCGGCAGGCCTGCCCGCAGCTGCCGCATCCGGACCACCTCACTGTCGATGAGCGCACCGAAGACCAGCGCGGCATTGACGATGAACAGCCACACCATGAGCACGACCACACCCGCCAGTGCCCCGTACGTCGCGTTGAACGACCCCGCCTTCGCGACGTAGAGGAAGAAGAGCATGGTCGCCAGGATGGTCGCCACAATCGACAGGGACGCCCCGACAGTGAACCACCGCAGCCAGAACAGGTACCACGGGAAGTGGCGTCCTCCCCAGGTACGCCGCATCCGCACATTCGGGGTGATGCGGTAGAGCATCCCCACCCCCAGCACCACGACCATGATGACCAGCACCCAACGGACGTAGCGCCACACCGTGATCACCGCGGTCTCCAGGTGGATGAGCTCCCCGACCGCCTCCGCGACCGGCCCCGCCACCACCGACACGATGAGTCCGACGGCCGCCAGGAGCAGGAACAGGCCGGTGAGCAGGTACATCTGCATGTTCCACTTGAACAGGCCGCGCCCCTCGGTGATCCCGTAGACGGCGTTCATCGTCCGACTGAACGTCTTGATGTACCCGGACGCCGTCCACAACGTGGTGACCAGGCCGATGACCAGCCCCAGCCCGGCCTGCGGCGTGCGCAGGATGGACTCCAGCACCGGGCGCACCGACTCCCAGGAATGCTCCGGGGTGACCGCCTCGACATCGTTCAGCAGCCGGATCACCGACTCCTCACTCTGCCCGAACAGTGCCAGGATCGAGACCAGGGCGATGAGGCCGGGGAACAGGGCGAGCAGCGCCCGGAAGGCGAGACTCCCGACGAAGTCCACGAAGTCCTGGTCGACGAAACGCCGTACGGCACGCCCCGGTATACGACGCCACGCGGGGGATGCGGTGTCGGCCCGCTTGAGGGTCGACGAGGATAACCGGGGCATATCCACCGAGGGTACCGGTGGCGGTCGGTGCCCGGACCGCCGACCTAACCCTTCACCTCGGTGGCGTGCAGCTGCTCATCGAGATCCTCCGGATCCAGGTTCGCGTTCGAGAACGCGGAGGTCAGCGGCAGCCGCAGGTCCAGGTCCGTGCCCGGGCACAGCTCGATCTTCCCCTCGGCGAGGGTGAAGTCCAGGACGTGGCCGCCCTGGACACGGGCGTCGTCGATGAAGTGGACGTGGCAGCCGGGCACCGAGATGTTCTTCTCGTAGACCGGTGTCCGGAATCCCGCGATGACGCCGGAGACGTCGGTGAAGTGCTGCTCCGCGTCATCCCCGACGGCCTCCGTCATCGGCGGGTAGGGCTTGTCCTGCTTGACCACCGTACGGGTCGTCACATCGGAGAAGGTGCCGGTGATCCGCACCGCGTACATGTAGTTCGCCGAGGGCGTCATCTCGTCGATGAAGCCGGAGAGGTCACTGCGCCGGATGTTCTCCGGGGCGCGCCGGCGGATCCGGGGCACGAAGTTCGTGCACACCGAGTACGGGGAGCGCTGCTCAAGGTCCGCGCGGGTGGCGGTGCCGTCATGACGCAGCTGGTAGCAGATACCGTCGATGATCACCATCTCACCGTCCAGGGCGTCGAAGGTGCCGAGGCCGAAGTTGCCCTTGCCGAGCAGCTCGCCGACGGTCATTTCACCGTCGTAGATGCCGTCGAGCAGTGCGGACATGAGTGAGTTCTGAAAGATCGTGTGCCGGGTCACGGGACTGTCGTTCATGGGTCCAGCGTAGCGCCAGGCAGCGGCTCCGGTGTGCTGCGACCGGCAGCGATGCGCGTGATCTGCACGACTTCCCCACCTTCCGTCCCCGAACGTTGACCACCGGTGAGAACAGGCGGAGGATGGCGGTGGTCGGTCTCTGACGTTCGGCGGGGGTACGGAGGCACCCACACAACGTTAATGGAAATGCTTATCAGTAAGGTAGGGGAAAAGCACCTCCCACCGGAAGGCCCCCCGCCATGACCCCTGTCACCGTGCTGTCCGGATTCCTCGGATCCGGCAAGACCACCCTGCTCAACCAGATCCTCACCGACCGTGGCGGACGCCGTATCGCGGTGATCGTCAACGACTTCTCCGAGATCAACATCGACGCCGCCCTGATCGCCGGCGAAGGACATCTCACCCGCGGGGAGGACCGCTTCGTCGAGCTGACGAACGGCTGCATCTGCTGCACCCTGCGCGAGGACCTCGTCGATGCGGTCGGTACCCTGGCACGCTCCGGAAAGTACGACCACATCCTCATCGAGTCCACCGGCATCTCCGAGCCGATGCCCGTCGCCGCAACCTTCCAATGGCAGTGGGAGGACGGGACCCGGTTGGCGGACATCGCCCCGATCGACACGATGGTCACCCTGGTGGACGCCCGCCAGTTCCTCGACCGGATCGGCAGGCACACCCGTCTGACGGACGTCGACCGCGGCGCAACCCCGGACGACGAACGCACTGTCGCCGACCTCCTCGTCGACCAGGTCGAGTTCGCTGACCGGATCTACGTCACCAAGTCCGATCTGGTCTCAGCCGACCGGCTGGCGGCGACGATGACGTTGGTGCGGCGGATGAACCCACGTGCGGAGGTGGACATCCTTGTCAACGGGCTGTGCCACGGCGTCAGCGTCATTGACCGGATCCTCGGCGCGAACCTGTTCAATGAGGCCACCGCGCGGACCTACGAGGGGTACACCGAAGAACTGGAGAACCCCCACACCCCGGAGACCGAGGAGTACGGCATCAGTTCAGTCGTCTTCCGCGGTGATCGCCCCCTGGACCGTGGACGCCTGCTCGAAGCCTTGCGCGCCACCACCGGACTGGTCCGGTCGAAAGGATACTGCTGGCTCGCCGACCAGCTGTCCCACGCCCAGATCTGGCACCAGGCCGGGCCGGATCTGTCGATCCGGCCCGCAGCGGGCTGGCAGGACGCCGGTCTCACGCCCGGCAACGAAGTCGTGCTCATCGGCGTGGGACTCGACACCCCGTCCCTGATGAACAGGCTGGACGAGGCCATGATCACCGACGCCGAAGCCCACGACCTCGTCCGATGAACAGCTCCGGGAGGGACGGCCACACGACGCGTAGCGGCATCACCAGCCGTCACCTGACCAGGTGCCCCGGCAGCCACCCCTCAGAACAGGGCCGACGCCAGCCTCCGCCGCGCCCGTTCCGCCACCGCCGTCCCGGGTTCCAGGAGCCGGAGAAGATCGAGGGCACGGACCCGCAACTGCTCACGCTCACCGGCGGGACGCCCCGCCGCCGACCTGGACAGAGCACCCGACAGCAGGTCGACCGCATCTACCGGCCGGTCGCCGAGGACGAGGACATCGGCGGTACGCAGCAGGTCGCCGACCGCCGGTGGGGTGCCGCCGGTCCCGCCGTCCCCGGCGTCGAGAAGCCGCCGTGCCCCGGCAAGCACCGTGTACACGGAACGCTGATCCAGGTCCCTTGTCCGGGCCAGGACACCCACCGCCGACCGTGCCCTACGCAGAATCCGCTGCGCCACCGGGTCCGGGTACTCCGGCAGCAGCACGTCATAGAGCGCGACTGCGCCCTCCGGGTCACCGCTGCTGACCAGCGTCGCCGCCCGGCGCAGCCGCGGATCGCCGGCGAGGCGGGTGATGTCCGCGACCCCGTTCTCCGCCACGGTGACCTCCCCGCCGACCGGTACGGTATCCTCCGGCGGTCCGGCCAGCCGGGGCGCGACCCTCGCCACCACCGTCTCCACCCAGTCCAGGCAGTCCACACCACCGTCACCGAGTGCGTCCGGTGGAGTCCAGGCCGCGACACCGGTGCCGTCGGCGACGACCGTGACGGTGGGCAGTGAAGCCGGCCGGAATGCCGTGGCGAGCTGCGGGAACCGGTCCACGTCCGCCACCGCGAGGATCCACCGCAGTCCAGCGGAGGACGCCGCGCCGGCGAGCTCCCGCCGCAGCGCGGACATGCCGGAGCCGACCGGCGAGCCGAGCAGCACGACCACCGGCACCTGCGCTGATCGGTCGATGACCGCGGTGGGCACGCTCAGTGGCGTGAGCTCCACGACC
>NZ_CACZOO010000224.1 GCF_902782855.1 uncultured Corynebacterium sp.
CTGCATGAGGTAGTCACCCACCTTCGCGGTCAGCTCCGCGGTGCGGAACTGGGCGATCCGCTTCTCCGCCTCACGCAGTCGGGCGGTCAGTGCGTCGACCCGCTCCGGCAGCTCCTCGCTCGGGATGCGCAGCTGGGCCGCCAGGGCGCCGGACAGCTTGTGCTGGTCGGAAAGGAACCGGAAAGAGTCGACGCCGGTGTAGGCCTCGATCCGGCGGACGCCGGAGCCCACGGAGGATTCACCGAGCACGGCCACCGGGCCGATCTGGGAGGAGTGGTCGACATGGATGCCGCCGCACAACTCCATGGAGAACGGCCCGCCGATCTCCACGACCCGCACCTGTGCACCGTAGTTCTCTCCGAACAGGGCCATCGCCCCCATCGCCTTGGCCTCGTCGAGGCTGGTCTCGATGGTGTTGACCGTGTAGTCGGCGTCCACCGCCTCATTGGCGATGAGCTCGATGCGTCGCAGCTGTCCTGCGGTGAGCTGCTCACCGTAGTTGAAGTCGAAGCGTAGGTAGCCGGGCTTGTTCAGGGAACCGGCCTGGACGGCGGTGGGGCCGAGCACCTGGCGCAGAGCGGCGTGAATCATATGCGTGCCGGAGTGGGCCTGGCGGGCCTGGTGACGCCAGGTGTGGTCGACGACGGCGGTGACACGCTGGCCGACGGCCAGCTCACCCCCGGTGACGGTGACGGTGTGCAGCCAGACCTTCTTGCCGGTCTTCTGGACATCCGCGACGGTGGCTGCGCCACCGGTACCGCGGATCTCGCCACGGTCGGCCAGCTGTCCGCCGGCCTCGGCGTAGAACGGGGTCCGGTCGAGGATGAGCTGGACCGTCTCCCCCTCGCCGGCACGCTCCACGACCGAACCCCCGGCGATGACACCGATGATCCTGGACTCCGCTTCGGTGGCATCGTAGCCGAGGAAGACGGTCGGGTGGTTGTCGACGAAGGGGCGGTAGACGGAGACATCGGCGTGTCCGTGCTTCTTGGCCCGGTTGTCGGCCTTGGCGCGGGCCTTCTGCTCCGCCATGCGGGCATCGAAGCCCTCCTTGTCGACGGTGAGGCCGGACTCGGCGGCCATCTCGACGGTGAGGTCGATCGGGAAACCGTGGGTGTCGTGGAGGGAGAAGGCGGCGTCACCGTCGAGCACGGTCAAGCCTGCGGCCCTGACCTTGGCGGCGACCTCCTCGAAGAGCCGGGTGCCGGACTCCAGGGTCTTGAGGAAGGCGGTCTCCTCGCCCACGGCGACGGCGCGGATACGCTCCCAGTTGTCGGCGATCTCCGGGTAGGACGGCGTCATGGTGGCCCGGACGGTGTCCATGAGCTTCTCCATGGTCACGCCGGTGGCGCCGAGCAGTCGGGCGGAGCGGATGATCCGGCGCAGCAGACGGCGCAGGATGTAGCCGCGGCCCTCGTTGCCCGGGGTGACACCGTCGAGGATGAGCATCAGGCCGGTCCGGCAGTGGTCGGCGATGACGCGGAAGCGGATGTCGTCGGTGTGAGCGGCGTGGTACTCGGCTGACGTGGTGTCGCCCGCCTTGATGAGCTGCTCGCTACGGCCGTAGGTGCCGCCGGTGAGTTCCTCGGCGACCTTGATCACCGGGGCGAGGAGGTCGGTCTCGTAGACGTTCTCCACACCCTGGAGGATGCAGGCGACACGCTCGACGCCCATGCCGGTGTCGATGTTCTTCTTGGGCAGCGGGCCGAGGATCTCGAAGTCGTCCTTGCCGATGCCCTTGCCGCGCTCGTTCTGCATGAACACGAGGTTCCACAGCTCGATGTAGCGGGTGTCGTCGACGATCGGGCCGCCGTACTGGCCGTACTCCTCGCCGCGGTCGTAGTAGATCTCCGAGCAGGGGCCGCACGGACCGGGGACGCCCATGGACCAGTAGTTGTCGGCCATCCCGAGACGCTGGATCCGCTCCTCGGGGATACCGATCTTCTCGTGCCAGATCTGCGCGGCCTCGTCGTCGTCGAGGTAGACGGTGACCCAGAGACGGTCCTTGTCCAGACCGAAGCCGCCCTCCTCGACCGGATCGGTGAGCAGTGACCAGGCATGGCTGATCGCCCCCTCCTTGAAGTACTGGCCGAAGGAGAAGTTCCCCGCCATCTGGAAGAAGGTGTTGTGGCGGGTGGTGATGCCCACCTCCTCGATGTCGAGGGTACGCACGCACTTCTGGATGGAGGTGGCGGTGCCGTTGGGGAACGGCGGGTTCTGCTGGCCGAGGAAATAGGGCTTGAAGGGCACCATGCCGGCGTTGACGAAGAGCAGGTTCGGGTCGTCGAGGATCAGTGAGGCGCTGGGCACCTCAGTGTGACCGGCCTTGACGTAGTGGTTGATGAATCGCTCGCGGATCTCATGCGTCTGCACGGTGTTGGAAACCTTCTTGCTTGTCTCGGGTCTTTACCGGGGAAGAGTCTACCTGCCGCCACGGACTATCCCACGCAGGGTGTCCAGGGTGGTGGAGATCTGACGTTCCCGGCCGTGGTCGGTGGGGTTGTAGTAGACGGCGCCGGACAGATCGTCCGGCAGGTAGTCCTGGGCGAGGACGCCCCGTGGGTCGTCGTGCGGGTAGCGGTAACCCACGGCGTTGCCGAGGCCCTCCGCCCCCGAGTAGTGACCGTCACGCAGTTGGGGCGGGACGATCGCGCCCCTACCGTCCCGGACATCCGCCAGGGCTGCGTCGATCGCGGTGATCACCGCATTCGATTTCGCCGCGGTGGCCAGATGGACGGTTGCCTGGGCCAGTGGGATGCGCCCCTCCGGCATGCCGATGAAACTTACCGCCTGGTGGGCGGCGACGGCGACCTGCAATGCGGTCGGGTCGGCCATACCGATGTCCTCGGAGGCGTGGACGATGAGCCGCCGGGAGATGAACCGGGGGTCCTCCCCTGCGTCGATCATCCGTGCCAGGTAGTGCAGGGCGGCGTCCGGGTCGGAACCGCGGATGGACTTGATGAAGGCGCTGACGATGTCATAGTGCTGGTCACCGTCGCGGTCGTAGCGGGCCACGGCCCGGTCAGTGGAGCGGGCGACGACGTCGACCGTCACCTCCCCGCCGGTGTCCTCCACCGTCTCCGCAGCGGCCTCGAGGTATGTCAGGGCCCGCCGTGCGTCTCCGGCAGCCAGTGCGGTGAGCCGGTCGCAGGCCTCGTCGGTGAGCGTGATCCGGCCGTCGTAGCCGCGCGGGTCCGTCACTGCGCGACGGAGCAGCACCGCGATGTCCCCCGGCTCCAGCGGTTTGAGTTGCACCAGCAGGGACCGGGACAGCAGTGGGGCGACGACGGAGAAGCTGGGGTTCTCGGTGGTTGCCGCAACCAACAGCACGGTCCGGTTCTCCACGGCGGCGAGCAGAGCGTCCTGCTGCGTCTTGGAGAATCGGTGGACCTCGTCGATGAACAGTACGGTGGAGACCCCGTCGACCAGCCGACGGCGCGCGTCGGCGATGACGGAACGGACCTCCTTGACCCCGGAGTTCAGGGCGGAGAGTGCTTCGCAGCGCCGTCCGGAGCCGCCGGCGACCAGGGATGCCACGGTCGTCTTGCCGGTCCCGGGCGGACCGTAGAGGATCACCGAGGACTCGCCACGGCCGTCGATGAGTCGGCGCAGCGGCGAGGACTCCCCCAGCACCTGGGACTGTCCGACGACCTCGTCGAGGGTCCGCGGACGCATCCGTACCGCCAGTGGGGCATGCGCTCCGGGGTGGAAGTAGGCATCGGCGGAGCGCGACGGTGGTACCGGGTCGGAGCCGTCCGGCCCGGCGGTGGCGTGCCCGACAGCGAAGAGACCCTCGTCCACAGGTATCAGCGCGAACGGACGTCGGTGCGGGTCTGCGGTACCGCCCCCAGGTCAGACAACCGGGAGAGCAGAGCGGTGGCGAAGCCGGTGACCTCCCCGTAGCGGGGGTCCCCGCCGTCCTGCGCGGCGGCGGCGAAGCGCCGGACGGACTCGACGGTCGTCGCGAAGTCCGCGAGATGGGTCTCGGGCAGCCGCTCGAGTTTGCGGGCGCCGTCGGCGGCGGAGTCCGCGTCCTCGATGACGGCGAGGGTGCCGTGGTACAGCAGGGACAGGCTCATCAGTGTCCAGGCGATGAGTGAGGTCATCAGGGCGTCGGTGAGGCGGTCACGGTCCCGGACGTTCGGCCACACCGCGACGACCTCCGAGGCCCAGGCCTCGATGAACTCGGCCGACTCCTCCTCGTCGAGCAGCGGAGTGCTGATGTCGTGTGGGAAACCGGCGATGACGCAGGCGACGTCGAAGACGATGTCACGGAAACCGGCCCACTCGAAATCCAGGAAAACGACCTGGTCGGCCAACATGATGTTGTCCGGGGTCAGATCGAAGGGCGTGAAGGCCCGCAGCCGCGAGCGGGACTGACGCAGAGCCGCCTCCGCAGCGAATCCGGCAACCGTCCCACTGATCTCGATCCCGCTGCCGCGCAGCAGGTCAAGGCCCTGGTCGACGAGGGCTGCGACGTCGACGTCTCGCTCCCCTGCCTGTTCGACGGGCAGATCGTGCCGCGAGTACTGGCGGCGGTTGAGGGTGTCGAAGGACTCCTCACCGTCGGCGGTGGCGACCTGCATCCGACCCAGCGCCCGTCCGAGCTTGCGCAGGGCGGAGGCACGACGCTCCGAGTCCTCGATGACGAGGATGTCCGAGAAGCTCTCGCCGGTGCCCGCGTCGGAAAGCACGATGATGCGCTCGTCGATGTCGTGCGCGAGCAGTAGCGGACCGGGGCGGTTCTCGGCGGGGAGGGTGTTGGTGTACTGGTACGCGACGACCTCACGGATCATCGCCGCATTCGACTCCGCTTCCTCGGCGGTCCCTTCCGCCACGGGTGGAAGCTGCTTGATGACGAGGGACCGTTCCTGGAGGAAGGGGTTCGGTGTGACCTTCGCCCGAAGGACCAGGGAATCGCTGGATCCCCCGAGGTCCTCGGGGTGGGTGAGCTCCGGGGTGCCCCCGAACCGGCGGCCCAGCAGATGGGCTGCCCGTTCGAGGACGGTGTCGATACTCAGCACGTCGGTTCCTTACGCAGGTGGTCGGTTCGGGTCGGCGGTGGCAGGCGCCGGAGAACTACTCCGGGTCCCCGGTCTTCCCGCTGGCGGGGACGGTCGGCTCCGGCTTCTTCGGCTTGGCGTCGATTCCGGCCTCCTTGCGCTGTTGGGCGGTGATCGGGGCCGGGGCGTCGGTCAGCGGGTCCACTCCACCACCGGACTTCGGGAAGGCGATGACGTCGCGGATCGAGTCATAACCGCCGAGCAGGGACACGATGCGGTCCCAGCCGAAGGCGATGCCGCCGTGCGGCGGGGCGCCGAAGGCGAAGGCGTCGAGCAGGAAGCCGAACTTCTCCCGCGCCTCTTCCTCGCTGATGCCCATGACGGCGAAGACACGTTCCTGGACTGCACGCTGGTGGATACGGATGGAACCGCCGCCGATCTCGTTGCCGTTGCAGACGATGTCGTAGGCGTAGGCGGTGGCCTCGCCCGGGTTCTTGTCGAAAGAATCCAGCCACTCCGGCTTCGGGGAGGTGAAGGCGTGGTGCACGGCGGTCCACGTCGAATGGCCGAGGGCGACGTCACCGGAGGCGGTGGCGTCAGCGGCGGGTTCGAACAACGGGGCGTCAACGACCCAGGTGAAGGCCCAGTCACCCTCCTTGATCAGCCCGAGGCGCTCGGCGATCTCGCCGCGGGCGGCACCGAGCAGCGCACGGGAGGCCTTGACCTCACCGGCACCGAAGAAAATGCAGTCACCCGGTTTCGCGCCGACGTGTGCGGCGATGCCCTCACGCTCGGCGTCGGTGATGTTCTTGGCTACCGGGCCGGTCAGGGTACCGTCCTCGCCGACGAGGATGTAGGCGAGGCCCTTGGCGCCGCGCTGCTTGGCCCACTCCTGCCAGGCGTCGAGGGTGCGGCGCGGCTGTGAGGCGCCGCCCTCCATGACCACAGCACCGACGTAGGGGGCCTTGAAGACGCGGAAGGAGGTGTCCTTGAAGAACTCGGTGCACTCGGTGATCTGGATGTCGAAGCGCAGGTCGGGCTTGTCGGAGCCGTACTTCTCCATGGCCTCGGCGTAGGTCATCCGCGGGATCGGGGTCTGGAGATCGTAGCCGATCTCCTTCCACACGGCGGTGAGGATCTTCTCCGCCAGGGCGATGACGTCGTCCTGGTCGACGAAGCTCATCTCCACGTCGAGCTGGGTGAACTCCGGTTGACGGTCAGCGCGGAAGTCCTCGTCACGGTAGCAGCGGGCGATCTGGTAGTACCGCTCCATGCCGGCGACCATGAGCAGCTGCTTGAACAGCTGCGGGGACTGTGGCAGTGCGTAGAAGCTGCCCGGGCGCAGGCGGGCGGGGACCAGGAAGTCACGGGCCCCCTCGGGGGTGGAACGGGTGAGGGTCGGGGTCTCGATCTCGGTGAAGTCCTCCCCCGCAAGGACGCCACGTGCTGCCTGACTGACCTTCGAACGTAGTCGCAGGGCACGGGCCTGACGCTCACGGCGCAGATCGAGGTAGCGGTACTTCAGTCGGGTCTCCTCACCGACCTCACCGCCGGTGGAGTCCTCGATCTGGAAGGGCAGGGCGGTGGACTCGTTGAGGATCTCGAGATCGGAGACGTTGACCTCGATGGCCCCGGAGGCCAGGTTGGGGTTCTCGGAACCCTCAGGGCGGGCCTCGACGATGCCGGTGACTTTCAGGCAGTACTCGCTGCGCAGGTCGTGGGCGCGCTCGGCTACCTCGTTCTCCCGGAAGACCACCTGGGCGAGACCGGAGCGGTCACGCAGGTCGATGAAGATCACACCACCGTGGTCGCGTCGGCGGGCGACCCATCCGGTGAGGGTGACCTCCTTTCCGGTGTCGTCGGAGCGAAGGTCGCCACACAGATGCGTCCGCAGCACGTCGCATTGTCCTTTCGGATCAGGGTGAAGGGCGGCACGAGGTCGGCCTCCCCGGGTGTTACCGGTGCAGGGCCCGGGGTCGCCGGGTGTCCTGCACGCATATCGGGCACCCACCTTACTCCCCCGGCCGAGGCCGGGTCGGGGGTGGGTGGGTCCGGCCCCGCCCACTACGGCGACGGGCCGGACCAACTACCGTGGACGCATGGCCGAGAACACTCCCGAGAACACCTCCCGCCGCCGCGACTCCGACGGCATCCCCGATGAGCTCACTGTCGAGGACACGATCGTGACCCCGCTGGACCGCCGCGACGTCTACCGCTACTTCTGGCTGATCAACCAGGTCGTCCTCGTGATCTCGGCGGTGGTCGCCGTCTGCGCGATCATCTATGGTCTGGCGGCCGGCGAGTCCGACGCCTGGATCACCGGTATCGGCGCGGCGGTCATCGCCATGCTGTCCGTCATCGGACTCCTGCTCGCGAGACTGGGTAGCGACCTGAAGTTCGCCGGCCGCATCTGAGGCCCCGACCGGCAGGTTTCCGGGCCACGTCTCCTTGTCACCGCCCGGCATCATCCCGGAACACCCGGTACAGACCGTCGGGGTCGTCCGTGGTGATCTGGTCGACCTGCAGTCCGGCCAGGACCCTGACCTGGGCCAGTGTCTCCGGGTCCGGCCCACCGAGGGTGTAGGCGTCCACCGTTCTCCCGGCGTTGTGGAAGGCGGCGATGATGTCCACCGGACCGGTCGGGAGCCGCGACAGAGCGAGGATGATCCGGTGGTCGAGGTAGATCATCCGGGCGTCGGGAGCCGCCGCCAGTGCCGAGGCCACGAACCTCCCGACGTCTCCGCTCCGGCGCAGCCGTCGCACCGCCGAGCGTGAGCAGGGGTCGTGACCGGTGGACAGGCGTGGTTCGCGGCACGCGATCCGTTCGACAGCCACGCGGTCGGATCCCGAGGCGATGACCGAACCGACGAACGGTCCGACGGCGGCGGCGACCCGTGCCGCAGCGTCCGGGGTTATCCGACGTGCGGGGTCCTTGATGTCCAGTTGGAGGCTGGCAGACGCCGGCAGCACCTTCACACCCCGGGCGGTGAGCGTCTCTCCCACCGCAGCCAGTGGAGTGGGCGGACCCGATCCGGCGGTCCTGCCGTGTCGCCACCAGCGCAGCGGGTCGTGCCGGATCACCGGGACGCCGTCATGCCCGACACACACGTCGATCTCGACGCTGGCACCGCACACCAGACCCTCGACAATGCGCTCCAGACTGAACGGTGGGTCGCCGATGGTACGGCGGGCCCGGTGCCACTTCAACCGGGTGCGGTGTCCGTCGTAGATCAGGTCGGTGGATGTCATCCGCCCATGAGTACCAGGTGCAGCTGCCAGGCGGTGAGCGCGGTGAACACGAGCAGCAGCGCCTGGTCCCGCACCCCCGAAGTCCGTACCGTGACCGCCCCGGGCAGCGTCCAGTTCCACCAGCGTTTCCCGCCCCGGGGGATCAGCGGTGAGGTCAGTGGCACCCCGGACTTCGTCAACATGTCGCCCGCGAGGTGCACGATCACCCCGACAGTCACCGCGGACGCGGGCATGAGCGGGGTGCGGAGAGCAGGGACGGTGTACCAGGCGCCGATCCCCAGGCCGACCGCCACAACGACGACGACCGGACCCGCCCGGCCCCCCGACCACCGCGGGAACAGACCGCGCAGCGCGAGGCCGGACAGGAACACCAGCATGCCCACCACTCCGGCGTCACCGGAAGCTCCACCGATACCCCACGCCAGAGCTCCCGCGAGCAGTGCGAACCACAGGGTGTGGGTGGCGGTTCGGTGACCGCCGGTGATACGGGTGTCTCCACGAGAGGCGGTGGCATTGACGACCAGGACACTGAGGGACGCGGCGAGGCGGGCGACCAGTCCCGTAAGCGGGCCGAAGGCGCGGGCGACTGTCGATCCGGGGGCGTCGAGGTCCGGCAGCAGGGCAGCTCCGGCGGTGAGGCCGGTGAAGGCGAGGATCTCCGCAGTGCCTGTGGCCCCGCCCCAGGTGGCAGGGAGAGCGGTGGATAGGGCGAGGCCTGCGGCGGCGCCGGACATCGCGTGGGTGGGCCCCTGGACCACGGACTGTCCTCCCCCCTCCCACCGGATGGCCGAAGCCCCCGGACCAGGTGACCCCGGCCGGGGGCTTCATGTCTGGTGCGCCATCAGGGACTCGAACCCCGAACCCGCTGATTAAGAGTCAGCTGCTCTGCCAATTGAGCTAATGGCGCTGATACTGCCCGACGTCGTCGGCAACGGAGGCATACTATAGACGAACTACCGCAGCGATGCAATATCACTGGTCAACACCCAGCCCAAGATCGCACGAGTCACATCAGCCACATAGGTATCGCATTGGTGGTGCGTCGCTGTTAGGGTGGCTGCCATGGACTTCACCGCGATCATCGCTCTCGTCAACGACCTCCTCCGTCAGGCCGACATGGCCACCTACACCAACTGGGACGTCGTCAGCCGCGTTCTCGACGCGATCATCCCGGACGCTGCGGCGAACTACCGGCCCTAGCATCCACGCCGACCTCCCGCCCGGCGCCCCCGTTCCCCCGAACCCTCCTGTTCCCGTCACCTCCCACCCGAGGTGGCGGGAACACTGCTCCACGCCCCACCACAGGGCACAGGATCAGGGCACCAGAACATCGATCACACCGTGGGCGCAGCCGAAGTCGAGGTCGCGGTGCTGACCCATGTAGTCGCCGTCGACCTGGACATCCGCGGGTTCGGCGCCACGGAACCTCACCCACTCGACATCGTCGTCCCTGACCAGATGGGCTGCCCGGGGGTTCCGGGAACCGGCGAGCAGCTGGGCACCGAAACCCAGGTTACGGACCACGGACAGTGAGGTGGACGCCGTCAGCCCCAACCCCCGGTCGAAGCTCGTCCCCGGGTTCGTCCGGATCGGCCGGGCCCCGAGATAGGTCCACGGGCTCGCGTTGCTGACGAAGCCGAACCGCACACCTTCGACCGGCGCATGACCGGCCGCCGCCACGGTGAAGGTCGGGGCCGGGCCGTCGGGGCGGAGGAATGACCGCAGCACGGACCTGAGGTAGAGCACGTTACCCACCTGTGCGCCACCGTGCCTGGCCTCTTCGACCTGACGGACGACCGTGGCGTCTATCCCCATGCCCGCATTGAACAGGAACCAGCGTCCCAGGGTGTGTCCGAGACCGATGGTGCGCCGGCGGCCGGAGTCGAGGGCGGCGAGCAGCTGCCGGGTGGCGTCCTGCGGTCTGCGCCCCACCCCGAGCGCACGGGCGAAGACGTTCGCGTTTCCCCCGGGGACCACACCGAGGGCCGGGAGTTCCTCCGGCGCCGGACGCTCGCCGCTGTCAGGAGGCCCCAGGATCCCGTTGACCACCTCGTTGACCGAACCGTCTCCGCCGTGGACGAACACGGCGTCGAATCCGTGCTCCACCGCCCGCGCCCCGAGCTCGACAGCGTGTCCCCGGTACTCCGTCAGACACGGCACCACCTCGACATGTTCTGCCAGCTCTGCCGCGAGGGCGCCACGACGGTTCGCGGTGGTCGTCGTGGCGAAGGGGTTGGCGATGAGCATCACTTTCACGGATGCCGATGTTACCGGGGGCGAAACGGGCCCGGCCACCGCACTCGGTAGGCTGGGTGCCATGAAATACATCTCCACGCGCGATGCGCAGGCCACGCCCGTCGATTTCACCGATATCCTGCTCGGCGGGCTGGCCCCGGACGGGGGTCTGTACCTGCCGCAGGAGTACCCGTCGGTGGATACCACTACGCTGAACCGTTGGCGCACCGTGCTGGACACGGACGGCTACTCCGCCCTTGCCGCCGAGGTCATCTCACTGTTCGTCGATGACATCCCGGCCGAGGAACTCCGGACGATCACCGCCCGTGCGTACTCCACGCCGAAGTTCGCCTCGGCGCAGATCGTCCCGGTCACCGACCTGGAGCCGGGTGTGAAGATCGCGCATCTGTCCGAGGGGCCCACCGCCGCCTTCAAGGACATGGCGATGCAGCTGCTCGGCGAGCTGTTCGAGTACGTGTTGCGGCAACGCGGGGAAACCATCAACATCCTGGGTGCGACCAGTGGTGACACCGGCTCCTCGGCGGAGTACGCCATGCGCGGTCGTGCCGGGATCCGCGTGTTCATGCTGACCCCCGCCGGCCGGATGACCCCGTTCCAGCAGGCACAGATGTTCGGTCTGGACGACCCGAACATCTTCAACGTCGCCCTCGACGGCGTCTTCGACGACTGTCAGGACATCGTCAAAGCCGTGTCCGGGGACGCCGCGTTCAAGGCGGAGTACCACATCGGCGCGGTGAACTCGATCAACTGGGCACGGCTGATGGCACAGGTCGTCTACTACGTGTCCAGCTGGCTGCGCGCCACCGATTCAGTGGAGCAGACCGTGTCCTTCTGCGTGCCTACCGGCAATTTCGGTGACGTCTGCGCCGGTCACATCGCACGGCAGATGGGGCTCCCGATCGACCGGCTCATCGTGGCGACGAACGAGAACGACGTCCTCGACGAGTTCTTCCGCACCGGTGACTACCGGGTCCGCACCTCCGCCGAGACCTTGGCGACCTCCAGCCCGTCGATGGACATCTCCAAGGCCTCCAACTTCGAGCGCTTCATCTTCGACGTGCTCGACCGTGACGCGGTCCGCACCGCTGAGCTCTTCGGAACCAGGGTGAAGCAGGGCGGCTTCTCACTGGCCGCCGACCCCGCTTTCCCTGAGGTGGGGAAGGACTACGGCTTCGCCTCGGGCTCCTCCACCCACGCCGACCGGCTCGCCACCATCCGCTCCTGCTGGGAGTCCGCCGGCGTCCTCATCGACCCGCACACCGCCGACGGGGTGAAGGTCGCCCGCGGGTACCTCGCGGAGCACCCGGACTCCGCCCCGGTGATCTGTCTGGAGACCGCCCTACCGGTCAAATTCGCTGACACCATCCGTGAGGCGATCGGGAGTGAGCCGGAGGCGATGACCCCGGAACGGTTCCGCGACATCCTCTCTGCTGACCGACATGTCACCGATCTGCCCGATGACGTGGACACGGTGAAGGAGTTCATCCGGACCTCCATCGCCGACGTGCAGGTCTAGGCTCCTTCTCGACATGCCGGAGCTGCACATCACCCGGGGGTTCCCCGCATCCGGAAAGACGACATGGGCCGAGGCGTTCTGCGCCCGGACCGGTGCGGTGAACATCAACCGTGACGACATCAGACGTCAGCTGGGCATCGGACCACACGGCACGGACATCCAGGAGGACGGTGTGTCCGGAGTCCAGGACGCCCTGGTCGGCGCAGCTGTGTCGAACAGCTCCGACATCGTCGTGTCCGACACGAACCTGCGGGCCCGCCCGCTCCGGTCACTGCTGTCACGGGCCCTGGCCGCCGGGTACCGGGTGGAGATCCACGACTTCCGGGTGGAACTCCACGAGTTGTTGCGGCGCAACGCCGCGAGGGACCCCGACCGACGGGTGCCGGAGACGGTGATCCGTGACCTCTGGTCGCGTTTCCCGTACCGCCGGTGGCCGTCAGTGGAACAGCTCATCACCACCGGACAGGCTTCCGGGGCACCCACCTCCCCGGAGATCGACAACCCCCGTGAGCTACCGCACTGCGTTCTGGTGGATGTCGACGGCACACTCGCCCACCACAACGGGCTGCGATCCCCTTACGACTGGTCCCAGGTCTTCCGGGACACGGTCGATGAGCCGGTCCGGGACGTGGTGCGCGACATCCGTGCCGCCGGCGTCCGGGTGATCATCATGTCCGGCCGGGACGCCGTATGCCGGGACGCTACCGCGGCCTGGCTGGTCGAGCACGGGGTACCGTACGACGAACTGCACCTGCGCCCTGCCGGCGACCAGCGCGCCGACTGGATCGTGAAGGACGCCCTGCTGCGCGAACACGTCGAGGGCCGGTACCACGTGCGCTACTGTCTCGATGACCGGCAGCAGGTCGTGGACCACTACCGGTCGATCGGACTGAAGGTCTTTCAGGTGCAGCCGGGGGATTTCTGAGCGGGTCGACCGTAGCCGTCCCCCGGCCGTCGTCTGGTACTCTGGCTTCCCTGCTCCCCCGCCGGGTCGTTCGGTGGCAGTGGCCGGAGTATGCCCATGTCGTCCCCCGAACGGGGGCCTTCCAGCTATTTGGCTATGAACCCCTGTGTCTGATCCTATAAATTTTTCGGTGGGCCGTAGCTCGGAGCACTCCCTCCACCGGACCGTGAGTCTCCAGTAGCTCCCCCGCGCCCCCATCGCCCTTCGGACGGTGGGGGCCCCTTTCTCCCGCCGCAGACCGGCCGCCAGACCTACCGCCGGTGGTTTCGCCGGGACACGGCACCTGACGGCACGACCTAGGGCGTGGGCGCACCGGAGCCGAGGACCGTTGCCGCGTTAGAGGTATCGACCTGCGCCAGAAGCGCTAGTCTCCCGGCGTAGTCCC
>NZ_CACZOO010000225.1 GCF_902782855.1 uncultured Corynebacterium sp.
CGCTCCGCCGGGGAACGCGCCGCATACGGCAGCAGCATGCCCAGCCCGATGTCGCTGCCCGCGAAGACGAAATAGCCTCCCAGCAGGACGAGCAGCAAGACGACAGCCACGGATTCCACAACGACTCCCTCACCTGGAAACGCCGACAGCTAGTAGGTGTGGACGGGGACGACGGGCGCGTCGTCCCCCGACGGGGCAGGGGCCAGCGGACCCCCGTGCGGGCCGCGGCGCGCATAGCGGACCAGCAGCCACCATGTGATCCCCGCCAGCACTGCGAACGCCCCGGTGAACACCACGAACGAGGCCACTGCGTGCGGTACTGACAGCGGAGTGATCGCCTCCGCGGTCGTCATGTGGTGCCAAACCGCCCACGGTTGGCGTCCCAGCTCCCGGTAGAGCCAGCCAGCGACCCCGGCGAGCAGCGCCAGCACCGGCATCACCGAGAGCAGCCAATGCAGCCAGCGCCAGCGGTCCAACCTGCGCACCAGCCAGGCCAGCAAGGCCACGGGGAGAACGAGGAAGAACACCGTCCAGCACAGGGTCATCACGCCGTTGCCTACCTCGGCAAGCACCATGGTGGACTCCGGCCGCGCCGCTTCGATCTCTGCGATCTCGGCTGAGCTGAGCGTCAGCCCGCTCGTCGGGGGCGCGCCCGCCAAGGAGTATTGGGCACCCCCGGCCGCCGGGGTCGGGAACAAGGCGAGCGACGCCACCACCACCCCGCGCCGCACCCCGCGGCGGAACATCCCGTCCGGATCGTTGCCGCGGCGCAGGTGGTAGGCGCTCACCCCGGCCATCACCAGGCCGCCCACCAGCAGCGCGCTCGTGGCCACGTGCGCGAAAGCCAGCAGCGCCGCCGGATTGGTGACCAGGGCCACAGGGTCGGTGAGCACGGCCACACCGTCGCGCAGCGCAAAACCCACCGGGTTCTTCAGGAAGCCGTTCGCGACCAGCACCCAGAACGCCGACAGGTAGGCGGTCAAAGTCACCACGCCGAAGCACGCCAAGTGCAGCCAGCGGTTCATGCGGTCCCAGCCGAAGATCCACAGCCCCAAGAACGTGGACTCGGTGAAGAACGCGGCGACCGTCTCCACCGCGAGCGGAGCGCTGAACACGTGGCCGAACACGTCGTTCAACCCGCTCCAGTTCAGCGCCAACTGCAGCTCCATCACCAGGCCGGACAGCACTCCCATGCCGTAGTTCACGACGTAGAGGCCGCCCCAGAACCGCACCGCGGCCAGCCGCGCCTCGTCCCGGCGCAGCAGCGCGCTGCCCTGGGCGACGAGGATGAGCGGCGCCATGCCCAAGGTGAAGGCCACGAACATGTAGTGGACACCTGAGGTCAGCGCGAACTGCAGCCGTGCCCACAGCAACGGATCAGTGAACATGGGAAGGCGAGCTCCTCGACCGGATCGTCCTCGGAACACTCTGATGCTCTCCGGTTGCCAGGGCACGCCACATCCCCCACAGGGAGGCAGTTGCGCTACGCCGTAGCGTGCGGATCAGCGCGGTCAGCCACCACCCCAGGACTACGGGGGTCGTCTGCGGGGAGTACAGGACAACCCTGAGCCGCCGTCGGGGGAAAACCCTTACCCGAAAAGCGGGGCCCTATCCGCCCGTCACTGCATCCACCCCGGAGCCACCAGGCCGGTCTCGTAGGCGACCACCACCAGTTGGGCCCGGTCACGGACCCGCAGTTTGGCCATGGCCCGGCTGACATGGGTTTTCACCGTGGCTGGGCTCAGCACCAGGCGGGCAGCGATCTCCTCGTTGGACAGCCCTTCCCCCACCAGGGCCACCACTTCGCGTTCCCGGTCGGTCAGGTCGCGCAGCCGCCGGTCCGGGGCGGGGCGGCGCGGCCGTCCCGCGTACTCGGCGATGACGCGGCGGGTGACGCTCGGAGACAGCAGCGCCTCGCCCCGGGCCACGACCCGCACCCCGTTGATCAAGTCCTCCGGCTCGGTGTCTTTGACAAGGAATCCGCTCGCCCCCAGGCGGAGCGCCTCAAAGATGTACTCGTCGAGGTCGAACGTGGTGA
>NZ_CACZOO010000226.1 GCF_902782855.1 uncultured Corynebacterium sp.
CACGGTCCGCCGTGGTCACGCACGCATCACGCACCGCGAAGAGGGTGGGGACAGGGCCGGAGCAGGCGGATCGCGGGCGGGGGCCCTACTTTCCGGCGAGGCCCCGGATGGTCTCCACGGCGGTTGCGTAGTCGATGTCCGAGGTCTCACCGGTGAGCCGGTCACGCAGCTCGACGGTACCGTCGGCGAAGCCACGGCCCACGATGACGACCAGCGGCATGCCCAGCAGCTCGGCGTCCTTGAACTTCACACCCGGGCCCACTTTCGGACGCTCGTCGAAAAGGACCTCCAGACCTGCGGCGTCGAGGTCACCCGCCAGCGACTCTGCTGCCTCACCGGCGGCGGCGTCCTTGTTCGCGATGACGACGTGCACGTCGAACGGGGCGACGGATGCCGGCCAACGCAGGCCTTTGTCGTCATGCATCTGCTCGGCGAGCACGGCGATGAGGCGGGAGACGCCCAGGCCGTACGAGCCCATCGTCGGCACGGACCGCTTGCCGTTCTCGTCGAGGATCTGCACGTCGAAGGCCTCGGTGTACTTGCGCCCCAGTTGGAAGATGTGGCCGATCTCGATACCACGCTCCAGGGTCAGTGTGCCCATGCCGTGCGGTGCCGGGTCACCCTCGCGAATCTCGGCTGCCTCGATGAACCCGTCGACGGTGAAGTCACGGCCGGCCACCATGTTGGCTACGTGGCGGTTCTTCTCGTCCGCACCGGTGATCCAGGCGGTGCCGGTGACCACGCGGGGGTCGGCGAGAACCCTGATGCCGTTCTCCGCCAGCCCCCTCGGCCCCACGTAGCCCTTGACGAGGAAGGGGTTCCCCGCGAAGTCCTCCTCGGAGGCGAGTTCCACCACGGCGGGCTCCACGGACGCCTCGAGACGCTTCATGTCCGCCTCCCGGTCACCCGGCAGCAGGATGCCGGTGAGCTCCGGCTCACCGCCGGGTTCGGTGATCTTCACGACGAGGCACTTGAGGGTGTCGGAGAGCTCGACGGGGCGACCGTCGACCTGCAGATCCTCACTGCGCGCCCACTCGAGCAGGGCGTCCATGGTCGTGGCGTCCGGCGTCTCGTAGACCCTCGCCTCCGGCTGACCCTCGATCGGACGCACTGCCGGGGCCGGGGTGACGACGGCCTCGACGTTGGCGGCGTAGTCACCGTCGGTGGCCCGCACGAAGGTGTCCTCGCCCGACGGGGAGACCGCGAGGAACTCCTCAGAGGCCGATCCGCCCATGGCACCGGACGTGGCGGCGCAGATGGCGTACTCCACGCCGAGGGAGTTGAAGATGCGCTGATAGGCGACGCGGTGGGCCTGGTAGGCATCCTCGAGTCCGGCGTCATCCATGGTGAAGGAGTACGAGTCCTTCATGATGAACTCGCGACCCCGGAGAATTCCGGCGCGCGGCCGCTCCTCGTCACGGTACTTCGTCTGGATCTGGTAGAGGGTGACCGGGAAGTCCTTGTAGGACGAGTACTCGCCCTTGACCAGATCGGTGAACATCTCCTCGTGGGTGGGCCCCAGGAGGTAGTCGGCACCCTTGCGGTCCTTGAGGCGCAGCAGCGAATCCCCGTACTCGGTCCACCGGTGGGAGCGCTCGTAGGGCTCGCGCGGCAGCAGCGCGGGCAGGCGGATCTCCTGGGCGCCGATGGAGTTCATCTCGCGACGCACGATGGCTTCGACGTTGTGCAGGACGCGCAGACCCAGGGGCAGCCAGGAGTACACACCAGGGGCGACGCGCCGGATGTAGCCGGCTCGGACGAGAAGCTTGTGGCTGGGGACTTCCGCATCAGCGGGATCTTCGCGCAGGGTGCGCAGGAAGAAGGAGGACATCCGGGTGATCATGTCCGGTACTCTAGTTCATCGCCCACCCGCGCATCGATAGGGTGTCCCCCATGCTCATTCTCCTTCCCCCGTCCGAGACCAAGGCCGCCGGAGGCGCCGGCCCCGCACTGGACCTCAACGCCCTCTCCTTCCCCACTCTCACGCCCGTCAGGTCGGCGATCCTCGACGATCTCTCGTCCCTCGAGGTGGACGACGCGCTGCGGGTCCTGGGAATCTCCGGGGCACTGCGCGGGGAGGCCGAGGCGAACCGTGTGCTCCGCGATTCGGCGACAATGCCGGCACTGGAGCGCTACACCGGGGTTCTCTACGACGCACTCGGTGCAGCGACCCTCACTCTGCAGGACGTGAACGCCCGGTCACGGCTGGCCGTCGGATCCGCATTGTTCGGGGTGGTCCGGGCAGACGACCCCATCCCCCGCTACCGGCTGTCGGCGGGCACGAAACTGCCGGTCCGTGACGCCGGCGCAGGTGCGGCGGTGCCGACGATGAAGAGGCGGTGGGGGCACCTGATCACCCAGGCCCTGCAGGCAACCCCGGACGGATCCGGTGACGGCGTGATCGTCGACCTGCGCTCCGGCGGCTACCAGGCGCTGGGCAAGGTGCCCGCATGGGACGCGGAGACCGGTACGGGTGCGGTGACGGTGCGGGTCGAGTCGGTGCGGCCGGACGGCTCGCGCAAGGTGGTCAGTCACTTCAACAAGCACTACAAGGGGGTGCTGGCACGGGCGCTGGCGACCGCCGGGGCGGACGCGGACGCCGCCCGCACAGCATCCGACATCGCCACCATCGCGGCGGCTTCAGGGCTGGCCGTCGAGATCAACGAACCGGTCGGTGGTCAGCGGAGCACCACCGCGAAGGACACCCTGACGCTGGTGGTGTGAACACCACGGCCCCACCCCGGCGAGACCATCCCGGTGGGCTAACCCTGCCCGGCGACACGCCCCGCGGCGTCCCCGATGACGATGACGGCAGGGGCGCCCACTCCCTCCGCCGCGATCGTCTCGCCGAGGGACGCCAGTGTCGCGGCGGTGACCCGCTGACCCGACAGCGAGGCGTTCTCCACGACGACAGCCGGGGTGGCCGCGTCCCTCCCCTTCGCAATGAGCTCGGCAGCGATCGCACCGGCGTTCCGCACCGCCATGATCAGCACCAGGGTGCCCGTCATGCCGGCCAACGCCGTCCAGTCCACCAGCGACTTCGGCGAGCCCGGGGGCACGTGCCCGGAAACCAGGGTCAGGTCATGGTTGAGTCCACGGTGGGTCAACGAAATTCCCGCCGCCGCCGGGGCAGCGGTCATCGAGGTCACCCCGGGGATGACCCGCACCGGCACGCCCGCGGCCGTACAGGCCTCGATCTCCTCGAAACCCCGGCCGAAGATGAACGGGTCCCCACCCTTGAGACGCACGACCCGCTTCCCCGCCACCGCACGCGCCACCATGAGCTCATTGATCCGCTCCTGGGATACCTGCCGGGAGTAGGGGATCTTCGCCACGTCGATGAGTTCGGCACCACGGGCCGCAGCGTCCTCCGCCAGGCCCACCGGCCCGAGATGATCGGCGAGGATGACGTCGGCCTCCGCCAGAGCCCGGGCACCGGCGACGGTGATGAGGTCCGGATCACCCGGTCCGCCACCGACGAGGATGACCTCGCCGGCACCGGAGGTGGCGTCCGGCACGCCCGCCCCGACGCGGGGACGCCGGTCGTCGACGGGGACCCCGTTGCGGTGCGCCCACGCAAGGGCGTCCTCCGCGGCAGTCGGTCCGGTGCCCGCGGGGATACGCACCAGGCCGATACGTGTGGCGGCATCGCCCCAGCCCACGGGCACGGCACCCTGTTCACGCAGCAGCTCAGCGGCGACGTCCGCCTCCGGCCCGTCGACCACCAGCACCGGAACCCCGGTCAGCACAAGACTCATGTCCCCGGAGTGTAGTCCCCGTCCGTCACTCCCCCGGCAGCGTACCCGGAAAAGCCGCGACCGCCGAACCGGATCAGTCCGACGGTGCCGGACCGACCCGGGGCGGCGGTCGCGGGGCCGCCGAACCCGCCGAAAAGCGGACGTGTCAGGCGACGTTACGCCGGTGACGCCAGCTTCAGGGCCTTCTGGCTGCGCTCCCACTGCTCGTTGTACAGTGCGGTGTTGTCGGAGAGCTTGCCGCCGAAGGACGGGACCATGTCCCTGAGTTTCGGGGTCCAGGCCTCCATCTTGTCCGAGAAGCAGGCCTGCAGGACCTCGATCATCGCCGACGGGGCGATGGAGGCTCCCGGGGACGCCCCCATCAGACCGGCGATGGAGCCGTCGGCCGAGTTGATCAGGGCGGTACCGAACTCCAGGGAACCGAACTTCGGGGCCTTGGCCGGCTTGATGACCTGGACACGCTGGCCGGCGGTGACGAGTTCCCAGTCCTCGTCGCGGGCGTCGGGCATGTACTCACGCAGTGACTCGACGCGGGCGGCCTGGTTCTTCAGCACCTCGGTGACGAGGTACTTGGTCAGACCCATCTCCTGCACGGCGACCCCCAGGTAGGACGGGATGTTGCTGGGTCGCAGCGACTTGAACAGGTCCAGGTAGGAACCCTGCTTGAGGAACTTCGGGGTCCAGCCGGCGTACGGGCCGAACAGCAGGCCCTTCCTGCCGTCGATGACGCGGGTGTCCAGGTGCGGGACGGACATCGGCGGGGCGCCGACCGCGGCCTTACCGTAGACCTTCGCCGCATGCTGGTCGACCAGCTCCTGGTTGGTGCAGCGCAGCCACTGGCCGGAGACCGGGAACCCGGCGTAGCCCCTGATCTCCGGGATGCCGGACTTCTGCAGCAGCGGCAGGGCCATTCCGCCGGCACCGATGAAGACGAACTTCGCGTGGACGGTGGTGATGTCACCGTTGTGCAGGTTCTTGACGGTCAGCTTCCAGCCGGTGCCCTCGCGGGAGATGTCGGTGGTCTGCGAACCGTAGCGGATCTCGACACCCTGGGCGGTGACGGCGTCCAGGTACTGACGGGTCAGGGCGCCGTAGTTGATGTCGGTGCCGGCGTTGATCCAGGAGAGGGCGACCTTCTCGGAATAGTCACGGCCCTTGTCCATCAGCGGCACCTTGGAGGCGAACACCTCCGGATCATCGGTGTACTGCATGTCCGGGAAGAGGGGGTTGTCCTTGAGTGCCTCGTAACGTGCCCTGATGTAGGCGACATCCTTGTCCCCGTGGCCGAAGGACATGTGCGGGGTGGCGTTGATCCACTCCCTGGGGTCACCCAGGGTGCCGTTCTCGACAAGGTACGACCAGAACTGCCGGGAGATCTGGAACTTCTCGTTGATGTTCACGGCCTTGGTGATGTCGATCCTGCCGTTCACCTCGGGCGTGTAGTTCAGCTCGCAGAGTGCGGAGTGACCGGTACCGGCATTGTTCCAGGGATCGGAGGACTCGGACGCCGGGACGTCCTGACGCTCGATGATGATCTGGCTCCAGTCGGGCTGAAGCTCACGGAGCATCACGGACAGGGTGGTCGAAATGACGCCGGCGCCGACAAGGGCGACGTCGACGTGGTCGTTCTTGGAGGGTGACACGTTAAGCACAATCCTTTTCTTCGCTGCTGTTCCGCCGTCTGGACGGCGTCCACAATCAGGCAATGGTACGCGGTGACGTGCCATATTCACCATCGGGGCACTAATCGCCGGGTAGGATGGCAGTCCGTGACCCGACTGAATCTCGCCGACGTACTGTCCCACCCACTGGGAGCCAGTGTCCATGACCTGGATTTTATTCCGGATCTTCTGGGTACGGGCTATGAGAGGACGACCGTGGAACTGGGTGAGGACCCGGACCACGAGACACCCGGTTCACCCGTGGTCCTCACCCTCGTGCGGCACCACCCGGCGGGGGTGGATGACACGGACTTCGCCGCCCGACCGGCGATCCTCCTCGTCCACGGCATGACCGACTTCTTCTTCCAGACCCACGTCGCCGAACACTTCGACGCCCTCGGCTACGCGGTCTACGGCATCGACCTGCGCAAGTGCGGGCGCTCCCACCGCCCCGGACAGACCTGGCACCACGTCACCTCCCAGTCCATCTACGACGAGGACCTCTCGGTCGCCCTGTCACTGCTCGGCGCCGGCCACCCCTCGGTCGTCCTGGTGGGGCACTCCACCGGCGGCCTGGACGTCACCATGTTCGTCGCCCGGCTCCACGGCGCCGCCCGGCGTGGTGACCGGGCGCGCGGCGTCCTCCACGGGGTCGTCGACGCGGTCGTGCTGAACAGTCCGTGGCTGGACCTCCAGTTCGACGGGGTCACCGGCTTCATCATCCGGCACGTGTTCCCGTGGGTGGCGAAGGTCGCGCCGGGGTGGCATGTGCCCGGTGGAATCAACCCCACGTACGGCCGGACGCTGCACGTCGAGGAGTTCGGCGAGTGGGACTACGACCGGGAGTACAAGCCGCTGCTTCCCCGCCCCAAGCAGGTCAGTTGGTTGGTGGGGGTCTCCCGCGAGATCGACAAGCTGCACACCGGCCGGTTCTCCACCGGCGTGCCGACGTTGCTGCTGTGTTCGGACGCGGACAGCCCCGGGCGCAGCATCAAGGACGTCGACGGGGTGGAGGTTCCGGAGGACATCGCCTTCCTCACCGACACGATCCTCAAGCCCTCGCAGATGCGGGACGCCGCCCACCTGGTCGACCCGGACTGTGTGGTCGTCACGGTTCCCGGCGCGATGCATGACGTGTTCCTCTCGCGTCCGGAGGTCCGCGCGGCGGCGTTCGAGGCCGTGGACGCCTTCCTGGGCTGAAGCCCGTTCCCCGCGTCCCCCTGTGTCGGCGCCGCGGGTCACCGGCAGCCACCGGAGTTCACTACGATCGGGCCCCATGGCAGACAACCAGGCAGGCAACCAGGCAGGCAACCAGGCAG
>NZ_CACZOO010000227.1 GCF_902782855.1 uncultured Corynebacterium sp.
CAGGTGCCGGGCCAGGGAGTGCATGTACTCTTCCGCGGCCGGCAGCGAGGTACGCAGCCGCTCGTGACGGTCACCCGTGGCGTCCTCGTCGAGACCGGCGAGGAAATCGACGGTCGCCCCGACAGCACCGAGCAATCCCGGGGCCAGCCCGCCCCGCTCCAGGGCGGCGACGCGGCGCTTCGCCAGGGAACTCAGATCAGGAGTGGAGTGGCGGCCGGTCTTCACGTCCGCCAGGCGCAGCTCGGCGAGCATCAACTGGTCGCGGAACACCAGTGCCCCGACCTCCGGACCCCCCAGCGGGGCCAGGTCCAGGGCGACGACGTCGGCGCCCCACTCCGCCATGTCGATGTAACGGTACGGCGCATAGGACGCGGCGTCCACCACCAACCACCCGTTGGACTTCGCGTGCAGCAGGTCGGCGATGGCACGGACGTCCGTCACCGTGCCGATGTGCTCGTTCGCCGCCGCGACCGCGACGACGGATGTCGACGGTCCGATGAGTTCACTGAACTGCCACGTCGGCAGGGATCCAGAGGTCAGCTCGGCCTCCGCCCAGCGCAGGTCCGCGCCGTAGAGATCCGCGGCGAGTTCCCACGGGGCGGTACTCACCGGGTCGTCGACCCGTGACAGCACGACCTCACGGCCGATGCGCAGCTTCGCCGGCACGGAGGACGCCAGGGTGCTCAATAACGCGGCACGGCTGGGGCCCAGCACGACGCACTCCGGCACACCGCCGACCAGGTCGGCGACCGCCTCACGGGCGGCGTCGATGTAGGCGTCCCCCCGGGTGCCGTCACCGGTGCCGGGGTCCGCCTGCAGCGGCGCGGTGCGGAACGCCCGCGTCACCGCGGAACTCACCTTCTCCGGGACCTGGGCACGCGCTCCGCCGTTGAGGTAGGTCCACCCGTCGGACTGGGAGACATAGAGCCCTCGGACCCTCGCGGAATCGAACACGCCTGTACGCACCTCAATCACTATGGCAGCCACTCGTCAGCACGATCCTACAGCGCCGTGCAGATACCTCCACAAGACCCGGGACGGATCCGGGGTCCACCCAGTGACACACCGAGGATACACCCGGGGGTACACCCGGGGGATCACCGGAACCGTCCGCGGGCCGCCGACGGGCCACCGACGAGCCACCCTGGCACGCAGCTGGGAACGCACGCAGCCTGTGCGCGTCATTGCCTCCGGGGCGGGACGCCGGGGTACCGTTGTCGGGTGTCCGATTCAGAGAACGAGAGCAGCACCGCCGCGTCGGTCGCACTGACCCCGGAGTTCGACCGTTACGTTGCCCGGGTCGACGACGACAAGATCCCGGCGTCCACGTCGCAGACCTTCGGGGCCGCCTGGGTCGACCTCAAGCGCGGCTTCAGCCAGCGCGAACTGTGGCTCGCCCTGGGATGGCAGGACATCAAGCAGCGCTACCGCCGCTCCGTCCTCGGCCCCCTGTGGATCACCATCGCCACCGGTGTGATGGCCACCGCCCTGGGTCTGCTGTACTCGCTGCTCTTCGACATCGACATCAAGGTCTTCCTGCCGCACGTCGCCGTGGGCCTCATCCTCTGGGGTTTCATCGCAGGCTGCATCAACGAGGGCTCCCAGGTCTTCATCGCCAACGAGGGCCTGATCAAGCAGCTGCCCAGTGCGTTGAGTGTGCACGTCTACCGGCTGGTGTGGAAGCAGTTCCTGTTCCTGCTGCACAACCTGGCGATCTGGCTGGTACTGCTGGCGGTGTTCCGGATCCCGGTCGGCTGGGAGGTCATCCTCGCGGTGCCGGGGCTGGCCCTGCTGGTCGCCAACGGCGTGTGGGTGACAATGTTCTTCGGGATCATCGCCACCCGCTACCGGGACGTCGCCCCGTTGTTGGAGTCGCTGGTGCAGCTGCTGTTCTACATGACCCCGATCGTGTGGATGGACTCCACCCTGAAGGACCGTGTCGGTGACCTCGGCAACAAGGCCTACCTCGCGGAGATCAACCCGCTGTACCACTACATGGCGGTCGTCCGAGGCCCGATGATCAACGAGCCGGTGGAGCTCCGCTCCTGGATCATCGTCTGCGTACTCACCGTCCTCGGCACACTGTTCGCCCTGGTCTTCATGCGCCAGTGGCGCTCCCGCGTCAGCTACTGGGTCTAACCGAGCACAGGAGAATCCCTTGGTTTCCATCGACACCTACAACGCCTGCGTCGACTTCCCCATCTTCGACGCCAAGACCCGTTCCCTGAAGAAAGCCTTCCTCGGGGCCGCTGGCGGGGCGATCGGCCGCAACGCCGACAACACCGTCGTCGTCGAGGCGCTGCGTGACGTGAACCTCCATCTCAAGGAGGGTGACCGGATCGGTCTGGTCGGCCACAACGGCGCCGGCAAATCCACCCTGCTGCGCCTGCTCTCCGGCATCTACGAGCCGACGCGCGGCTCCGCGGTGGTCAAGGGGCGCGTCGCCCCCGTCTTCGACCTCGGTGTCGGCATGGACCCGGAGATCTCCGGGTGGGAGAACATCATCATCCGTGGCCTCTTCCTCGGGGAGTCGAAGCGGTCCATGCAGAAGAAGATGGACGACATCGCCGAGTTCTCCGAGCTGGGCGACTACCTCTCCATGCCGCTGCGCACCTACTCCTCCGGCATGCGCGTCCGCCTCGCCCTCGGCGTGGTGACCTCGATCGAACCGGAGATCCTGCTGCTCGACGAGGGCATCGGCGCGGTGGACGCCGCGTTCATGGCGAAAGCGCGGGAGAGGCTGTCCGCGCTGGTGGCGAAGTCCGGCATCCTCGTCTTCGCCTCGCACTCCAACGAGTTCCTGGCGCAGCTGTGCGATTCGGCCCTGTGGGTCAACCACGGCGAGATCAAGGCGTGCGGTGCCGTCGACGAGATCGTCGGCGCCTACGAGGGCCCGGGTGCCCAGGAGCACGTCCGGAACGTGCTGAAGGACCTCGGACGGTTGTAGGGTCCGGCCACCTGACCTGGGGTTTTCAGCAGGTCATCACTGGCCTGAGCCGTCGACACTTGACATACATTAATGTATCGACAGCCAACAAGAGATCCGAAAGTGTTAATCTACCTGCACTTTTAAAGTTTGTCGCCTTATACTTTAACGATCGAGGCAGGGTTTTCAACTTTCCCTGGTTACACTTGACAGTATGACCTGGACCAGTGCCGACATCACCCGGGCCTTCGCGAACATGCCCACAGGTGGCACCGTCCTTCTCGGCGTCGACCAGAGGCGGGGGTTCGAGATCACGGGGATCAGCGCCCCAACGACATGATCCAGGCCGTCATCAGCCAAACCCGCAACACCGTGGAACCCGCACCACAGATCACCGCCTACCCGGTCACCGTCGAAGACAAGACCATCCTCGTCGTCGAAGTCGACGGTCTGTCCCCGAGCCGGAAACCGGCCCGGTACAGAGGCCAGGCCTACCTCCGGCAGGCGGACGGGGATTACCAGATGAACGCCAACGATCTCCGGATGCTCGAGGTCGACCGCCTCCACGAATCAGAGCGGGCCGAGTACGACCGTGCTCCGGTGACCGGCACTTCCGTCAAGGATCTCGACAGCGAGCTCCTGCCCGCGTACCTCGCATCAGTGAGGAACAGCAGCCGGCGCCTCCGCGACATGTCGGATGCCGACCTTCTCCGCGTCACCGGGGTCGTCTCCGACGACGGCACCCTGACCAGGGCAGGACTCTATGCACTCGGCAATTTCCCGCAGGGTGCCTATCCGGCCCTTGCGGTCACCGCCGCCGTACGTCTTCCCCGGGACGGCAGCGGAACCCGGACCCTGCACCGGAAGGATTTCGACGGCCCCTTACCTGCCCTACTCGACGACGTCCAGCAGTGGATCGCGATCAACACCGGAAGCTCCGACGTCTACCGCGAGGACGGGAACATGGAACACCGCCCCGAGTTCCCCCACCGAGCAGTCCGAGAACTCGTCGCCAATGCACTGGTGCACCGTGATCTGGGGCCGAACTCCCTCAGTGTCGGCAAGCGGGTCCAGGTCCGGGTGACCCGTGAAGAACTGATCATCGTCAACCCCGGCGGGCTGCACCGGCTGTCAGTTCGTGAACTGGCATCCGGACTGTTCCGCCCGATGGCCGTCAACCAGCGCCTCTACGAGGTCTGCAAGCATCTCACGACCTGCGACGGTGCCGGCGTCATAGAAGGTGAAGGCGGTGGCATCCGCGAGGCACTCGCCGCGACCCGGGATGCTGAGCTCCACCGTCCCCTTTTCATCGACCGGGGTGTGGATTTCACGGTCCGGCTACCCAGCGGCACCGTGTTCACCAGCCAAGACAACACACTCCTGCGGCGGCTGGCTCCCGGGATCCGGTTGACATCCGTCCAGGAGGCGCTGCTCCTGTCCCTCCATGACGGAGAGCCCTGGAACATTCAACGGATGTGTGCGGAGTTCTCACCACTCTCGCGATCAGAGGCCTACGACCAGACCGCCGCCCTCCGGGACCACGGGATCGGGGAAGTCACCTTGGACGGAATCTTCCTGGTCGGCGCTGGTGGTGCAGAAGAGCATCCTGCCTCCGCGGAACAACCGTCCCCGGTTCCCCGTGAAGTGGTATCCCCTGCCGAAGCCCCGGTCACCGACACACGGAAGATCACCCGGAACGGGCCAGCCATTCTGGCAGCCCTCACCACAGACACGGGGACGGACATCAATACTCTCGTGCATTCCACCGGACTGTCCCGGGGAGCTCTCCACTACGCGCTGGCGAAGCTTGTCGACTCCGGTGCCGTGATCGGGGACGGCGGGCAGGGGCAGCGGGAGACCACCTACCGATCTGTGTGACGCCCGATGGCGGCGCTCAGACTGCGTAGGTGGTCCGGAGCTGCCGAAAGCCCTGGTAGTAGCAGGCCAGTGCGGCGTCATCATCACCGGCAGCGAGCAGGGCATTGGTGGGTGTCACCATCTCATCGAAGATGCGACGGTACACCTCGCCACTGTCGGTGGAAGCATTGATCTCGGTGACGATCTGCGGTGCGTACTCGTAGTACTCCGCGACGACCTCATGCAGTTCTGGACGCGCGGTGGCGATCCGGTCGCGGTGCTCACGAAGGGTCTGGAGTTCGACGCCGTCATCCCGGAACTGCTCACCGAGCACGACCTCGCAGGCAGTGGTAAGGAAGCAGCCTTCACCAGAGGAGGCTCCGTCGTCTTTCGCGTAAGTAATGCGTGCTTCGTTTTCGCTGATGCGCTGAATACCGCTGACCTGCCATCCTTCAGCGCCGAGCCGTTGGCTGGATTTCTGGATCTGCTCGTCGAGGGTGCTGAACCAGCTGTCGTTCCTGACGATTTCTGTCCTGTACTTCGGGGACATGATGGCCCTCCCTTTCAGTTTCTGTGGTGCTCTGTTCTGTCGGACACTGATCAGACACGTGGTGCGTCGGGATTGTTCCCAGGGATTCCCCGAACCCGGATCTCCTCGCCACCTGACTTTGCTCACGTCAGGTCAGCGTGGGCATGGACCCGGAGATCCTGCTGCTCGACGAGATCGTCAGTCAGTGACGGCTTCCGGTGGAGCGTCATAATCCACGTCGGTGGGACCGAAGGCCATGCGGGTGAGCCAGGCGCTCTCCCCGTCCTTGAAGAACTGGACCGCTCCCGGATACGTGAGGTCGATCCGAATCTCTCCGACCGTGTAGACCGCACCGACGGGAAGCTCACCGTTCATCGTGATGTCCCCGAGGTTGCCCAGAACGGTTTTCGTCCGCGCCGGACCGAATTTCACCGCCAACCCGTTGGGGTTCACGTCGGCGACATCATCCGTCCAGGCGGTCAGCGGAAGTTCGAAATCGGTGCTGGCAGGGACTACCTCGCAGGCCAGCATGCCGGAGACCACGCACCGCACGTCATACTCCTCGTCGAGTCCGAGCCGGTAATTCCCGGTCGGCAGCACCGCACCCGGGTCCGCCACCTGAGGCCCGCTCGCCGCCGGCTCCGTCTTCGTGGTCTCGCCGGGGGCGGAGGTGACTATCCCCGGCACCTCAGTGCGTACCGCTGATACATCAGAAGCGTTATCCTCCTCTTCCTCATGTCCGCATGCCGCCAGCACTCCGGTGAGGGCCCCGGCCCCCAGCACCACTGCTGTTGCTACGCGCACCGGGTGTGCCTTCCCACTGCTTCTCCGTCTTCCCATGTCGATTATCTCCTCGAAGGAATGGGGAATGCGGTGCGCATTCCGTTCACGACATGAGACCCGGACGGACACGTCAATGTTCCCCCACGCGAGCTTCCCGCTCCGCAGCCCCCCTACCGCACGTACTCCAACTGCCCCACGTCGATGTACCCGCAGGCGAACCCCGCCTCGCAGTAGGCAAGGTAGAAGTGCCACAGCCGCTGGAAATCAGGCCCGAAACCCAGCTCCTGCACCTCCCCGGTGGACGCCGCCGCCAGGAACGCCTCATCCCACCGGCGCAGCGTCTCGGCGTAGTCGCGGCCGAAACTGCGCCGCATCCCCGGACGCAGCCCCGCCCGCACCGCGGACTCGTTCAGCGCCCGCACACTCGGGATCACCCCGCCGGGGAAGATGTACGTGGTGATCCACGTCGCGGCGTCCTTCGTGGCCAGCATCTGCGCGTGGTCCATGGTGATCGCCTGGATGACCGCGCGCCCGCCGTCCACCAGCCGGTCGTGGACGACCCGCATGTACTCGTCCCAGTACTCGTCACCGACGGCCTCGATCATCTCCACGGAGACCACCGCGTCATAGGTGCCGGTGACCTCCCGGTAGTCGCACAGCTGCACATCGACCAGCCCCGACAGGCCCGCCGCCGCGATCCGCTCACGCGCCAGACCGGCCTGCTCCGTCGACAGCGTCACCGACGTCACCTGCGCCCCGCGCCGGGCGGCGTGCAGGGCGAGCTCGCCCCAGCCGGTACCGATCTCGAGGACGCGGGTCCCCCCGCCGACCCCGGCGCGGTCGAGGGCGCGCTCGACCTTCGCGTCCTGCGCGGCGGCGAGCACCGCCCCGCGTCCGGGCCCCTCCGGCCGGTCGAACAGGGCCGAGGAGTAGCTGAGCCCCTCGTCGAGGAAGGTGGCGAAGAAGTCGTTGGAGAGGTCGTAGTGGGCGCTGATGTTGCGCTTCGCGCCGGTCACCGTGTTCTTCTGCCAGACAGGACGCCGCGAGCTGTACAGCCCGCCGAGCCGTTGCAGCCACGGCGGGAGCAGCCCGGTGATCTTCCGGCACAGCTTCGTCAGTGTGCCGGCCAGGTCTGCGGCGTCCCAGTCCCCGGCGACGTAGGACTCCCCGAAGCCGACGAGCCCCTGGGTGCCGAGGCGCCGGTAGAAGTCCCCTGGCCGGTGGAGGACCAGGTCGGCGTCCTCCCCCTCCCCCACGGTGATCCCGCACATCGTCGCGGCGCGGCGCACGACCTGTCTGGCGACC
>NZ_CACZOO010000228.1 GCF_902782855.1 uncultured Corynebacterium sp.
ATCTGCTGCACACGGCCGCGGGAAAAGGACGCCGGAACCTGAGGACGTGGTTGAACGAGACCGCCACTGCCGCGCGACAGGATCTCAGCCGTGACCTCGATGAGGTCTTCCATCAGCTCCGTCCCGTGGTACTGGTCCAGTACCAGAAGGACATCACCGCGTATGTTTCAACTGAGAAGAAACAACTGACGGCGGCAAAGGCTTCTCTGCTCGCCGGCCAGAAGGACGCCGACAACACCCGTGACCTGGCACTGCGCCGCGTCGCACATCTGACAAGAATCAAGGAGATGCTCGCATGACCACCCAGGGACCGTTCACCAATTCCCCGTACCAGCCCCAGCAGAACGACCGGTTCCAGCGCCCGCAGATGCCCGACGGACAGGTGATGAACGGCCAGGCGCCGCCGAACGTCACTCCCCGGTTCCTCGAGGAGGAACCGAAGCGGAGGAAGCGCCCCAGCAGCGCGGCGGGGTGGACCCTCACGATCCTGGTTCCGCTCGTCCTCGTGCTCGGCGGATACGGTCTGGCCTACGCCTTCTTCGGCAAGGAGATGCCGACCAAGATCGAGGCGGGGAAGTACGTGCTCGAGATGGCGGGAGGGGAGAAGGTGGAGTGCCTTCTTGAGGATCCCGGGGTCGCGGAGGCGGTCTCCTGCACCAGCGATGATCTTGAATGGACTGACCCTGAGGGGAACCCCTTCGGCTCCTTCAGCTCGTTCTTCACCCCCGGAACGGACCAGGAGAAGACCGAGCTCAATGAGCGGCTCCTGACCGATGCCAGTCCCCTGACCGAGGTCACCACGCTGTCCCACGGAAAGGTCTACGAACTGGACACCCCGAGCGGCACCATCTCCATCGACATGACGGACGAGAACCACATCGACATCACCGGCGTCGACGGCGAAGCTCCCGTCAGCCCGAACGAGGACCCTGCTGAACGGACCTTCCGGATCACCCGGGACGCGGTGGGTCCGTTGGATGACGCAGCGCAGCAGTGACCTTCCTGACCCTCCCCGCGTCCGCCGTGGCCGCGTATGTCGATGACGTGCTGTCCACGGTCCGCGGCTCCTGCCCGGAACTCGCCGCGGAAGTTGAGGACCTGCGTCGGCGCATGGCCGAGCCGCCACGGTTCCTGGTCACCGGCGGCGGGGGCACCGGACGGTCCACACTGGTGTCCGCGTTGACGGGTGCGACCGTCCCCGCAGACCGCACACCGACCCTGTACTGCAGCGCCACCCGCCCCCACCCCTCGGGAGTGCCCGACACGGTGCGCGTCCACCGCGTGGCGGCGAGTGCCCTGGAGAACCTCACCCTGGTCGACGGCGACGGCCCCGACTGCGCGTCCTGCGCCGATGCCGTCCTGCACCTGGTCGACCGCGAGCCGGGGACCGCGGACCTCACACAGATGCGGGACGCGGGGTTCGGGCCGCTGGGAACCCTGCTCGTCGTCTCACGCGCCGATGAATTCGGCGCCGGGTCCCTGGGATCGCCCGATCCGGTGGCCGATGCCCGGAGCTACGCCCATGCGTTGGCGGGCGATGCCACGGTATGGCGGACAGCGGTCGCCGTATCGCCGTTGCTGGCGGTCGCCGCGGGCCGGGCGGACGCGACGGCGCACGCGCGGCTGGCGGCCTACCGGGGAAGCGCGGTGGCCACCGCTCTGCTCCGCGGGGACGCGCCGACGGTGGTCCTCGATGATCTGGTCACCTTCGGGACCTACGGGGTCCTGCACGGACGCTCCGCACCCGATGACCTCGGAGCATGGCTCACGGAGGCCTCGGGAATCAGTGACCTCCGGGCACTGCTGCTCGGTCCGATGGCCCAGGCCGCGCTGCTCCGGCGTGCGGCGCTGGTCCTGGAGGAGGCCCGGCAGCTCCGCTTCGCGACGGCCGATCCCGCAGCCGTCTCCGCCGCTCTCGAGGACGCCGCGGACAGTCCCGCGGCGTGGCGGATCAGGCTCTTCCCTGAGGTGGCGCGCCTCGCCGCGGAGGGGATGGACGCCGAGGCCGGGTCCGTGTCCCGGGCGGTGGAGTCCGACAGCCTGCGCGACCTCGCCGGTGTGCCCGCCGCTGCCGCGCACGTGGACGTGGTCAACGGTCTCCGTGACGCTCTGAGGTCGGTGAATCTGCGGCTCACCGGGTTCACGGTGCCGGTGGTCGAGGCCGCGTTGACGTCGCTGTCCGTGGTGCTGCGCCGGGCGATCGCCGAGGCGGAAGTCGCCCTGAACGGCACCCCCGACCGACCTGGTGCCCGCCTGTGGGAGAGTTGAGCACATGACCTTTCAGGACCCTCACCAGCGGAGCCCGTTTCCCCCGTCGCCGGCACCCGGGATGGCGGCCGCTCCGGCGTCCGCTCCGGGATCCGCTCCGGGATCCGCTCCGGGAGGACGCGGGAGCGGCGGCACCGCCTGGGCACTCGCCCTCGTGACACCGCTGGTGATCGTCCTCGGTGGCTACGGACTGCTCCACGCCCTGTTCGGCGTGGAGAATGACGGGGACGCCGCCTCTGCCACAGCTCCCGTCACGGCTCCTGTCCCAGCTCCTGCCACGGCGGCTCCCGCGGCTCCGCCAGCTCCGTCGTCGTCGGACTCCCCGGTCCGCCCCTCCCCGACCGCGGCTGCGCCGGTTCCGGAACCGGCGCCTGCGGCACCCGTGCCGGACAGCCCAGCCCCCGTCATTCCCGATCCGCCGGCCCAGGATTTCTCGTTCACGGTGCCCGGCACCGTCCCCCGCTACCAGCTCGCGGCCATCGGCCCCTTTGACTCGTCACGTGAGTGTGCGGAAGCTGCTCTCAGCGACCTGGAGAAGGGCCGGACACTGGTCGGAACCTCAATAGCCGACGTCTGCTACGAGAACGACGGTCCGACCAACCACCAGTCCGGCGCGGGCTTCTACTACGACATCGATCACAGTGGCGACTCCCGCTAGCCCGCCCTCCCGATGAGGGGGTCAACGAGCCCCATGAGGTGATCACCGATCCGCGCATCGATGGGCTCCTGGCCCGTGACCGTGATCACCAACCAGCCGGCTCCCGCCACGTAGAGGAAACTGCTCTCCTTCGCACGGAGCCCGCCGATGTCCGAGATGCGGTACCAGTCGGGGAGGTCAGGTCGGGGGACGGTGATCTCCAGCTGTGACTGGCGGTTCCGGGAATTGTTGAAGACGCTGAACCGTCGCGGTGTGAACGTCTCCAGCGCGATCCCCTTCAGTCCGCTGCTCCCGGTTGTCAACGCGCACCGGGTGTTGCCGTTCATACCGGTCACTGTCGGAACGTCCACCAGGCTCTCCGCCCCCTCCAGCTCCGACAGCAGCGCATCTGCCACCCTGCCGCAGGTGAGCGTGTGTGCCCCCGCGCTCTCGCGCAGCACCGAATCCCCGGTGACCACGACCGGTGTGACCGGAGACGGGTCGAAGACCGGTCCGGGCGCCTGTTCCGGGGATGCGCCTGTCCCGGTGCCATCAGAGCCGCCGAACCGATTGATTCCGACGATGGCGCCGGCCACAACGACCGCAAGTGCCAGGCCGACCGCGATGCCGGTCCTGAGCCCGCGCCGCCGACGGGACCGGTCGTCCACCGCCGACACAGTGGCCCCGGCAGCCGCGCCGGAACCGTGCGACAGTACGGACGGGATCCCGGGGCCGGTCGATGACGCGGCCTTCTCCCTCTCGTCCGGCCACTCGACGAGCAGAGCCCCCGCAGCCACCGCGGAGAACGGGTCATCCACCGGATGAAGGCGCATCTGTGCCCCGATATCCCGCTGCAGCCCCGGGGTCAGTGCCAGTCCACCGGTCATCACCGCGTCCACCGAACCGGGTGCCCGGCGACGGACTCGCTCCACGAGCGCGAGGACCTTCTCGCGCTCTCCGGCTGTGATCCGGTCAAGATGTTCCCGGGTCAGGTCGACGCCGCCGTCCACGCCGGCGTCCTCGTCCGCGACAGGAACCGTCACTGTTTCCTGCGACGACAGCCGCTCCCTGGCCTGCCGGACACACGGATACTGTGTCGGTGAGCCGAGCATGGACACGGTCCCGGGCTCCGGTTCCCCGTCGTCCAGTCGGGATGCCACATCGATGATCACCCGGTGATCCCAGGTGCGTCCGCCGAGGCTGTTGTCGCCGTCGCGCGAGACGGTGACAGGAAGCCCCGTACTGGTGAAACGGAGCAGCGCGACATCCGTTGTGCCACCACCGATGTCGATCACCAGCAGACGCTCCGGATTATCGGAGAAACGACAGTACCAGGACGCGGCCGCCGCCGGTTCCGTCACTGTCCGGATCCTCGTTTCCGGGATGCCGGCGGCAACTGCGGCCCGACGGAGCACATCGACACCGGTGTCCGACAGCGCCGCCGGGTGGGTCAGGACGATCTCCCCGGGCAGTGCCGGACCGCAGTGCCCGACAGCATTCCCGTACACCTCCCGGTACAGGGCGGAAAGCACCGGAACCAGTTCCTCCCTCCGCTCCGGGGCCTCGATGAGTTCCCGTTTCGGCGCCGGGTGGAAGGCGAGGGGGTTCTCCCCCGCATGGCTGACAGCCGCCTCACCGACGTAGACCGAACCGCCGTCGAGATAGACCGTGGAGGGGACCGACTGCAGAATCCCGGGTAGGCCGTCGCCGGTCCGCACCGCGGCAACAGTGTTGGACGTGCCCAGGTCAATGGCCAACGTCCAGAAACCGCCGTGCTCAGTCAGCTCAGTCATCTCAGTCCTCTTCTCCGGAGATCTGCTCTATCAACCGCGCGACCTGCAACGCCGGCTCCGCGATCGCCTCCGTGTCGCTGGTGAAACGGGTCCGGTGGCTTGTCACGGTGATGCAGTCGGCGGCGGATCGGCAGGTGCGGACGTTCGCTGACGGTTCACCCTCGAACTCCCCCCATCGGGCGTTGTCCGGCGCTGAGGTCCGCCACCACTCCGTCCAACCTGCCAGGTCCGATGGTCGCTCCCCGTCACCGCCGTCAGCGTCGTCGGCCCCGACGCTGATCTCCATCGGGCCCCGCCAGTCCGCGCTGTCGATGAGGCAACCGCGGCCGTCCGTTCCCAGGACAGCCTCCACCCCACCCGGAGCGCCCGAGGCGAGCGGCGGGTAGTAGCCGAGCTCACTGATCCCGTCCATCGACAGACGGTCGTAGAAGGCAGCGCAGCTGAAGGTGCCGTCCTCACGGAATGCCGGAGTGGTCCCCGACCGCACCACCGGTGCCCGTGAGTCCTCGATGCCGTCGACAATCTCCCGCAGCATGGCCGGAACGTCCAGACCGGCAGCCACCAGTGCGTCATTGGCGGGGTCCTCCGGCAATGAGACCGTCAGCCAACCGTGACTGTCAGAACCGGTGGACACGCCCCGGTCCGTGACCGACCACCCACGGTAGGTATCCGCCGCCCCGTCGTCAGGGGCCCGGTCCGTGGACGCGACCACGAGCTCCGGGAGAAGAGTCATATCGTCCGTGACCTGCACGCCCCGGTAGTTGACCGGGCAACTGCGGTCGCTGCCCTCCTCGATTATCCGCACGTACAGGTCGGCTGCGTCCACCCCGAAACCCGCACGGTAGGCCATGGAAACCGGTACCGCGGTGTAGAGGTTCCGGCAGTCCATGTGACCTGTGCTGTCGTAGAAGACCTCCGCCGCGTCCTCCACTGGACCGCTCCCGGAGCTGCTCCAGATGACCGCGCCGGCACCGGCCCCCGCGACCACGAGAACCGCGGCAGCGGTGAGCGCCACCGCGGTCCGACGTCCGGGAACCCGGCGCGACGACGGACGCTGGTCATCATGGGCCACCAGCACCGCGACCAGGTCGCCTTCCGTGGTCATCGTCAGTTCAGCGGCAGGCTCCGCCTCCACCAGGAGTTGTCGGAGAGATGCCCTGACGGAAGCGTCCCACTCCTGCGGGTGCCGCACCACCAGGTGCTTCGGGGAGCTGGTCGCCTGAACCTGTTCCCTGGCGCTGCCGACGAGGCCACGGACCAGCTCCCGGAGTGCGGCGGCAGGAGAGACCAACTGGTCCCCGACCACCACCGACTGTCGACCGATCACCGGCAACGGTGAGAACCGGCCACCCGGAAGCTCCACGGTCGCGGGGACCGACAGTGTGACGCCCGCGGGGTAGACCACCGCCGTGACACTGTCACTGTCAGACAGGTCGACCCCCATCGACCAGCACACGCCGGTCCGGCCCCGGCCCCTCCTCACTCAGCTCACCTGGACAGCATCCGACCCGCCCAGCAGGTCCCGCAGCGCCTTCCGCGCGCGGTGGATGCGCGTCTTCACGGTCTGGATGTTCACGCCCTGGTGCAGCGCGATCTCCTTGTAGGCCAGACCCGCGACCTCACGCAGGACGACGGCCTCCCGGAACTCGTCGGAGAGCTGCGACACCGCCCACCGGACCGCCTGGGTGTCCGCGACCCGGTCACCGATGTCGGTGGTGTTCGTCGCCAGATCAGCCCCCGCCTCACTGTCCGGGTACTCCCGCCGCCGCGACACCTTGTTCTTGCAGATGTTCGAGGCGATCCGGTACAGCCACGTCGAGAAGCGCGAGTTCCCCCTGAACCTGTCGAACCCCTGCCATGCGGTGGCGATGGCGTCCTGCATGGCGTCCTCCGCGTCCTGCCGGTTGCCGGTGATGCCCAGGCACACACCCCACACACGGTCGCGGGCGTCCTCCACCAGAGAGACGAAAGCCTCCTGCTCGTGGTCCCGGGCCCTGGCGACGAGCTCCCGCTCCTCCTCCATCGGAATCACAGCCCGTCACCCCCGGCGAGGTCGTCTGCGTCATCAGCGTCGCCTGCGTCGTCGCCGGAGAAATCCCCGGAGGAATCCCCAGCGAGGTCATCGCCGAAGAGATCGTCAAGGTCGTCAGACAGGTCATCGTCGGAATCCCCGGTGTCCGGACCGACCTCCGCGCCGGCGACGTCGTCATCCCCGACAAGTTCCTCATCCTCGTCGGGAATCACCGAAAGATCCATCGGCGTGGCCAACGGGTCCATGGCGGCACTGAGCATCCGCCCGAAAGCGTCGTCACCCAGCGGCTCCCACAACTCGCTGGAAAGGTCCGGCGACTGGTCACCGCCGTTGTCTGGTCGCGTCACCGTGGGGCTCCTCTGCCGTTGTCCATGCTGTCTACCAGTGCTTCAACGGGTTCACCTTACATCAGGCCCGTCACCCGCCTCCGCACGATCCGGATAGTCTGACATCCGGGGAACATACCGGGCCTCTGCCGTGTCCAACACGATTGACCAGACCTGCGACCTGGAATGTTCTGAAAAATTTCTCCCCTCGGCGGGAACTTCCGGGCAGCTGCCGTGTCTGATCCATGACACACAAGAGGCTCCACAGAACATGAGAGGCGCACCCTATGCGACGCAACTTCCTGACCTCCGCCGCGGTGCTCACCACCGCCGTCGGACTGGCCATGACCCTCACCGCCTGCGACGGCGGAGACAACTCCGCGTCATCCACCCCGGAGGATGTGGTCGTGACCGTGACGGACACAGCCACGCGGTTACCGGAGACCACCACTGCCGCCCCCTCCCCTGACCCGACACCGGCGGCGACGCCCACGACGTCAGCGTCAGGCTCCGGGCATTCGGCGCAGGGGTCCGGCTCCGTCACCCTCAACGGCGGCTCCACGAACACCACCCAACGCTCCAAGATCTTCCACAGCAGCGAGGGCTTCGAGTTCCTCGAGACCCCGGGGGTCGTCATGCCCGGCGGAAAGTACATCACCAGTGCCGGCAGTGCCTGCTCCTTCGGCTGGCTGGTGCACTCGACCACCGAGGCCGCCGACCGGAAGTACATGCTCACCGCCGGACACTGCGGCACCAAGGGTGACCTCGTCTACACCCGCGACCAGCGCGGTAACGACACCCTGGTCGGCGAGTTCGTGGAATCCACCGGCGACCTGCTCCGTGACGGGTCCGACTACGCGCTCATCGACGTCACCGACAGCGCCCGCCAGGCTGAACTCCCGTTCGAGGACCCACGGTTCGAAGGGTGGGTCGACCAGGCGTGGGTGCAGGCCAACAACCCGCAGATCTGCCGGGTCGGGTTCCGCACCGGCGTGTCCTGCGGCAGCTACCTCGAGATGAAGAACAACACCATCTTCTACGAGGGAATCTCCGACCACGGCGACTCCGGCGGCCCGGTCTGGGCCGTGGACTCCAACGGCGACCGGTGGGCGGTCGGCGTCACCAGCTACGGCTTCGCCGAGGACGCCACCATGGCCGGCGCCGCCGCCATCGAGCCGTGGATGGACCGCTACAGCCTCGGCATCTACAGCTCCTGATCCCCCGCTATCCCCCTGCACTCCCTGACGTCCTGAAAGGACCGCCACACCATGAGCTTCCTCCGCTACATCTTCCCCGTCATCACCGCATTCATCGTCTACAAGATCTCCTGGTTCACCCTCACCGACTTCGAGGGGAATGCGCTCGGCATGACCCTCAACGGTCGCGGAAACGGCAGCGAGGTCTGGGTCCCGGACACCTTCGGCGAGATCGGTGGCTTCCCCTTCGGCTATGTGATCGTCGCCGCGTTGGTCATCGGCATGATCGTGATCGGCAAGTGCCATGACGACGTCGACGAGGCCAACATCGCCTTCATGGGAACCGGTGCCGTCACCGCGATCCTCACCGTCATCACCCTGTTCATGAAGAACACGATCATCGGCGGCTCCCCTGAGGAGATGTCTGTCGACGGCTACGGAACCATGGACTTCTCCCTGGCACCCGCCTTCTGGATCGTGCTGGTACTGTCCGCCGTCATGATCGTCGTCGGATTCATCGGCCTGATTATCGAGGATTCTGACTCGGGCACGGATGAGAACGCCGCAGCACCGGCTACCGCGTAGGACCCGTCACACCATCCCGCCGACGACGCGGACCAGCTGGTCCACGTCGTAGCGGGTGTTGTGCGGCGCGAAGCCGACGCACACCGCGCCGCCCATCTCCGCGACACCCATCTGGTCGAACAGGGCACTGTCCTCCAGTCCCACGACCTGGGCCACGACCCCGTTGTCGAGCAGCCGCTCGACCACACTGGACGCCGACAGGCCGGGCACCAGGAAACTCACCCGCGGCACCCGGTCGACCGAGTTGTAACTGTCGCCGTAGGCGCTGTCGAAGGAGCCCAGCGACCCGTGGCTCCCGGCATGGCCGTAGCCGTCGTCTTCACCGGTCACACCAATGACGTGCACCACGCCGAAGTCCCGCAGCCCGTCGACCAGGTGCCGGGCCAGGGAGTGCATGTACTCTTCCGCGGCCGGCAGCGAGGTACGCAGCCGCTCGTGACGGTCACCCGTGGCGTCCTC
>NZ_CACZOO010000229.1 GCF_902782855.1 uncultured Corynebacterium sp.
CGACCCCGCACAGCGCGGGGGAACTGGACCGGGACCATCTGGCCGAGCTGCTGTTCACGATGGCCCGCACGGCACTGCTCGCCGCGGGGAAGTAGTCCGCGGGCGTGTTTGGCGCCCTAGTCCACGGGCAGCGGGAAGGGCGAGCAGACGCCTGACAGGGGAGGTCCGACGATGGCACGGCCGCGCATCGTCGTGGTCGGCGCGGGTTTTGCGGGTCTGACCGCGCTGCGCCGACTCGAACAGAGGATTCCAGAAGGCAAGGCCGAGATCGTACTCGTCGCACCCAACGACTACATGCTCTACCAGCCGCTGCTGCCCCAAGTGGCGTCCGGCCTGCTGACCCCGCAGTCGATCGCTGTCTCTCTGCACCGGCAACTGCACCGCACCCACATCATTCCGGGGATCGCCGTCGGCTTGGACACGGACCGGAACACGGTGGTGGTCCGCAAGATCTCCGGCGAGTACTCCTATGAGCGCTACGACCGGCTGATTCTGGCGCCCGGCAGCGTGACCCGGACGTTCAACATCCCCGGGCTGATCGAGCACGCCCGCGGCAACAAGAACCTGGCCGAGGCGGTGTACTTGCGCGACCACGTGCTGGCCCAGCTGGAGTTGACGAACGCCAGCGACGACCCGGCGGAGCGCGACGAGCGGTGCACGTTCATCGTGGTGGGCGGCGGCTACACAGGGGTGGAGACCGCGGCGTCCTTGGAGCTGCTGTGCGAGGCAGCGTGCAAGCAGTATCCGAAGCTGCGCCCGCACATCCAGTGGCACGTAGTGGACATCGCCCCCCGCTTGATGCCGGAGCTGGGCGAGCATCTGGGGCAGAAGACGATGGAGCTGCTGCGCCAGCGCGGGATCGAAGTGTCGCTGGGGGTGTCGGTCCGCGAGGTGACCGAGGACAAGGTGACGTTGACCGACGACCGGGTGCTGCCGTGCCGCACGTTGATCTGGACGGCGGGCACTGCGCCGAGCCCGCTGATCGCGGCGACCGGGCTGCCCACGGAACGCGGGAAGCTCTCGGTGGGCGCGGACTTGTCGGTGCCCGGGCATCCGGAGATTTTCGGGATCGGTGATTCCGCCGCCGTCCCCGATTTGAGCAAGGGCGAGGACGGGGCGCTGTGCCCGCCTACCGCCCAGCACGCGTCCACCCAGGGGCCGGTGGCGGCCGACAACGTGATTGCTTCGCTGCTGGGCCGGTCGACGAAGCACTACGACTACCGGGACCGCGGCCTGCTCGTGGATTTGAGCGGCCGGGACGCGGTGGCCCGCCCCTTCGGGGTGGAGTTCAACGGGACCGCGGCCTTGGCGTTGACCCGGGCCTACCACTTGTATTCGCTGCCGTCGGGACCGGCCCGGATGCGGGTGGCCGCCAACTGGCTGATCCAGGCGCTGCTGGGCTGCGACGTGTCCCGCCTGGGGTTCCTCAACCGCAGCGTGGAGACGCTGGTGGACGTGGAGGAGTACTCCCGCTACCTCAAACCCGAGCAGGCCAAGGAGCGGGTGGGGCTGGCCGTGGGCGGATAGCCGCCCCACTGCCGTGGTCCGGTACGGCGGGGCACTCGGGTGTGCGGTGCCAGGTGCTGCGGCCGCCGTACCGGAGCGGGCCGGGGTCAGGCGACGACTTCGTAGCCTGCTTCCGCTACCGCGGCGCGGATCTGCTCGTCGCTGAGCGGGGCCGTGCTGTCGATTTCGACCCGCCCGCTCTCCAGGTCCACCCGCACGTCGGTCACCCCGGGCAGTTCGCTGATTTCTTCCTTCACCGAGCTCACGCAGTGCCCGCAGGTCATGCCGGTGACGGTGATGGTGGTACTGGCCATGGTGACCCTCGTCTCTTGGTCGGTGTCCACAAACGGTCAGGAGCGGACCAGTCGGGCGATCGCTTCGGACGCTTCGCGGACCTTCGTTTCGGCTTCGCTGCCGCCGTTGGCGAGGGCGTTGGCCACGCAGTGGTGGAGGTGCTCCTCGAGGAGCGACAGGGCAAAGGATTGGAGCGCCTTCGTTACCGCGGAGGTCTGGGTGAGGATGTCGATGCAGTAGGCGTCGTCCTCGACCATCCGCTGGAGGCCGCGTACTTGTCCTTCGATCCGGCGGAGCCGGTTGAGGTGCTGCCGCTTGTTGTCGTGGTAGCCGTAGGCGGCCATCGCGGTGTTCTCCTGTCGACTGGTCGCTTCCTCGAACAATGATACCCCCCACGGGTATTTCCGGGGTGGGGCGGACAGACCGGGAGCCCAGGCTTCCCGGCTCATTGCTGCTGGTTGTCGCGGTCGCTGGGAGCCGGGCGGGCCGGGTGCAGGCCGAGGCGGCGCAGCTCGAGGGCGGCGAGTTCCGCCACGACCCGCTCGTCTCCGGAGCGCCACGCCTCCGCCGGGTCGTCGTGGAGGCGGCACAGCGCGGGCACGGGCGCGGCGGTCAGGGCGCGCAGCGCGAGCAGGCGGGTCCCGGCCTCGCCGGGAAGCCGGGTGAGCTGCCGGGCCTGGCTGGCCTGCCGGATCCAGCGGAGCCGGACGGGCAGCCAG
>NZ_CACZOO010000230.1 GCF_902782855.1 uncultured Corynebacterium sp.
TGCTTGCCGACCCTGAGAACTCGGACCCGCTGTTACCGGTGACCGGGAGGTGGTCGACGAACCGAGCCGGTGCTGTGGCAGTGGTGCACCGCAATGCTGACGGGTCGACCTCGGTGATCTACGCACTGCACCAGTTCGTCGGAGCGGGAATGACCGACCGACAGTTGACGGCGACGATGTCCCAGACCTGCGAGTTGGTTGCGGACTGCATGATGGGACTCGCAGAGGAGATCACTGGCTGACCGCCCTCCGAATGCCCTCGACGCCCGCAGCACCGACCCACAAAAGAGACATCTGAATGAACATCTCCTCCCCGTCATGTCGACGCACCGGACTCGCGCTGGCCGCGGTCGTGACCACCAGTCTGCTCGGCCTATCAGCCTGTAGCAGTGATGACGCGCAGGGTCCTGGGTCCGAGACAGCGGCCGCTGACAACAGCTCCCCTGTGGAGGTTCCGGAGGCTGGACAGCCCGCCTCGACAGCACCAGCGGACCTGATCGTCGATGACACGCTGACCCCCGACGGTTACGAGTACACCCCGCCGGCGGGTGAGGATGAACCGTCGCTGGCCGAACTGCTCGGCGAGCTGGCCGATGACCCGGAACTCGCTGAGACCGAAGGACTCATCGGTGGCGAGGCACTGGGGGAGGCCACCACAGCAGATCCGGCACAGTGCACTGGCCTCGCCGTTGACGGACTGACGATGATGGACTGGATGTTCCGCCCCGCGGACACGACAGCCACCGCCGGCTACACCCGCCTTGATAATGACGAGGACGGCGTGTTCATCATGGTCACCACCGATGAAGTCGACCCGGCCTCATTCCCCGCAGATGTCTCGGAATGCGCCGAGTTCACCCGGGCAATGGAGGATGAGACCGACAGAGGTGTGTCGCACTACGCTGCCGACCCGGTGGAGATCGCCGTTGACGGTGCCGAGGTGCTTGGTGCTGCCCGGGTGACGCTGACCGGGGGAGAAGTCAACGGCGAGGCCGTTGAGGGCGAGGCCATCGGGTCGTCGATGATCACACTCACCGCCACTGTCGGCGGTGTCACTTTCACTATCGCGGCTTCTGAGACCACTTCCACAGAGATGATCAGTAGCATGGCGTCCGCCCAGGCACAGCGCATCATCAACGCCAACGGATAAGACATCCGGCACCGCCTCGAGGAGGAAGCGAGCTCACATGGCCCTGTGGAAGAGAAAGTCCAAGGACAATCGGCAGGCAGAGCAGGTGGCCCCGTTGTCCGCGCAACAGATCGCCCCTCGCCAGCCGCACCTCCCGGTGGAGGCAGCGTTCACCGTTCCGGTGCCCGGGCATGACGACATCGCCTTGACAGTCACCGCCACGGCCGGTGCGGCCCCGGATCGTGGTGAACCACCGATCCTGATCGCCCGCGCGGAATGGGACGGGGTGCTCGACGGAGAAGACCTGTTCGTTGTGGTCTTGTCGATCACCTTGTTCAATGCGGCGAATGCTGCACCCCGGCTGCAGCTCTACCGGGACACCGACGGGCATGTGCGCATGGCGCTGGACACCGTCCTGGCGGGTTTCGGTGGGTTCACCGAGGAGCAGATCGCCGACTGGGTGCCGATGGCCGCCGGACTGGGCGAGCACTTGGCGGAGATCGTCGAGCAGACCTGGCCGGGTGCCCCGCGAGTGGCACACACGGATGCTGCTGCGGGGCCCGCCAGGACAGGCACGGTGGTCGACGCTTCGGCACTGCCGGGGCTGCTCGCTGAGGTTGTCGGTGTGCAGGGCGCCGCGGGCCAGGCGGCACCGGTGACCCCGGAGCGGCTCGCGGCACTGTTGTTTGGTCCGGGTACTGAGGACCGGGTGCAGGATGACGGTGACGGCAGTAGGAGGGTGGGGTTCCACTGGAACGGCTATGACCTCGATGTGACGGTCGTGCATGACCTGCTGCTGGTCGACACGGGGGTGTACATCGGCGGACTGGACCGGCCGGAGTTGGAGGCCATGGCGACTGCGGTCGCCGCGCACAATGACAATGTCACCGGCACCGCGGCGGCGTTGGTGAATCTCGGCAGTCAGCAGGAGCCGGACTGGGTGGTCCGGGCGTTGATCCACCGCCCGCTGAGCCCGATGGACGACGGGCAGTTGGAGCTGACGATCATGAGCAGCGCGGCGATGGTGTCCAAGACCGTGGCGGACCTGCTCGGTCGACCCACACCGGGAGCTGCACAGCAGTAGTCACAGATCCCCCGGCCCGAAGGCGTGCGGCAAAAGCTCCACGAAGGGGATCGACCGCGGGGCGACCTCCGCGGCGTCCTCCCCGCCCTCCACGACGACCCGCGCACACCCGAACTCGTGGAGCACCTGGCGGCACGCCCCGCAGGGGAAACACGGCGCGGCGCCCAGGCCCACCACCGCGGCGACCTCGATCGTCGCACCGGCAGCACCACCCGCACCCAACAGCCCGTCTGCCACCGCCCGGCCCACGGCGACCCGCTCCGCGCACATCGCCAACCCGTAGGAGGCGTTTTCCACATTGCACCCGGTCACCACCGAGCCGTCGGAGAGCAGCAGTGCCGCACCCACACTGAACTGCGAATACGGGGCATAGGCGCGCCCAGCTGCGGCACGGGCGAGGTCCAGCAGTGACGCATCCGAGGGTCCGGCGGGAACAGTCATGGCACCATCGTGGCATGAGCGACCCCGACCAGCACGCAGAGCCCTTCGACGCCGTCGACATCATCGCCGCCAAGCGTGACCGCCACCGGCTCACTGACTCCCAGATCGACTGGGTCATCGACGCCTACACCCGTGGCGTCGTCGCCGAGGAGCAGATGGCGGCGCTGGCCATGGCCGTCTACCTCAACGGTCTCGACCGCGCCGAGACCTCCCGGTGGACCACCGCCATGGTGAACTCCGGCACCACCCTCGACTTCACTGACCTCGGGAAACCCACCGCCGACAAGCA
>NZ_CACZOO010000231.1 GCF_902782855.1 uncultured Corynebacterium sp.
CCGCAGCACCCAGCACACCGGTCGGCAGCCCGATCCGGTGCAGCCGCCCGTCGATCTCCACCGAGATCTCGGTGCGCTCAAGGTAGGCGTCCTCGATGTCGCCGGTATCACCATCGCCCCCGCCGGTCGAGGCGCCGGGAACGTAGTGGGAGTCCACCCAGTCGGTGTAGATGCCGAAGTCCTCGGCACCGGCCGGGCGGTCAGCGGAATCGAGCCCCTCGCCGGCGGCGACGAACGCCGGGTTCCGTACATGGTCCCGGTGGAACGGCAGCACCGTGCGTACCCCGGAGATCACGAACTCGTCCAGCGCGGCCCGGGCCCGCGACAAAGCCACCTCACGCGTCGGCCCCCACACGATGAGCTTGCCCAGCATCGAGTCGTAGAACCCGGGCACGGTCGACCCGGAGACGACCCCGGCGTCCACCCGGATACCCGGACCCGTCGGGACGCGGAACTCGGTCACCGTCCCCGGGCAGGGGACGAAGCCGTTGGCGACGTCCTCGGCGTTGATGCGGAACTCGAACGCGTGCCCGGACGCCACCGGATCCAACGGCGCACCGGCGGCGACCCAGCTCAGCTCCTCTCCGGCGGCGATCCGGAACTGCTCGGCGACGATGTCCACATCCGAGGTCACCTCCGTGACCGGGTGCTCGACCTGCACCCGCGTGTTGACCTCCAGGAAGGAGACCGTCCCGTCGTCGGCGACGATGAACTCCACCGTGCCGGCCCCGACATACCCGGCGGCGGCACAGATGGACCGCGCGCCCTCGGTGATCTGACCGGTCTGGGCGGGTGTCAGGAACGGAGCCGGCGCCTCCTCGACGAGCTTCTGGAACCGGCGCTGCGTCGAGCAGTCGCGCAGCCCCACCACGGCGACATTGCCGTGGGTGTCCGCCAGGACCTGTGCCTCGACGTGGCGCGGGTGCTCCAGGAACTTCTCGACGAAGCACTCGGTGCGGCCGAACGCGGACCCCGCCTCACGCCCGGCGGAGGCGAAGGCGTCCTCGATCGCATCGAGGCCGTCCTCGCGGGTGACGATCTTCAGACCGCGTCCGCCACCGCCGAAGGCGGCCTTGATGACGACCGGCAGGCCGTGCTCGGCGGCGAAGGCGTGCGCCTCCTCCCAGGACGCCAGCGGCTCCGAGGTCCCCGGTGCCAGCGGTGCGCCGACCGATTCGGCGAGCTGGCGGGCGGCCATCTTGTCGCCCAGGGTGTCGATGGTCTCCGGGGCGGGGCCGATCCACGTCAGCCCGGCGTCCTGCACGGCGCGGGCGAAGCCCGCGTTCTCCGAGAGGAACCCGTAGCCGGGGTGGACGCAGTCCGCGCCGACGCGGACGGCGATGTCCAGCAGCGCGGGGATGTTCATGTAGGTCTGCGCGCCGGTGGACCCCGGCAGGGCGTACGCCTCGTCGGCGACGCGGGTGTGCAGTGCCCCGGCATCCGGCTCGGAGTACACCGCGACCGAGCGGATACCCAGGTCACGGGCGGCGCGGGCGATGCGGACGGCGATCTCGCCGCGGTTGGCGATGAGGACGGTGGTCATGAGAACTCCTGGTCTTTCCTGGCGTCTGGCTGACGGTATTCGACGAAAGTGACCTGTACCCCGGGCGCGAGCTGTGCGGCGGCGTCGAGATCCTCGGGGATGACGGTGGCGATGACGGGGTAGCCGCCGGTGACGGCATGGTCGCGGAGGAACACGACCGGCTGTCCGTCGGGCGGGACCTGGACCGAACCGGCGACCATGCCTTCGCTGGGCAGTTCGCCGTCGTTGTCCCGGACGACGGGATCATCACCGGTGAGCCGCAGCCCGACCCGGTTCGAGGTGGCGCTGACGGTCCAGCGTCCGTCGAGAAGTCCGACGGCGCCCCCGGCGAACCAGTTTTCGCGTGGGCCGGGGACCACGCGGAGGACGCCGTCGGTGCGCACGGTCGCGTCCACGGACCGCACCGAACCGGTGACCGGTCCGGCGTGAACCGAGTCGCCCGGCTCCAACGGCGCCGGGCCGAGCCCGGAGAGCAGGTCGGTGGAGGCCGAGCCCAGCACCGGCTCGGCGACCACACCGCCGCGCACCCCGACGTAGCTGCGCAGTCCCGTCGATGCGGGTCCCACGGTCAGCGTCGTACCGGCACGCAGCAGCAGCGGGACGCCGCGGTCAGCCGCCCGGCCGTCGACATGCACCTCGGCGACGGCACCGGTGACGACGACCACGGTCTCGACAAGCGCGGTGAGGGTCAGCCCACCGATGTTCTCCAGCACTGCGGCGTCCCGGCTGTTGCCCAGGGCCTCATTGGCGGCCTGCGCAGAACCCCGGTCGGCCGCACCCGACCCGGTGACGCCCAGGTCACCGAAACCGTGGCGGCCGGCGTCCTCGACGAGTACCTGCAGGCCCGGGTCGTCGACGCGCAGCACCGGACGACGGCGCTGACGCGGCCCACCGGCCGTGGTGGTCCCTGCGGACTCACTGACCTCGATGCGCTCGGTCACGGCGCGGTAGTGCACGCGGTCGCCGGGGGCGAGCAGGGCGGGTGATTCGGCGGAGGCATCCCAGAACGGCTGCGTCGTCGACCCGATGAGCTGCCAGCCTCCCGGCGAGGTGCGCGGGTAGACCGCGGAGAAGTCCCCGGCCAGGGCCACGGACCGGTCCGGCACCACCGGGCGCGGGGTGGGGTGGCGCGGCACGTCGAGTGCGCGGGTGGCGTCCTCCGGGACGCAGTAGGTGAAACCGGGCGCGAACCCGCCGAAGGCGGCGGTCCACACCGTGGTGGTGTGCCAGTCGACCAGTGCGTCGACGGTCATACCGAGGTGCGCGGCCAGGTCCTCGAGGTCCTCACCGTCGTAGATGACGTCGACGGTGATGTTCCGGGGTTCGGTGCTCGTGGCGTCCCCCGGCAGGAATTCCGGGAGGACGTTGCGGGCGGCGTCCGCGGCGGACGTGGACGCGAAACGGACCAGGACCGTTCGCGCGGCGGCGCCGACGGATGTCTGACCGGGCAGAGGGGAACTGCTCAGTGCGGCGTGCCACGCCATGGCGGTGGCCAGGTCAGGCAGGTCGACGAGCAGGGCACGGGTACCGGCCCGGTGCACAGGGACGGTCACAGGAAGCTCCTGATCCCGATGCCGTCCGCGGCGAGCGCCCTCACGATGCTCCGTGCCAGGGCCACGGAATCCGGCGAATCGCCGTGGACGCAGACGGACTCGGCGTCGACGTTCAGCACCGTGCCGTCGACGGCGGTGACGGAGCCGTTCTCGGCGACCTGGCGGCCCCGGGCGGCG
>NZ_CACZOO010000232.1 GCF_902782855.1 uncultured Corynebacterium sp.
AACCCGGAAGCTAAGCCTGCCTGCGCCGATGGTACTGCACCTGGGAGGGTGTGGGAGAGTAGGACGCCGCCGGCATTCAACGTTAGATAGATGAAGCGGGGAGGGAGGCATACCAGGCTGGTATGCCTCCCTCCCCGCTTCTGTGCGCGTCCGTCGTTTCCGCCGCCTGTCGGCGGCCGAGGTGGCGTGCGCTGTCCGAGTCCCTACCCGGTGGGCCCGGACACTGGTTGTCGTCGACACCAGTGACCTCTAGAATCGGGACAGTTGAGCTGATTCCAGAAAGGTATCTGATGAGCGAGTCTTCCGACACGAGGGGATCGTACAACAACGGTCGCGACCGTGACCGACAGGATCGGGGCGGCGAGCGCCGTCCGCAGGGGAACCGCAACGCGTACCGGGGGAACAGGGACTCGCGAGACGACCACCGCCGTGACGATCGTCGTGGTGGTGGCTACCGGGGTGGCAGTGATCGTCGTGATGACCGTCGTGGTGGCTACGGTGACGATCGTCGTGGTGGTGGCTACCGGGGTCGCAGCGACCGTCGTGACGACCGTCGTGGTGGAGACCCCCGGAACGGGAGCTCGCGCAACGACAACGGCATGCGCCCCGACGGACGCCGTCGCGACCATCACAACGGCCCGCAGCGCTCCGGATACCGTGAGAGCCGCGTCAACAACCGCTTCAACGAGCCGGATGTTCCCGCCGACATCAGCCCGAAGGATCTCGACCCCGCGATCCGGCAGGAGCTTCGGAGTCTCTCCAAGGACAATGCGGACAAGGTTGCCGGCCATCTGATCATGGCGGCGTCCCTGATGGACCAGGACAGTGCCAAGGCGCTGGCCCACGCACGCGCCGCCAAGGAGCGGGGTGGTCGCGTCTCCATCACGCGCGAGACTCTCGGCATCGCGGCATACCACGCCGGAGAGTGGAAGGAAGCTCTCACCGAGCTTCGTGCCGCCCGGCGTATGGCAGGTGGCCCGGGTCTTCTCGCCGTCATGGCAGACTGCGAACGTGGCCTGAACCACCCCGAGAAGGCGGTCGAACTCGGGACCTCAGAGGAAGCTGCCCAGCTGGACCCGGAGCAGCGCGCGGAACTCGCCATCGTCATCGCCGGGGCGCACCATGACCTCGGTCAGACGGAGGAGGCGCTGCTCGTGCTGGAACCGGAGACTGCCGCCACTGACCTTCCCGAGGTGACGGCACTTCGTGTCACCTACGCCTACGCTGACGCCCTCGCGGCCGCCGGTCGGACCGATGAGGCTCGGACCTGGTTCACCAGGGCCGGGAAACTCGACGTACACGGCGTCCTTGACGTCGAAGACCGACTCAACGAACTCGGCGAGTGACCTGCCGATGACGTCACTGTCCTGCCTGGCCGCCACGCCTCACCGGATCCTCGACCGCTATGATGCCCTGCTCGTCGACCTCGACGGGACCGTGTTCCGCGGCGGGGAACCCGTCGACGGTGCACGCGAGGGGCTGTCCGGGCGTGCGTCCGTGTTCGTCACCAACAACGCGTCCCGGTCCCCGAGGGAGGTCGCCGAGCATCTCACCGCGCTCGGCTTCGATGTCGTCCCGTCCGACGTGCTGACCTCCGCACAGGCTGCCTGCGCGCTTGCAGCGTCGCTGCTCGGAACTGCCGGTGAGTCCCAGCCCACGGCCCTGGTGGTGGGGGCGGCGTCGTTTCGGGACCTTGCCGTGGACGCGGGTTTCCGCATCGTCGACTCCGCCGACGAGCGTCCCGATGTCGTGCTGCACGGTCACAGTCCGCAGAACAACTGGACCGTGCTCTCCGAGGCAGCCCTCGCCGTGCGCGCCGGTGCCGAGTATGTCGCCTCCAACATGGACACCACGCTACCGAGCGAACGTGGACTGCTCATCGGCAACGGCTCGCTTGTGGCCGCAGTGGTCAGCGCCACGGGTGTGACCCCGCACAGCGCCGGCAAACCTGGCCCCGCGATGTTCGAGGCCGCCGCACGACAGCTCGGTGCCCGGCGTCCACTGGCAGTCGGTGACCGGCTGGACACCGACATCGCCGGCGGAATCGCCGCCGGCGTGGACACCCTGTGCGTCCTCACGGGGGTGTCCGGGCACCGCGAGATCCTGCACACGCCCTGGCGTCCGACGTGGATCGCGGCGAACCTGCGGGACCATCTCGACGGCTGGTCGGCGGCCGCCGACGGTGACACCGTCGTCGTGGCCTCAGGACGTGCCGGCTCCCGCGACATCATGGCAGCCGAAGCCCTCGCCGTCGCCGCTCCGCTGGTCTGGGCGGCCGAGGACAGGGGAGAGACCCCCACGGTCGTCGCAGCCTCCGGCGACACGGCCGCGGTCACGGCGCTGGAGGCCTGGCGGTGAGCGCCCCCGTGCCCGGCCCCGACCGGTTCGACCCCGACGCTCTCGTACGGGAAGTCGACGCCCTCCTGGCGTCCGATGCGGAGGGCGCCGAGGAGGCGGAGGTGCTCGAGCGCGCCCACCGGGTGATCGCCGATGCACTGGACGGACACCGGAACGATGATGAGAGGCACTGATGGTCAGGTCCAAGGGAACACAGCTTCGTCGACTCGACGCCGAACTCGTCAGGCGCAAGATCGCCCGGTCCCGTGAACACGCCCGCGAGATGATCCTCGGTGGGCGGGTCAGCGTCAACGGCATGGTGGCGGCAAAGCCGGCCACCGGCGTCGACGGTGAGATGTCCATCCGCGTCACCGAGAGCGACGACGACCGGTGGGCTTCACGTGGCGCGCACAAGCTGCTCGGCGCACTCGCGGCCTTTGAGCCGCAGGGCCTCGACCTCGCCGGAACCCGGGTACTCGACGCCGGCGCATCCACCGGTGGCTTCACCGACGTCTGCCTGGACCGGGGCGTCGACGAGGTGCTCGCCGTCGACGTCGGATACGGCCAGCTCATCTGGCGGCTGCAGAACGACCCCCGGGTCACCGTGCTCGACCGGACGAACGTCCGCACTCTCACCCCCGGGCAGCTGGGCGGACAGGCCGACGCGATGGTCGGTGACCTCTCGTTCATCTCCGTGGAACTGGTCCTGCCCGCACTCGCCGCGTGTGTGCGGGACGGCGGCAGTCTGCTGCCCATGGTCAAGCCCCAGTTCGAGGTCGGCAGGGACCGGCTGGGGCACGGCGGCGTCGTCCGGTCCCCGGAACTCCGGGCCGAGGTGACCCTCGGTGTCGCCCGGGAGGCCCTGCGTCACGGTATGTCGACGCGGGCGGTGACCGCGTCCCCGTTGCCCGGGCCGAGCGGAAACGTGGAATACTTCCTGTGGTTGATCAAGGACGGCGGAACGACGGCCCCGACCGACGAACAACTCGTGGCCATGGTCGAGACCGCCGTCGAGGAGGGACCCCAGTGACCGACACCAACCCCGCTCCCCGTGAGGTGCTGCTGGTGGCGCACACCGGCGGAGATGACAAACTCAGCTCCGCCGCCGCGGCCGCCCAGCAGCTCGCAGACGGTGGCCTCACCGTCCGTGTGATGTCCACCGGGGATCCCGCCCCGGTCGCCCGGCACGAGATCCTCGGCAGGTTCCCCCGCTACGGGCACACGCCGGACGCCGCGCGGGGCGTGGACCTGGTGCTGGTGCTCGGCGGCGACGGGACCTTCCTCCGTGCCGCCGATATCGCCCACGCCCAGGACGTGCCCGTCCTGGGCGTGAACATGGGCCACATCGGTTTCCTCGCAGAGTGGGAGGGGGAGGACCTGCCGGCTGCGATCGACCGGGTCATCGCCGGCGACTACCGCATCGAGAACCGTATGACGCTGTCGATCACCGTGCGGGACGCACAGGGGCGCGTCCTGGGGACCGGGTGGGCGCTCAACGAGTGTTCCGTGGAGAACCTCAACCGCCAGGGCGTGCTCGACGCGACCCTCGAGGTCGATCAGCGACCGGTGAGCTCCTTCGGCTGTGACGGTGTCCTCGTTTCCACCCCGACCGGGTCCACCGCCTACGCGTTCTCCGCGGGCGGGCCGGTCCTTTGGCCGGAGCTCGAGTCCATTCTCGTGGTCCCCTCCAACGCGCACGCACTGTTTTCACGCCCGCTGGTCGTCTCCCCGGACTCCACCGTCGCCGTGGAGAGCAACCCGATGACCTCGCCGGCGACTGCGGTGATGGACGGGTTCCGTCAGATCCACATGCCCCCCGGCTCCAGGGTGGAGGTTCGTCGAGGCCCGCAGGACGTCCGTTGGGTGCGACTGGACTCGGAGCCCTTCGCCGACCGGATGGTGAAGAAGTTCCGGCTGCCGGTCACCGGTTGGCGGGGGCCACGACGGTGAATGCCGTGCGGGGTGCTGGCATCTCGATCACGTGTTCGGTAAGATCTGCTCCATCATGTTGACTGAACTGCAGATCCGGAATCTCGGGGTCATTGAGGAAGCCACGGCGGAGTTCGCCCCCGGCTTCACCGTCGTCACCGGCGAGACCGGCGCAGGTAAGACGATGGTGGTCACGGGGCTGAAACTCCTGTCGGGGGCGCGGGCGGAGGCGCAGCGGGTGCGCGGGGGGACTGACAAGGCCTCGGTGGACGGTGTCTTCCGGATCATCGGTGGAGATGCCGACGGTGGCCCGGATTCCGGCGACTCCGGGAAGCTCGCTCACATGGTCGAGGAGGTCGGGGGGTATGTCGATGACGGGGAAGTGGTCGTCTCCCGGTCGGTCAATGCCTCGGGTCGTTCCCGGGCGCATCTGGCGGGCCGGACGGTCGCCGCCGGCGTGCTCGCTGACTTCACCTCCCGACTACTGACCATCCACGGGCAGTCCGACCAGCTGCAGCTCACCGACCCCGCCCGGCAGCTGCGCTGTCTCGACAGTTTTGCGGGGCTCGGTGACGACCGCCGGGAGTACCGTCGGCTGCGGCGCCGGTGGGCCGGACTGGCACGGGACCTCAACGACCGGACCGTTAAACGACGTGAGCTCGCCCTGGAGGCGGAAACTCTCCGTCACGCACTGGCACAGATCGACGAGCTCGATCCGCAACCCGGTGAGGATGAGGAGCTCAAGGTCCGGATCAGTCGTCTGCAGGACGCTGATGACGTCCGCTCGGCCGTGGCCACCGCACTCGCCGCCGTGGACGGGGATCCGGAGGAGGCGGGCGAGTCCGCCGCCGATGCGCTGGGTATGGCGGCCAGTGTCCTCGAGGCCGCGGCGGGGGACGACCCGAGGATCGCCGGACTGGGTAGTCGGCTCGCCGCCCTGGTCGGGGAGCTGGCGGACATCTCCGGTGAGCTCGGAAAGGTCCTGTCCACCGCGCCGGACCCGGAGAATCTGGAGGACCTGCTGCAACGGCAGCAGGACCTCCGTGAACTCCGGACGTTCGCCGTCGATGTGGACGGGGCGCTGGCCTGGCGCGACGAGGCGCGTGAACGGCTCAGCGCCATCGACGTCTCCGATGACGTGCTCGAGGAACTGAGGGGGAGCGTCTCTGCGGCCGCAGAGGAGATGCTCACCGCCGCACGACGGCTCGCCGCAGGTCGCGTCGCGGCCTCGGCACGGTTCGCCGAGGCCGTGACCGCGGAGATC
>NZ_CACZOO010000233.1 GCF_902782855.1 uncultured Corynebacterium sp.
CAGGATGGTCTGCTCCTTGTCGCCCTTCTCCAGACCGTAGGCCAGGGCGGCGGCGGTCGGCTCGTTGACGATGCGCAGGACGTTGAGTCCGGCGATCTGGCCGGCATCCTTGGTGGCCTGACGCTGGGCGTCGTTGAAGTAGGCCGGGACGGTGATGACGGCGTCGGTGACGTCCTCACCGAGGTAGGACTCGGCGTCCCTCTTGAGCTTCATGAGGGTACGCGCGGAGATCTCCTGCGCGGTGTACTTCTTGCCGTCGATCTCGCCGGTGGTCCAGCCGTCGTCACCGATGTGGCGCTTGACGGAGCGGATGGTGCGGTCGACGTTGGTGACGGCCTGGTTCTTGGCCGACTGTCCGACGAGCACTTCACCGTTCTTGGCGAAGGCGACGACGGACGGGGTGGTGCGGGCGCCCTCGGAGTTGGCGATGACGACGGGCTCGCCACCCTCCAGAACAGAAACCACCGAGTTGGTGGTACCGAGGTCAATTCCCACTGCGCGTCCCATAATGACGTCCTCCTGTTGTTGGTGCTGAAGTTGTTGCACTGTTTGTTCAGTGAGCCGGACTCAAGTCTGCATCCGGCGAACCGGACTGTCAAGCCTAGTTGAGTATGTCCGGCTCAACTTGTTGACATACGGTACAACGGCACACGCCACAGACTTGTTCCCGGTACGCTCAACTTTTTCCGGATCTTTTCCCGGAGACCGTCTGACCACCTACGATCGGACCTCATGAGCCTGCAGATGAAGCTGTTCGCCGCCTACGCGAAGCGCCACCGGCGCATGACATGGGCGTCCGGTGACCGGGTCCGCGACCTCATGTCCCGGCCCCGCCACTCCGCTCCTGTCCCGCACGAGCTCTACCAGGTCAACCATGTCGTGAAGACCGAGGTCACCGTCACCGGCGGCACCTTCACCGTGCACAGTCTCGTCCCCGCCACCGACGCGCCCCGTGACACCCCGCTCGACATCTGCGTCTACCTCCACGGCGGCGGCTACGTCAACGGCCTCGACGAACGCCACTGGAAGCTGGTCAGCGACCTCGCGGGTGCGGGCATGCGGGTCATCGTCCCGGACTACGGGCTCGCCCCGGACCACGACGCAAAGACCGCCCTCGCCCTGCTGGACAGGGTCATCGGTGATGCCGCGGCCCAGGCTGCGGTGACCGGTCACCGGTTGCGTCTCGCCGGGGACTCCGCCGGCGGCGGTCTCGCCCTGGGGTGGATTCTCTCGACCGCTGCGGCGGACGCGGCCGCGGCCGTCGACCGGCTCGCCCTGGTCTCCCCCTGGCTCGACGTCACCTGCTCCACCCCCGGGACCGACGCCCTCATCGCCGACGACCCCTGGCTGCACCCGGCGGGGCTGCGTGTCGCCGGTGAGGCCTGGGCGGGCAACCTGAGACCGGACGACCCGCTGGTCAGTCCGCTGGCGGCGACAGACGCGCAGCTGGCGTCCCTCCCGCCGGTCGGGGTCTGGACAGGAACCCGGGACATCCTCCACGCCGATGCCGTCGCCCTCGACCGGCGACTGACCACGTGCGGGGTGAAGCACGCGATGCACGTATCCGCGGGCGCGGTGCACGTCCACCCACTGACGCCGACCCCGGAGGGGAGGGCCGCACGCCGCGGGATCATCGCGTGGATTAACGGTGGTCCGGACTCCGACTAGTATGGAACAGTCCATAACGTACAGCCCGGCCCCGGAGACCGGCCCCGGAAACCGACCCCGGCGACCGACCCCGGGTCCCCGGCGACCGACCCACAGACCGACGCAGGCCCGACGGAACGAAGAAATCAGATGAACGAACCCTCAGATCCCCAGCGCTCCACCGGTGGTGACCGCCCCCGGGACACCGCGGCGTTCGAGGACACGGAGTTCTCTTTCGGAGACGCAGCAACCCGCGGGTACACCGCCGATGTCGTGGGGAACGCCGGCACCGGCGGTACCGGCGGTGACGACGTCATCGACGCCGATGTGGTCGGCGGAGATGTCACCGGCGCAGAGGCTCTGGGCAGTACCTCGGACCCGGAGATGACCGGCATCATCCCCGCGGTGCACGACGACAGCCCCCGTCCGGCGACTCTGCCTCCCCCCGCGACGGCGGCAGCCGGGACCGTTGCTCCGGCGACCCCGTCTGAGACTCCACCACCGACCACCGCCACCTCCCCGACCTCGGTCGGGGACGAGGAAAGGGACGGGGACGGGGCCGACGACACCGGGGACGACCGGCGCCGTGGCCTCGCCGCCGTCCCCCCGTGGGCCTGGGTCCTGGGCGCCGGCGCGGTCCTCGCCGCCCTGGTCGGGCTGGTCTCGGTCGGACTCATGCGCGGCAACGACGTCACCGACTCCTCACCGCTGACCAGCGTGGTGCCGAGCTACGACCGCCCGTCCGCCTGGGACTCCCGCACCGCCACCTCCGTCGCCGCAGTCCCACCCGTACAGCAGGGGTACGGATTCGACCCCTACAGTGACGGTCTCGGCAGCGGGGCCGGTACCGGCTCCTACGGCACCGACAGCGGTACCGGCACCGGCGGCGGCGCCACCGACACCACAGACGGCAGCGCCACGGACACCGGCGAGTCCGGGCCTGGCGGCGGCGGCCATGACTCCGGCGACCCCGAAGACACCGGGACCCCGGGGAACACCACCTCCCCCGGGGACACCGGCGGACCGGGCACCGGAACCGGAGACACCGACGGTGGCGCAGGTGACACGGACAACCCGGGCGGGGAGACCACCGAATAGCGGGGTACCGGGGCGCGGTGCCCCCCACGCTGGCATGATGGGACGAATGAGCACCACACCGAAGCACCCCGTGGAGCTTCGTCCCCTGGACCAGTCGACGAAGCTCCAGAATGTCCTCTACGAGATCCGCGGCCCGGTCAATGCCGAGGCCGAGCGCATGGAGGCCGACGGCCACCGGATTCTCAAGCTCAACACCGGTAATCCGGCCGCCTTCGGCTTCGATGCCCCGGACACCATCGTCCAGGACATGATCACCGCCCTGCCCTCCGCCGCCGGATACTCCCAGTCCAAGGGCATCCCCTCCGCCCGACGCGCGGTTGTGGCGCGCTACGAGGTCATCCCCGATTTCCCGACGTTCACCACCAACGACGTCTATCTCGGCAACGGCGTCTCCGAACTGATCTCCATGACCACGCAGGCCCTGCTCAACGACGGCGACGAGGTCCTCATCCCCTCGCCGGACTATCCGCTGTGGACCGCGGCGACGACCCTGGCCGGTGGAAAGGCCGTCCACTACCTCTGCGACGAGGAGAACGGCTGGGCGCCGTCGATCGAGGACATCGAGTCGAAGGTCACACCACGGACCAAGGCGATCGTCGTCATCAACCCGAACAACCCGACGGGCGCGGTCTACAGCCGTGAAGTGCTTGAGCGGATTGTCACGGTCGCCCGGGAGCACTCCCTGCTGGTGCTCTCCGACGAGATCTACGACAAGATCCTCTACGATGACGCGGTCCACATCAACACTGCGTCCCTGTGCCCTGACCTGCTGTGCATCACCTTCAACGGCTTGTCGAAGGCGTACCGCGCCGCAGGTTTCCGCTCCGGCTGGATGGTGCTGACCGGGCCGAAGGCGCACGCGAAGGGCTTCATCGAGGGTATCGAGCTGTTGTGCTCGACCCGACTGTGCGCCAATGTCCCGGCCCAGTACGGAATCCAGGTTGCACTGTCCGGACGCCAGTCCATCGATGACCTGGTGCTTCCCGGCGGGCGTCTGCTGGAGCAGCGCAACGTGGCCTATGAGAAGCTCAATGAGATTCCCGGTGTGAGCTGCGTGAAGCCGATGGGCGCGCTCTACGCGTTCCCGAAACTGGACCCGAACGTCCACGAGATCCACGACGACGAGCAGTTCATGTTCGACCTGCTCCGTGCCGAGAAAATTCACCTGGTCCAGGGCACCGGCATGAACTGGCCGACCCCCGACCACTTCCGCGTCGTCACCCTGCCGTGGGCCCGCGACCTCGCCGAGGCGATTGAACGACTCGGCAACTTCCTCGCGAGCTACAAGCAGTAGCCGGGAGGTGGCGGTGAACAGGCTGAGACCGAGGATCCCGTTCGGGGCCCCCGAGATCGTGCTGGCGGTACTCGTGCTGGTCACCGAGTTCGTCGTCTCCTCCGAACCCGTCACCCCGGAGTCCGTGGCGTGCGCCGTGGCAGGTGTCCTTCTGGTGGTGGCTGCGGCGCGGTGGCCGCAGACGGCGGCGGTGCTGTCGGTCCCCTTCGCCATCGCGTCCTCCTATGTCGCGGGGGACGCAGGCACCTTCGCCATCTTCTTCGTCGTCATCCTCATTGAGGTGGTCACTGCCAACGGCCTTGCCGGAGTGGGTCTCATACTGGTCCTGGTGCAGACCGGACTGGCCATGGTGGATTTCTCCGGCCACACGGTGGACACGGATCCCACTGTCCTGGTGGTGATCCTGGTCATCCTCGGCACCAGCTTCCTCTTCGGCCGCAACCGTCTCACCCAGGAGATCCGGAACGCCGCTCTGCGACGCACGCTCGCCGACACTCAACGCCGACAGCGGCTGGGGCTGGCGCGAGACCTCCATGACTCGGTCGCCACCTCACTGACCAGTGTGGTCATGAGGTCCCAGGCACTGGAGCTCACGGCCACCGGGGACGAGAACAGTGAGCTCCGCGACGGTCTTGCGGATATCTCCCGGACCTCCCGGGCGGCTCTGGAGCAGCTGCGGACCATGCTGCGACTGCTGAACTCGGAGATGCAGGCCGGTCAGGACTCCTCCCTGACCGGTCCACCGCCGACGGTCCGCGCGGCGCTGGCCACCGCGACACGTGAACTGCGGGCCCACAACCTCCGGGTGAACTCACACATGGCCCTGCCCCGCGCCGGTGAGCCGGTGGTGGACCGGCGGACGCTCTCCCGGGTCCTCACCGAGATGACCTCCAATGCCGTGAAGCACTCCCCCGACCACGCGACCGTGGAGATCGCCTGCCGGACGACCGACGACACACTCATCGTCTCCATGACCAACCCGG
>NZ_CACZOO010000234.1 GCF_902782855.1 uncultured Corynebacterium sp.
GGGGGTGAGGGGGTGCAGCGGCGTCCACCGGACGTCGCCGCCGGTCATCACCGTCAGTGTGCGCGGGCGCACACACCCAGTGCGGACATGACCCTGTTCAGTTCACTTTTGCTCATGACATCATCTGTGGTCAGACCGGGAGGGTGACCGCCCCACCCCGGACCAACGACCGCACGAGGTGACCATGTCAGTACAGCAACGATCATCCACCGCATCCGGTTCCGGACCCTCCGGCATGTCCCGGGACACATCGGACGCCACCACGAGACGAGGGCTCTACCGGGTCGTCTCGGCGTCCATGGCCGGGACCATCGTCGAGTGGTACGAGTTCTTCCTCTACGCCACGGCAGCCACCCTGGTGTTCAGCAAGATCTTCTTCCCGGAGAACGACAATCCCGCCGTCGGCATCATCGCCGCCTTCGCAACCTATTCCGTCGGCTTCATCGCCCGCCCCCTGGGGGGCATGATCTTCGCCCACTTCGGTGACCGCTACGGGCGCAAGCACCTTCTCCAGGTCGCGATCATCATCGTCGGCGCATCCACGTTCCTCATGGGTTGTCTCCCGACCTTCGACCACATCGGCCCCCTCGCCCCGGTCCTCCTCGTCGCACTGCGGTTCATTCAGGGCATCGCCGTCGGCGGCGAGTGGGGCGGCGCCGTTCTGCTCGTCGCCGAGCACTCCCCCAACAAGGAGCGCGGCTACTGGGCCAGCTGGCCGCAGGCCGCACTGCCCCTCGGCAACCTGCTGGCGACGATCGTCCTGCTGATCCTGTCCTGGGTTCTCACCGATGGGCAGTTCCTCAGCTGGGGTTGGCGGGTCGGCTTCTGGCTCTCCATCGTCATCGTCGCCGTCGGCTACTACATCCGCACGAAAATCGAGGACGCCCCGATCTTCCAGGAGACCCGCCGGGCCATCGAGGAGTCCGTCGTCGCGAACGGGAACGCGTCTGCCACGTCCGCCGGCGAGCCGGTCGCCGAAGTCCGGTACGGCATCTTCGAGGTGCTGAAACGGTATCCGCGCGGCGTCCTCATCGCCATGGGTCTGCGCTTCGGGGAGAACATTCTCTACTACATGGTCGTGACCTTCTCCATCACCTACCTGTCGGTGTGGCAGGACGTGGACACCAGCAGCATTCTCGGCCTCATCCTCATCGCCCACTTCTGCCAGTTCCTCATCGTCCCGGTCCTCGGTCGGCTCAGCGACCGGGTCGGACGACGCCCCGTCCTCATCACCGGCGCCTGCCTCGCGGTCTTCTGGGGGTTCGTGGCCTTCCCGCTGCTCAGCACCAGGAATCCGGTGGCGATCCTCGCTGCCCTGCTGATCGGTCTCGGGGTCCACAGCCTCATGTACGCGGGCCAACCCGCGGTGATGGCGGAGATGTTCCCCACCCGGATGCGTTATGCCGGGGTGTCGTTCGGCTACCAGGTCACCTCGATCGTGGCAGGTTCCCTGGCCCCGATCATCGCCACCGCCCTGCTCTCCGGGTTCGACTCCTGGATCCCGGTCGCCCTCTACGTCTCCCTGGCCGCGGTCGTCACCCTCGTCGCCGCCGTGGCCCTTCGTGAGACCCGCGGTGTCCGTCTGGAGGACATCGACGCCGAGGACCGTGAGCGGCACATCGCCTCCCCCTCAGCGGTTTCCGGGATCCGGGTGTAGCGCCGCCAGTGTGGCGCGCACGGCGGGGTTCCGGAAGTTCTCCTCCCGGACCACCGCCCAGTAGGACGCCCCGTGGCGGAACTCCCCGGGGAGGACGGGGATGAGCCTGGGGTCCGTCACCGCGAATTCCGGGAGCAGTCCGATCCCCGTACCCGCCAGCGTCGACGCGATGTGCGCGAAGACGCTGGTCGAGCTGATGCCGTACCGGTATTTCGGGATGCGGCGGATACCGAGGTCGAGTTCGTCGACCTGGAGCGCGGTCTCGATGTAGTAGTTGATCCGGTGGTCGGCGAGGTCGGCGACACCGGTGGGGACGCCGGCCGCGTCAAGGTACTCCCGTGTGGCGTACAGGCGGAGGTTGTAGTCGCAGAGTTTCGTCGTCACGGCCTTGTTGACGACCGGCTCCCCGATCACCACCTCGATGTCTGTACCGGCCCGGCGTTGTCTCACCTGTTGGGTGGCGGTGACGATCTCGAGGTGGACGCCCGGTTCGCGGCGCTGGAACTCCGCCAGCCCGGGGATGGCCAGGACGCTGGTGAAGGCGTCGGGGGCGGCGACGGTCACGGTGCCCCGGATACGCGACTCCTTCCCTTCCGCGAGGGCCGAAAGCCCGTTCAGGGCACTCTCTGCACGCTCCGCGGAGGGCAGCACCTTCGCCCCGAGATCCGTGACCACCCAGCCGTCGCCGCCATGGGCGAGCAGCTTCCCGCCGAGGGCTTTCTCCAGGTCGGCGATACGCCGGGAGACGGTGGAGTGGTTCACCCCCAGGGCGCGGGCGGACGCGGTGTACCGGCCGAGTCTGGCGACGGTGAGGAAGGTGACCATCCCTTCCAGGTGGTTCGTGTGAATCCGTGGTGACATGCCACCGATTGTGCATTGATGCACAGCACCCGTGCAATATCACCGCCGTCCCGGGCATTGATTCGCAGCCCTCCTGCTTTTAGTTTGGAATGTGCATCACACTGAACCACAGACCGTGGCACCCGCCATACCGTGGACAACCGGAAGGACACAGACCGTGAACACCATCGCATGGATCGGCATCGGCAACATGGGCGCCCGCATGTGCAGCCACCTCGTCAAGGCAGGCTTCACCGTGCAGGGCTACGACCTGAACCCGGATGCTGTCGCCACCGCCGCAGAGCACGGCGTCCACCCCACAGCCAGCGTCGCCGAGGCGGTCGCCGGCGCGGACGTCGTCTTCACCATGCTGCCCAAAGGTCAGCACGTTCTCAGCGTCTTCGACGGTCCCGACGGCGTCTGGGCCCACGCCGACAAGAGCACACTGCTGGTCGACAGCTCCACGATCGACATCGCGTCATGCCGCCTCCTCCACGAGCGTTCGGCAGCGCAGGGTTTCCGGTTCGTGGATGCCCCCGTCAGCGGTGGTATCAGTGGCGCGGCCGACGGCACCCTCGCCTTCATGATGGGTGGGGAGGCGGCGGACAAGTCCCGGGCGGCGACGTTCATCGGGCCGATGTCCGGGAAGATCTTCGACGCCGGCGAAGCAACCATGGGCATCGCCGCGAAGATCGTCAACAACATGATGCTGTGCATCGACATGCTGGCGAACTCCGAGGGGTCCCAGCTCGCTGAGCGCCTCGGACTGGACCCGAAGGTGTTCTGGGAGATCGCCAGCGCGTCCTCCGGCCGGTCCTGGGCGCAGCAGACCTGGTACCCGGTGCCCGGCGTCATCCCGACCTCCGCGGCGGACCACAACTTCGACGCGACCTTCACCGTCGACCTGGCCCGCAAGGATGTCGGCCTCGCACTCGAGGCGGGGAAGGACGCCGGCATCAACCTGCCCGCCGCCGGACTGGTCTCCGGCCAGTTCGACCGGCTCATCGAGGAGGGGCTGGCCGCCAAGGACTGCATCCTCATCGCCAAGTACGTGAACCCGGACGAGAGCCTGCGCGGCTGGAACCCGGATACCGACTCCGGCTCCGGCTCCGGCTCAGACGCCGCCTGACCACCCCTTCTGCCCCGTATCCCGAAAGGACCACCATGACCGCGACACTCCAGACCCCGCTGTACCACCTGATCGGCGGTGAGCAGCAGCTCGCAGGCGACGGCCGCACCGGGGCCGTCCACAACCCGGCCACCGGTGAGCAGACCGGCGAGGTGCCCCTCGCCGACGTCGCCACCCTCACCCACGCCGTCGACGTCGCCGCCGCCGCACTGCCCGGCTGGCGTTCCACCGGCATGGCCAGGCGGGCGAACATCATGTTCAAGCTCCGCGAGATCATCGTCGCCCGCCGCGCCGAACTGGCCGCCATCGTCACCGCCGAGCACGGCAAGGTCCTCGACGACGCCGACGGCGAGATCACCCGCGGCCTGGAGAACGTCGAGTTCTGCGCCGGGCTGGTCCACCACATGAAAGGCGAGTCCCTGGAACAGGCGTCCACCGGCGTCGACGTCTCCCAGATCCGCCAGCCCGTCGGCGTCGTCGCCTGCGTCACCCCGTTCAACTTCCCGGTCATGGTCCCGCTGTGGATGGTCACCACCGCCATCGCCGCGGGCAACACCGTGATCCTCAAGCCCAGTGAGAAGGTCCCCTCCGCCGTACTCTGGCTCGCCGAGGCGTTCCGCGAGGCCGGCCTGCCCGACGGTGTGCTCAACGTCGTCCACGGTGACAAGGAGACCGTCGACGCCATCCTCGACGAGCCGCGCATCAAGGCCGTGAGCTTCGTCGGTTCCACCCCGATCGCCAGGTCGATCTACACCCGCGCCGCAGCCAACGGCAAGCGTGTCCAGGCGCTCGGCGGGGCGAAGAACCACATGGTCGTCATGCCCGACGCCGACCTCGACGCCGCCGCAGACGCCGCGGTCTCCGCCGGCTACGGTGCCGCCGGTGAGCGCTGCATGGCCGTGTCCGTCGTCGTCGCCGTCGGATCAATCGCCGATGATCTCGTCGCCAAGATCGGTGAGCGGATCAAGGGCGTGAAGGTCTGCGACGGTACCGTCCCCGGTGCGGACATGGGGCCGGTGATCACCGCCGCAGCCAAGCAGCGCATCGAGGGCTTCGTCGCCGGTGCCGCCGCCGAGGGCGCCACCGTCGTCGTCGACGGCCGCGACCACGACCTTCCTGAACAGGGCTTCTTCACCGGACCGACCCTGATCGACAACGTGAGGCCGGGCATGGCCGTCTACGACGAGGAGATCTTCGGCCCGGTGCTCTCCGTCGTTCGGGTCGACACCTACGACGAGGCCGTGGCGTTGATCAACAACTGCCGGTACGCCAACGGTACGGCGGTGTTCACCCGTGACGGACGCACCGCCCGGTCGTTCAAGTTCGACATCGAGGTCGGCATGGTCGGTATCAATGTGCCGATCCCGGTGCCGATCGGGTCATTCTCGTTCGGCGGTTGGAAAGACTCCCTGTTCGGCGACACGCACATGTACGGCCCGGAGTCATTCAACTTCTACACCCGGCGCAAGGTCGTCACCGAACGCTGGCCGCTGCCGTCCGAGTCCCAGATCACCATGGGCTTCCCGGTGAACTGA
>NZ_CACZOO010000235.1 GCF_902782855.1 uncultured Corynebacterium sp.
CGGGCGTTTCCGCGCCGCCGGTGTGAAGTGGTACGGCTCGAACACCGGCAACCGACGGGTCGACCTGCCGCGGTCCATCCACCTGTTCATCCTCAACGACGCGGTCACCGGGGCGCCGAAGGCCGTCATGTCCGCCAACCTGCTGTCCGCCTACCGCACCGGCGCCGTTCCCGGTGTCGGAGTGAAGCACCTGGCCGTGCAGGACGCCACCACCGTCGGCATCATCGGCCCGGGTGTGATGAGCCGCACCATCCTCTCCGCGGCGATCAGCCAGCGGCCGGGCATCCGCACCGTCAGGATCAAGGGGCGCTCGGCGGGCTCCACCGAGCGCGCCGCGCAGTGGATCCGGGACCACCACCCGCAACTGGACGAGGTCCGTGTCGTGGACTCGGAGCGGGAGGCCGTCGAAGGCGCCCATATCCTCATCGCGGGCACCTCCACCTCACCCGACGGCCCGTCGGGTTTCCCGTACTTCCGCACCGAATGGCTCACCCCCGGCGCCCTGCTCCTCATGCCGGCAGCCGCACGGCTCGACGACGACTTCATCCGCAGCGACCGGGCCAACCTCGTCGTCGACTACACCGGTCTCTACTCGGAGTGGTACGAGGAGAACGGGCCCGGCGTCACCTACGAGCAACTGCTCGGCATCCCCGGCAACCGCTGGTGGGACATGTGTGAGGAGGGGTCGCTGCCGCGCGGGAAGCTCGTCAACATCGGCGACATCGCCGCCGGCCGAGCCCCGGGACGCACCAGCGACGACCAGATCTTCTGCTACTCCATCGGCGGCATGCCCGTCGAGGACGTCGCCTGGGCCTGTGACCTCTACGACCGGGCCTGTGCCGGGGACATCGGCACGACCCTCAACCTCTGGGACTCCCCCGAACTCCGCTGACACGCTATCACCGCAAGGAGCGATTCTTCCATGGCTGCCACAGCCGACCTGCCCGTCTCCCCCACGGACGCGACCCCCGAGGGGCTCGCCGATTTCATCCGGGAACGGGGTATCCGCTGGATCGACGTCCGGTTCACCGACGTCCCCGGCACCGAGCAGCACCTGTCAGTGCCCGCCGCGTCCTTCGACGAGGACGCCATGACCGAGGGGCTGGCCTTCGACGGCTCCTCGATCAGCGGATTCACCAGTGTCGAGAAGTCCGACATGCTGCTGCTCCCGGACCTCTCGACCGCCTACGTCGACCCGTTCGTGGAGTCCACGACGTTGAACATCCAGTTCTTCGTCCACGATCCCCGCACCCGTCGGGCCTTCACCCGCGACCCGCGCAACGTCGCGCGCAACGCTGAGGAGTACCTCATCAGCACCGGTGTGGCGGACACCTGCTACTTCGGTGCAGAGGCCGAATTCTATCTCTTCGACTCGGTACGCTTCGACTCGGCGTCCAACAGCTCCTTCCACGAGGTCGACTCTGAGGAGGGCTGGTGGAACACGGGTGCGGCCACCGACCCGGACGGCACCGTCAACCTCGGGCACAAGGTGCGGCAGAAGCGCGGGTACTTCCCCACCGCGCCGTACGACCACCTGCAGAATCTGCGCAACGAGATCGCCGACAACCTCATCGACCTCGGCTTCGAGGTCGAGCGTGCCCACCATGAGATGGGCAGTGGCGGTCAGCAGGAGATCAACTACCGGTTCAGTACCCTGCTGCACTCCGCGGACGCGTTGCAGACCTTCAAGTACGTGGTGAAGAACACCGCGAAGGCGAACAACAAGTCGGCGACGTTCATGCCCAAGCCGCTGGCCGGCGACGGTGGTTCCGGGATGCACATCCACCAGTCCCTGTGGCGGGACGGCCGGCCGCTGTTCTACGACGAGTCCGGCTACGGTGGACTGTCGGACATGGCACGGCACTACATTGGCGGTATCCTCGCGCATGCCCCGGCCGTGCTGGCGTTCACGAACCCGACGATGAACTCCTACCACCGGCTCGTCCCCGGGTTCGAGGCCCCGACAAACCTGGTCTACTCCGCGGAGAACCGGTCGGCGGCGATCCGCATCCCCGCCACCGGCAGGAGCCCGGAGGCGAAGCGGATCGAATTCCGCGCCCCGGACCCTTCGGGCAACCCGTACCTGGCCTTCGCCGCGGTGATGATGGCGGGACTCGACGGTGTCCTCAACCGCACCGAGCCGCCCGCACCGGTGGACAAGGACCTCTACGAGCTTCCCCCGGAGGAGGCCACGCACATCCCGACGACGCCGACCTCCCTGGACCAGGCTCTGGCGGCGCTGGAGGAGGACCACGACTTCCTCACCATGGGCGGCGTGTTCACCCCGGACCTCATCGACAGCTACATCGCCGAGAAGGTCGGAAATGAGATCACTCCGGCCCGGCTGCGTCCGACCACGTTGGACTTCGAGCTGTACTACGACTGCTAGGTCTGCGCTACGGGAGACTGAGGGGCTTCCGGGGGGTGTCCGGGAGAGGCGTCCGGGAGAGGCGTCCGGGAGGACCGACCCGGGGTCTCGGGAGGGGCCGCGGACGGGGCGGGCCTCAGTCCTTCTCCGGCTCCCGCTCGCCGCCGGACAGCGGCACCGTGTGGTCCCAGTGCGTCGCATGCAGGGCGCGACCCACCACATACGACCCCACCGCCTGCACGATGAGCAGGGCCCCGATCGCCCCCACCGCCTCCAGCAGCTCCCCGAGGTTGAAGCCCGTGGTCGTCCACGAATAGACGAGGTGGGCGATGATGAGCAGCGGCAGGCCCATGCCCATCGCCGGGCCCAGCATGTTCACCTGGCTCAGCGCGTCCGGTGCAAGGTACATCGCCACCGCGGACACCAGGATGAACAGGGCGCCGGCCAGGGCGAGGACGCCCACCACGACCGCCGCCCACCAGGTCAGGTCCTGGTACACGCGCATCTGGCCGGTCTCGGCGGCCAGGACTGTCAGGGATCCGGTCACCACCGGTCACCGCCTTCCGCGGGTCAGGATGCGGGCGAAGGAGATTGTGCTGATCGCACCGCCGAGCCCGGCGATGAGCACCACGTCGTAGACGATCGAGGACCGCTGGAACAGGGCGTACACCAGGAAACCGGCGATGACGGTGACGTAGATGATGTCGGCGAGCACGGCGCGGCGGGCGTCATTGCGGGTGGTCACCGCGCGCCACAGCACCACCAGCATCGACACGCCGATGATCACGGCGGCCGCACCGGCGAGGATCCACAGGAGGTGGGTCGGGGTCACTTGTCCTTCTCCTTCGGGGAGTCCGGCTTCTTCGGGTTGTTCCGGCGTCTGCTGAGGTTAAGCCGGGGCTGCGGCAGTTTCGCGCGGGCCTCGAACGCGCTGATGAGCGAGGAGTTCGCCGGGGTGCCCGGATGCCTGCGCCTCCTCTTCGCGTCCCCGACACCGGCGGCGTCCGGGGTTCCGGAGGCGTCGACGTCCCCGGTGCCGGTGGGGTCGGTGGTGCCGTCGGTGTCACCGGAGGGACGGCCGGTGGCGATGCCCTCGGCCGCGCGTTCGTAGACGCTGGCGTCCTCGTCACCCATCGCCGCGAGCGCGGCGCGGGCCTCCCGACGTCTCTTCTGTTCGGCCCTGCGCCGGGCGGCCATCTTCTCGGCGTGCTCGCGGGCGATCTTCTCCCGCTCCGCCTTCGACAGGTCCGGCAGGTCGGCGACATCGAGCTCGTCCTCGGCCCGCATGATCGCGGCGACGAAGGCGGTGGCGTGCGGCGTGGAATCGACCTTCTCCACCGCGAAGACACTGTCCTCGCTGGCACGACCACCGTGGGTGCCGCGGTAGCCGCGGGGACCGGGGACGCCACGCTCGACCAGGTGCTCGACGTCGAACTCCGGGGACTTCTGCTTCACCTCGGGGGCGATCTTCGCCTCCATCACGGCCAACCCGTGGAGCAGCTCCTGCGGGTCGGCGCCGTACATGGCGTGCACGGCGAGAAAACGCTGTACCCGCGGCAGACCGTGTGTCCGGAACTCCTTCGGCCCGGTGGCACCGATGTCCCGCGGGTTGAACTTCCCCGCCTTCGCGTCATCGTCGACCTCTTTCGGGCCGGTGACACCGAGGGCCAGGGTGCCCGGCGTCATGGTGACTGACGCGATGAAGGCGGCGACGTCCCGCTCATCGGTGACGCGCAGCGGATAGTAGATGATCACCGGCGCGATGTTGCGGCCGGTGGTGAAGGTGTCCTTCGCCATGATGAGGGACTCCCTGATGATCTGACCGACCAGCCAGGTGCCGTAGGACACCACGTGGGCCGCCGACCGGAGCAACGAACCGGGGGTGTGGCGGGCCATCAGCGGTCACCTCCTTCCGAGGCGTCGTGGGGCGTCATGAGCGCATCTGTCGGCAGGACAACCCCGACCGCCTCGTCGGGATCCCCGAGCACCGCCCCGACATAGCCGGTCGTGTCGGTGAGACCGGCGGCCGCGTCCCGCGTCCACCCCGAGACCGGCCCCGCAGCGAGAAACATGACCACGCTCAGCACCATCAGCGCCGCAGCGGGCAGGGTCATCGAGCCACTGACCGCCAGGGAGGGATCCATGTCCTGCGGGTCCATCGGTCGGCCCCAGAACGCCTTCCGCCACGCGTACAGCAGACTGAGCAGCGCGCCGACCGAGGCGACGACCACCGCCGCCAGCCCGACCCAGACCTTCCACCCGGAGTCTTCGCTGATCCCCAGGACCAGCATGAGTTTTCCCCACAGGCCGGAGAACGGCGGCAGGCCGGCCAACGACAGCGCTGCGGCGGCGAAGACGGTGGAGACCAGCGGGTCACGGCGCATCAGGCCGGACAACCGCCGGAGCCGACCGGTCCCGTAGGTCTCCTCGATCGCGCCGGCCGACAGGATCATCGCCGCGGCACTGACCATGTGGTGCAGCATGTAGAACACGCCGGCGGAGAGCATCAGCTCTGCGTCTCCGGAGAGGAACGCCAGGGACACGAGGATGAACGGGATACCGTTGACCATCTGGTAGGCGATCACCCCGCGCAGGGTGGTCTCGCCCAGCCCGGCGAAACCGCCGATGAGCATACCGGCGACCGCGAAAGCGAGGATGGTCAACGCCCACCGCTGGTCACCGTCGAAGACGGTCATGTACACGCGCAGCACCGCGTACACGCCGACCTTGGTGTGCAGGCCTGAGAACAGGGCCATCACCGTCGGCGACGTCGCCCCGTAGGAGCGCGGCAGCCAACTGTGGACCGGGGTGGAGCCCGACTTCACACACAGTGCCAGCAGCACCATGCCCAGTGCCATCCACAGCTGCCACTGGGTGCCGAACACCCCGGTGTCGAAGCCGGCCGCGGTTGCCCGCGGCCCGGCGGCACCGGCCAACGCGGCGAGGTTCGTGGTGCCGACGACGCCGTACACCAGCCCCACGCCGGCCAGCAGACACATCGAGGTCACGAGGTTGACCAGGATGAACGCCCGGCCGGCCGAGAGCCGAGCCCAGCTGCCCGTCATGGTCAGCAGCCCGAAGGACGGCATGAGCATGATCTCGATGAACACGAAGAGGTTGAACAGGTCCGCGGTGAGCAGTGCCCCCCACACCCCGCCCAGCAGCATGAGCGTCATCGCGGGGAAGAACCTGGCACGGTTCTCGCCGACGACCTCGGCGAACCAGTTCGCGGCCAGTGCGACCACCGAGGTCGTGAGGATCATCAGCGCGGAGAGGGTGTCCGCGGCGAGCGGGATGGCGACGCCACCGGGGAAGTGCCCGATCCCGGTGGCGATGACGTCGGTTCCGGCGTTCCCGCCCTCACCGGCACCGGACACCGCGGCGAGCAGCAGGGCGCCACCGGTCAGACCGGCGGCCGGTATCAGCAGGGACAGGGCACGTCGGGCGGCCGACCAGGGAATGATCACTGCGATACCCGCCGCGATCAGCGGGACGAAGACGAAGACCGGGAGGAGCTCCGCGGGGAAGGTCATCAGTACTCCTCCTCACGCAGCCGACGCCGGCGGGCCTGCGGCGACTGCTCATCGATGTGGTGGGCGGCCCGGCCCCGGGTCTCCAGGGAACGGAACTCCCGCTGGGCGCGGTCGGTGTCCTCCGCGGAGGTCGTGTCGTCGTCGCGTCCCAGGGCGGCCATCGCCAGCATCACCGCAGTGGCGGCCATGGAGATGACGATGGCGGTGAGGACGAACGCCTGGGGGAGCGGGTCCGCGGCGTCCGCCACCTCCGTGCGGTCGGCGAGCGGGTCGGCACGCCACGCGCCGACACCGGTGGCGAGCAGGAGGATGTTCACCCCGTGGCTCATCAGCGTGGTGCCGATGATGATGCGGACCATGCCGCGCTGCATGACCAGGTACACACCACCGGCGATGAGGATCGCGATGACAGCTGAGATGATCACTGGTCCTTCTCCTTCTCCGCCTTCTCGGCGGCTTCCCTGGCGCGTCGGACCGCCGCCGGGTGCAACGGCACCGCCGAACCCCCGAATGTCTCCGATACGGCGGACAGGGGCGGAAGTGTCGCCGGGGCGGCGGCCTCCACCGGGGAGGCCTTGGCGGCGCGGTTCGGGTCGGCGCCGGGGCGGCTGCGTCCGCCGAGCGTGTTGACCACCACGATCACCGTGCCGATGACCGCGAGGTACACGCCGGCGTCGAAGAGCAGTGAGGTCGTCACGTGTTCGCCCAGGATGTGCCCGTGGATCGGGGTGAGGAAACCGGAACTGTCGGATGCGAGGTAGCCGATCAGACCGGTGCCCAGGGACAGCAGCATGCCAGACCCGATGATGCTGAAACCGAGGTTTCTCCCGCCGACCGGTCGGGACGACGGCTGCACCAGGTACCAGAACACGATGCCCAGGGCCAGGACCAGGGCGGCGAGGAAACCGCCGCCGGGGGACTGGTGCCCGCGCCAGAACACCGCCGCGGAGTAGATCACCAGCACCGCCGCCATCGGCCACATCACCATCCGGCCCAGCACCGAGTTCAGGTAGGTGCTGCGCAGGTAACGGGAGTAGAACGGGGCGAGTTCGGGCACATTGTGCACGTCCGGGAACTTCGTGGTGCCCTTGCGGCGGAACAGCTCCGAGGTCGATCCGGGCCCGTACCCCGGCACCGGGGAGCGCGGCACGGAGCCGACGACCGAGGCGACGACGATCCCGGCCATACCGAGGACGCACAGTTCACCGAGCGTGTCGAAGCCACGGAACTCCACGATGATCGAGGCGACCACATTGTTCGCCCCCGATTCCTCCGGACCATGCTCCAGGTACCACATCGCCAGCTCAGGACGACCGTGCCTGCCGATGAGCAGCCAGGATCCGACGAAGACGACGAGGCCGACGACGGTGGCGGCGACCACGGCGAACTTCGCCCGGTTCTCCCCCTCCCTCAGATAGAGGCGCGGCTGGTGCCGGACGACGAGCATGAGGAACACGGTGACGACGAACTCGACCATGAGGTTCGTCAGTGCCACATCGGGTGCACCCAGGGTCAGCATGATCCAGGACACCGCCGCACCGGCGACGCCCACCAGGATCACCGAACCGAACCGCGACCGGGTGGAGATGATCGCGGTGACCACGAGCAGCACCATCACCAGGCCGGCGAGGTCGCCGATCCGGTCGATGCCCTCCACCCGCGGAGGCAGACTGCCGAGCTGGTGCAGGCCCTCCTCATCGAGGAATGCGGCGCCGGCGAGCAGCAGCACCATGGCGAAGATCCAGATGAGGTGGCGGTTCGGGTTCAGCGAGTTGCCCGGCACGTTGGCCACGCGTCCCCACCGGTTGGCGAGCTGCACGGTCAGTGAGATCACGCCGGCGCCGGTGAACGGCAGCAGATGGCGGCGCTCCATCGCCGCGAAGAGAGGACGGCGCACGGCCAGCAGCGCCACGCCGACCGCGATGACCGCCACGGTGATCCCCAGCGGCACCGTCCAGCCGTGCCAGAAGGCCAGGTGGGAATGGTGCCCCGCGGCACCCGCCATGCCGGTGGCGGAGACCACGGCGTCGAGCGGGCCGTCCCAGAACGCCAGTACGCACACCGCCGGGACACTCGCCAGCGCGGGCAGGACCGCCGGAAGCCAGAACACCGGGGATGCCTCCCGGACCCGCTCGTCGGGCAGTGTCGCGGGCGAGGGGACCCGCTCGGTGCCGTCGGGGCTGTCCGGATCGACCGGACGGCCGTCGACGAAGGCGCCCAGGACGTACTTCGCGGAGTAGAGCAGGGTCGCCACCGCACCGACACCGGCGGCGGTGAGCAGGACGATCTGTCCGGCGGTGCCGACCGGGGCGTCCTCGAAGGCGGCGAGCATACCCTCCTTCGACACGAAACCGAGGGTCGGCGGAATGCCGGCCATGCACGCGGCGGCGACGACCGCACCGGTGAAGGTCCACGGCATCTTCCGCCACAGCACACCGAGATCCCGTAGGTCGCGGGTTCCGGTCTGGTGGTCGATGACGCCGATGATCATGAACAGGGAGGACTTGAACAGGGCGTGGGCGGCGGTGTGCACCACAGCGGCGGCCAGCGCGGCCGGCGTGCCGACACCGATGGTGGCCACGATCCAGCCGAGCTGTGAGACCGTGGAGTAGGCGGTGAGCTTCTTCAGGTCGGGCTTCTGGATCGCGAAGACCGCGGCGAAGACCGCGGTGAACATGCCCGAGATGATGAGCATGAGGTTCCACACGGTGACGTCGTGGAACACCCCGGAGAACCGCATCAGCAGGTAGATGCCCGCCTTGACCACGGCCGCGGCGTGGAGGAACGCGGAGACCGGGGTGATCGCCGCCATCGCCTCCGGAAGCCAGGCGTGGAAGGGGAACTGGGCGGCCTTGGAGAAACCGGCGAGCGCGACCAGGGCGGCGACGATGCCGGTGCGCACGGCATCGTCGCCCCAGGCGTCGGAGGCGATGATGCCAGACAGGCTCGTGGTGCCGGTCGCGGCGACCGCGACACCCAGGGCGACGAGCAGGCTGAGACCACCGGTGAAGGTGAGCAGCAGCGTGCGCATCGCGCCGGGCTCGCCGGTGCGGCCGGCGCGGGCGATGAGGAAGAAGGACGCCAGGGAGACCAGCTCCCAGGCGATGAAGAGGACCGTGACATCGTCCGCGAGGAAAAGCAGCACGACCGAGACCATGAACGCCGTCATGAGCACGTAGAAGCTCATGACGCCGTCACCGTGGTGGTCGGTGGTGCGGTGCAGGTAACGGGTCGAGTAGGCGAAGACCGCGGTGCCGACGACCAGTGCCAGCAGTACGAAGAAAAGGGACAGCGCGTCGAGGCGCAGAGCCAGGGAGACATCTCCGCCGCCGGGGAGGATGTCCGGTATCCAGGTCGTCGACCAGGAGACGGCGTGTCCGTCGAGGACGCCACGGGCCAGACCGGGGTCGGCGACGATCCAGACGGCCAAAGCGGTGAACAGGCCGGCGAGCGGCCAGCCCGCGTCCCGGTCGAGAAGCCGGACCAGGGCGGGGACGAGGATGAGGGCGGCAGTGAGAATGACGGGGATGAGGACGAGACTCGTCAGGGTCACGGTCGGTGGACCACCTCACTGTGTCGGATTGTGGGTGTGGGCGGGGGTCAGGACGCCAGCCGCAGGTCGGGACCAAGGACGTGAACGCGGTGCACCTTCAGGTGCGGGAGACGACGGTTCCACTGTAACAGGCGAACACATCCTCTTGCGCTGCAGGTCACGGGCGGTGACCATCGAACACCCCGCTGGTGGGTGCTGCGCCGGTGGTCACAGCCGTCCTACCATCGGTGCCATGACTTCCGACGAACTACTGCTGCCGTCGATCGGCTTCGGCACCTACCGGCTCCGGGGCGACGCCGGGCGCGCCGCGGTCACCTCCGCGATCGGGCTCGGCTACCGCCTCATCGACTCCGCCTACAACTACGAGAACGAGGGCACCGTCGGCGCCGGCATCCGCGATGCCCTGGCCGCCGGGACCGTCGACCGGGAAGAGATCGTCTACACCAGCAAACTCCCGGGACGGTACCAGCGCCGGGAAGATGCCCTCGCCACCGTCGAAGAGAGTGTGTGCCGGTCCGGCATCGGCCCGGTCGACCTCTACCTCATCCACTGGCCCAACCCCGGCCAGGGGCTCTACGTCGAGGCGTGGCGGGCCCTCATCGAGGCCCGGGACCGGGGTCTGGTGAAGCACATCGGCGTGTGCAACTTCCTGCCCGGGCATCTGGAGACCCTCGAGCGGGAGACCGGCGAAATGCCGGTCGTCAACCAGATAGAGCTGCACCCTGAGTTCCCGCAGACCGACGCACTGGCGTGGGACACCGACCACGGGATCATCACCGAGTCCTGGAGTCCGCTCAACCGTGGGGCGGCGTTGGACTCCGGCGCGGTGGTCGCCGCCGCGGCCGCCCATGACGCCACCCCCGGGCAGGTCATCCTCGCGTGGCACCGGGCGCGCGGTGCAGTGGCGATCCCGAAGGCCTCCTCCCGGGCCCGGCAGCGGGAGAATCTGGAGTCCCTCCAACTGGAGCTGACGGCGGACGAGGTGGCGGCGATCACCGCGCTGGGTCGTCCCGACGGACGGCGGAACGACCAGGATCCGGCGGTGTACGAGGAGTTCTGAGCCGTATTCCGACCCGTTGTGAGGTGAGGGTATGCTAAAAGTATGACGTTCATCCGCCGCTCCCATCCCTCCCTCCCCGTCGCCGCCCTCGCGGCAGGACTGTCGGCCGCCGTGTCGGTCGGCCTCGCCTCCGCCGTGGTGGCGGCATCCGCGTCCGCCGCACTGCCCACCGTCCCGGACTCTGTCTTCCCGCAGGTCAACGAAGACCCCACCGTGACCGTGACCCTCGGGGACGGCGCACCCGTCACAGCGGACACCGTGGTGCACCGCGGCGACGTCCTGCTGGTGCACGGTGAGGGTTTCTCGCCCCGGGCCAACCGTGGCGGCTTCGTCATGCCGGTCATGCCGGGCGTCCCCAACGGCGTCTACGTGCTGTACTCCGGTTTCGGCGCGGACTGGCGTCCGTCCGAGGGGGCGCCGGGCGAGGCCCGCACCCATCCGCACGACCAGCTGGCCTGGGTGCTGCCGGACTCCTCACTCAACGCCCTGCCGACAGTGCCGGACATGCGGACGCCCATCGCGCGGGAGTCGCAGCGCATGGAGCCCGACGGCAGCTTCACCGCCAGGATCGTCGTCGATCCGCCGGCGCAGACCCCCGGGGACAACTTCGGCGTCTACGTGTACCCCGCCGCGGGCTCGGTCAACGCCGCCGAGGAGATCTTCGTGCCGCTGCGGTTCTCCACCGCGCCGGGTGCCGACGCCCCGACCGCGAGCTCCCCGGACCTCGTGCTGGACGCCGGCCTGCCGGCCTCTGTCGCGGACGTCGCAGGGGGCAAGCTCACCCCACGTGACGGGGCGTCCCTGCTTGACGGTGACCGGATCGCCTTCTCTCTGGACGGTGCCGTTGCCGGTGCCGTCCGGTACCGCGGCACCGTCCATGCGACGGCGAAGTTCTCTCTGGCCGATGTGGTGGTCAAGGACCCGTGGGTGGTCACCCGGGCGGACGGCACCAGGGTGCTCACCGCCGAGCTCTCCGACGGCTACAATTCCTCCGATGACGCGGTTACCCGCCGCGAGCTGGGTACCCTCGTCGAACGGGACGGGCGCACGGTGCTGGTCCTGGGGCAGGTGGAGCTGGGTGACGTGACCCTGGCAGCGGGGAACAGTGCACCCGGGGAGTAGTCACAAGGACGC
>NZ_CACZOO010000236.1 GCF_902782855.1 uncultured Corynebacterium sp.
CATCTCCGCCGGCACCGGTCTGATGGGTGAGCACGACGTCGCCTCCGGTGACCGCCTGCGCGGCAACCCGGTCGGCTCCATCACCCCGGCGACCGAGGGTGGCGTCATCGAGGGCGCGACGAACGTCTGCACCCACATGTTCAAGGCCGCCGCCGACAAGGCCGGCGTGACCGAGGCGAACAACAACATCACCTACAACTTCCGGAACACCGGTACCCACCAGTGGGGTTACTGGCAGGACGACATGTTCGAGTCCTGGCCGACCATCTCCGCCGGTCTCTTCGGTGATGATTCCGTCGCCGAGGCAATCAAGACCAAGGACGAGGCCGCCGCCACCTACCTGGAGAACAACCAGGGTGTCGGCAACGACGGTTCCCTGCCGCTGCTGACCGACGCCTTCCAGCAGGCCCAGGCGGAGCAGGCCGCGGAGAACGGCGAGAACTAGCCGCCCCCAGGCTCTCCTGCGCTCTCCGGCCACCACGGAGACCACGGCCCGCCACGCACCGACCGACGGTGCGCGGCGGGCCTTTCTGCTGTCCGGGGCACGACCACGCGTCGCGCGAGGGATTAGCGAGTACCCCCTACTAAACAGCCCCAGTGAACACCAGGGGCCTCACGAGCACCATCCGTCACTGCCGGAGCAAAGGTGATCCACCGGCGTCCCGGCCACCGTAAAGTCACTGCCGTCACGTCGATGACCGACGATCCCCTTCACGACAGGAACTCCATGCCGCTACCCGCCGTCGCACGCCGCACCGCGCGCACCGCCTCCCGCACCACCCGCACCGCCACCCGGTCCGCCGCACTGCTGAGCTCGATGACCGTCCTGCTCGCCGGCCTCGTCGGCGCCACCGGCACCGCCGTCGCCGCAGACACCGCCACCACCGCAGATACCGCCGGTGCCACAGAAAGTGCCACCGCCACCGTCCACCGTGGCTCCACCACCCCGGGGCTCACCGCCGAGGAGTCCGACTGGCGGGTCACCCTCGCCGAGCACCCCGAGGTCGAGGAGGTCTGGACCCACTCCCCGTCGATGAACCGGGACATCCCCCTGCTCGTGCGCCCGGCGTCCTCCCCCGACGCGCCGACCCTCTACCTCCTCAACGGTGTCGACGGAGGCAAGGAGCGCAACCAGTGGTTCGGCAAGGGCGGGGCGGTGGAGTTCTTCGCCGACAAGAACGTCAACGTCGTCATGCCGGTCGACGGGCGGAACTCCTACTACTCCGACTGGTACTCCGCCTCCACGCTCGACCGCGCCGACCGCGGTGGTCAGACGCAGAAGTGGGCGACCTACCTCGCCGAGGAACTGCCCGGCCCACTGGAGGACGCACTGGACGCCAACGGCGTCCGGGCGGTCCTGGGGATGTCGATGTCGGCGACCTCCGCCCTGCAGCTCGTCGAGGACAACCCCGGGTTCTACTCCGCGGCCGCCGGGATCTCCGGCTGCTACGACACGACCTCGGACGACGGACGCCGCATGGTGGACACGGTCGTCGGCAACGACGACTCCGGCGCCACCGCCGAGCAGCTGTGGGGCCCGGCCGACGGCGACTACGCCCGCGCCCACAACCCGGCGCTGCACCTCGACCGCCTGTCATCGCAGGTGCAGGGCTCCGAGATCCCGCTGTACTTCTCGGCGGCCTCCGGTGTGCCCACCACCGAGGAGGCGGTGGGCGTCGCGACCATGACCGACCCCGCCGAGCTGCTGGTCAGTGCCGTCGTCGGCCCGGGTCTGGAGGTCGGGGCGAGGGGCTGCACCGTCGACCTGCAGCGGTCGCTGTCCGCGGCGGGCGTCCCCGCGCGGTTCCACTACGCCCCGGCCGGTCTGCACAGCTGGCACTACTTCTCCCTCGCCCTTCCCGGCGCCTGGCCCACGCTGGCCCGGGGGCTGGGCGTATAGCCTGTAGTCCGTGAGACGGGCCGGACGCGCACTCTCCGTGGCGACTCTCGTCGTCGCGGTGTCCGGCTATGCCGTCACGGTGCTCGCCGGGCACGCCCTGACCCCGGCTGACTACGAGCGTTTCACCGTCTACTGGGGACTGTTCTTCACCTGCACCGGGGTACTCGACGGTCTGCTGCAGGAGACGACGCGGGCGGTCTCGTCCCGGCGTCGGGTGGCTCACGGGGACCCCGGGGCGGACGCCGACCTCCGCGGTCACGCCCGACCGCTGGCCGTCGCCGCCCGGGTGAGCCTGGGCACCGGTGGGCTGGTCCTCGCGTCCTCCCCGCTGTGGGTGGACCGGCTGCTGCCGGGCACCGGCGGGGTGACGCTGCTCGCCGCCGGCCTGGCCTGTTACGCCGTCCAGGCGACGGTGTGCGGGCTGCTGTCGGCCGCAGGGCGGTGGCGGACCTACGCCTGGCTGATCAGTGTCGACAGTGCGGTGCGGGTGGTGCTCGCCGCGGTGGCATGGGCGGCGGGGTGGCGTCTCACCGCGTTCCTGCTGGTCACGGTGATCGGCGCGGCGACATGGACGGGGCTCGCGCTGGCTACGGCGCGGCCGGGTGGCCCGCTGCGCGGCGTCCTACGGGCCGTCGCCGACGTGCCGACCGGGGAGTTCCTGCGGCGGTGCGCGGCGGCGATGGTGGCGTCCGGCGCGAACGCCCTGCTCATCACCGGGTTCCCGGTGCTGCTCGCGGTCACCTCACCCGACGCCGCCCCCGGCGCGCTGGCCGCGGTCATCACCGCGGTGACCCTCACCCGTGCCCCGCTGCTCGTCCCGCTGCAGCGTTTCCTCCCCGCGCTCATCGTCCATCTCACCGGACACCGTGGCGCCCCACTGCCCAGGGTGCTCCGAATGCTCGGCTGGTGCGCCGCCGCGTCGGTCGCCGGCGGACTGGCCGCATGGTGGTTCGCGGTGCCGGTGGCGTCCCTTCTCTTCCCCGCGGACCTGGTGGCGGACGCCGCGACGTTCAGCACGCTCACCGTGGCGTCCGGCGCGCTGGCGGTGCTCATGGTCACCGGGGCGGCGGCACTGTCCGCCGGGCGGCACGCCGCCTACGTGACCGGGTGGATCGTCGCCACAGTGGCTGCGGTGGTGATGCTGTCCACCGGATTCCCGACCGCGGTCCGGGCGGCGCTCGCCGTCGGGGTGGCGCCCCTGACCGGGGCTGCGGTGCACCTGGTGTCGCTGGTCAGGCCTTCGACAGTCCCACGGTCGGCGCCGGTGCCGGCAGGTTCCGACGCGAGAAGACGATGACCACTGCCAGGCACAGGACCGCCATGACGATGCCGAAGCCCAGCATCTCGGTGTAGTCGAAGGTGTCGGAGAGTTCGGTGAGGATCATCGGGAAGAAGAAGCCGATGTAGGTCAGGGCGTAGTAGACGGCGGTGAGGCCGCCGAGGTCGTCCGGCCCGGCGATGCGCTGCACCTCGGTGAGACCCGAGACCATGCACAGGCCGTAGCCGGTGCCGAGAACGACCGCGACGACGACGGTGTTCCAGATGGTGATGTCCCCGGCGGACAGCGTCGCGATGACCATGCCGACGGTCACGATGCACAGTCCGATGATCGGACCACGTGCACTGTGGGTGGTGTTGATCCGGGAGCCGAACTGCTGGATGGTGAAGCCGCAGCCCAGGGCGATGACGGTGAGCAGGGCCGAGTAGGCGATCGGGCTGGACACCTGGTCCTGGACCAGGCGCGGCATGATCGCGTAGGACACGCCCGCCGCGCCGAAGACCCAGGGCGCCATTGGAGCGACGACAGTGAGGAAGCGGGGGTGCTTCACCGAGGGGATCCGCAGGTCGGACCAGAACGATCCGTGGACGTTGAGGTGGGCCGACTGCCGGGTCTCGGGGATGGCGAGGATGCCCGCCAGAGCAATGGCTGAGAGGACGGCGTGGACGATGTAGGGAAGCTGACCGGGGATCGGACCCCACTGGGCGAGCAGACCGGCGATCCCGGCACCGAGGCCGAAACCGGCGGTGTTGGACATCGCGGCACGCTGGGCACCGGTACCGGGCCGGGTGTGCGGGGCGAAGGGGGCCGCGGAGAGTTCCTTGATCCAGGATCCGCCGGCGGACATCACGATGCCGACGCCGACGCCGGCGAGGACGCGGCCGACGAGGATCGCCCATTCGGTTGTTTCACCGGCGGCGATGAAGATGCTGCCGAGCAGGGCGATGAGCGGGGCCGGAAGCATGACGGGCTTTCTCCCGTAGCGGTCGGACAAGGGCCCCGCGAGCAACAGGGCGGCCACGATGCCGACGGCGTAGGAGACGAGGAGTGAGTCGATGAAGACGTCGCTGAAGACCGCCTCCTGTCGGTAGAAGACCAGCATCGGGGTGGCTTCGTTGCCGCCCCAGGCGACGGTGAAGACGGCGAAGGCGACGATGAGCCAGGCCCGGGCGTCCCTGGTGCGCGCGTTTCCCCGTGTGGTTCCCCTGTGGTGTGCCGGATTCTCCGGCTGCTCCTGATCACTCATGGGACTCATCGTAGACCCCTGTCCCACCTGGGTCGCAATGTGGTCTGACCATTGGCCGTACCGCCCTTTCCGTACGATCGGGGGGCATGAACCGCACCGACACCACCGACACCACCGGCCTCACCCGCCGCGACGGCGACACACCCGACAAACTCCGGGCCCTGGCCGACGACGCCCAGCGCGCCGCCGTCGCCGCCGAACTCAAGAGGGTCCTCGACGGGCCCTTCGCCGAACCCCGCGACGCCGCCCGCGCACTCATCGCCGCCAGGGACCTGCGCGCCGATGACACCCTCCCCCTCCACGTCGCCCACGAGCGGACAATGGCCCAGCTCTCCGACATCCTCGAGACCGGATCGCCCCGCGGCGCCTTCCGCGTCGACCACGGCGGTACCGGCGACATCGGCGCCACCCTCGCATCCCTGGAGACCGTGGGCGGGGCTGACCTGTCACTCATGGTCAAGGCGGGTGTCCAGTGGGGGCTGTGGGGCGGGGCGGTGGAGAACCTCGGCACCGAGCGCCACATCCCGCTGATCAGGGACATCATGGAGCTGCGCGTCCCCGGATCCTTCGGTATGACCGAGCGCGGCCACGGCTCCGACGTGCAGTCCCTGGAGACCACCGCCGTCTACGACCGGGCGGCCGGTGAGTTCGTCATCCACACGCCGACCCCCACGGCCGAAAAGTGGTACATCGGCAACGCCGCGGAGCACGCCACCAAGGCGGCCGTGTTCTGCCAGCTCCACACCCCCGCCGGCGACTACGAGCCGGAGGACGCCACCGGCGCCGCACCCGAGTCCTGGGGCGCGTCCCACGGCGTCCACTGCCTCGTCGTCGATCTGCGGGACGCCGACGGACGCGTCCTGCCCGGCGTCCACATCGGCGACCACATGTACAAAGGCGGGCTGAAGGGTGTGGACAACGGCACGCTGCGCTTCGACCACGTCCGCGTCCCGCGGGCGAACCTGCTCAACCGCTTCGCCGACGTTTCCGAGTCCGGCGACTACTCCTCCCCCATCGCCTCCGACGGTGCCCGGTTCTTCACCATGCTCGGCGCGCTGATCCGCGGCCGCGTCACCGTCGGAGCGTCGGCGGGTGCCGCCGCCCGGACCTCACTGGCCATCGCCACGAAGTACGCGAACCGGCGCCGCCAGTTCGCACCGGACGACTCGCTGCCCGAGTCCCGGCTCATCGAGCACCGCAAGCACCGGCTGCGGCTCATACCGCTCATCGCCAGGTCCTACGCCCTGGCCACTGCGACGAACCGGCTGATCTCCCGGCTCCAGGAACTGGAGACCACCGTCCCCGACCGGACGAACATGACCGAGGAACAGTCCGCCGACCAGCGGGAACTCGAGGCCCACGCCGCCGCACTGAAGGCCGCGAACACCTCCCACGCCACCCGTACCATCCAGGAGTGCCGGGAGGCCTGCGGCGGTGCCGGCTACATGTCCGAGAACCTGCTCACCACCTTCAAGGCTGACTCCGACGTCTTCACCACCTTCGAAGGTGACAACGTGGTGATGATCCAGCTCGCCGCGAAGGAACTGCTCACCGGCTTCTCCCGGGATATGGGGAACCTCGGGCCGCTGGAGATCGTGAAGTTCGGCCTGGACAGTTTCGGCACCCTGCTCAAACGGCGCACCGCCGCAGAGAAGATCATCCAGAACCTCGTCGACTCGGTCACCGACCGCGAGACCACCTCCCTGTTCGACCCCGCGTACCAGATCGGGCTGCTCACCGAGCGGGAGGACCGGCTGCTGATGAGCCTCATCCGTCGGATCCGCCCGGCACGCAAGATGACGACCGGGGACGCCGCAGCGCTCATCGACAGCGTGCAGGACCACATGCTCTCCTGCGCCTGGGCGCACGTCGACCGGATCGTGCTGGAGACCCTGCTGGAGGCCGAGTCCGGGCTGGCGGCATCCGGGTCGGGGGCATCCGGGTCGGGGGAATCCGGGTCGGCCGGTTCCCTGGCGATGAAGATCATGGAGCAGATCCGCGACGTCTACGTCCTGAGCCTCATCAACGACAACTCCGGCTGGTACCAGGAGCAGAACCTGCTCAACGGGGCGCGCGCCAAGGCCGCCCGCGCCGCTCTCAACGACCTCGTGGACTCCCTCGGCCCCTGGTCGGAAACGCTGGTGGACGCCTTCGCGGTGCC
>NZ_CACZOO010000237.1 GCF_902782855.1 uncultured Corynebacterium sp.
AACCCGGCGTCCACCCCGGCGTCAACCTCGGCGGCGGTGGCACAGTGACTCTCTTCGACGAGACCCTGGCGCTGCTTCAGACACTGGTCCGCAACGCCTGCGTCAACGACCTCACCCCGGACTCCGGCCAGGAGGTCCGTAACGCCGACAGCCTGGAGGAGTTCTTCGCCGACGAGATCGCCACCGGTGCCGTCACCGTGCAGCGGCTCGAGCCGCGCCCGGGACGTACCAGCATCATCGTCACCGTTCCCGGCTCCGACCCGGACGCCGAGCCGCTGACCTGCCTCGGGCACACCGACGTAGTCCCGGTGGACACCGCCCGCTGGACCCGCGACCCCTTCGGCGCCGAGATCGAGGGTGAGGGGGCGGACGCCCGGATCTACGGTCGCGGCACGATCGACATGCTCGGACTCACCGCACCGATGGCGGCGGTGACCCGCGAGGTCGCACGGGAGGCGGTGGCGGGGCGTCCTCCCCGCGGGACGCTGACCTTCGTCGGTGTCGCGGACGAGGAGGCCCGCGGCGGACTCGGCGCGAAATGGCTGTCCGCCGAGCACCCGGACGCGCTGGACTGGCGCAACTGCATCTCCGAGACCGGAGGTTCCCACCTGCCGGTCGCCGACGGGGCGGACGCTGTCGTCGTCACCGTCGGTGAAAAGGGGGCGGCACAGCGGCGTCTGCACGTCACCGGCGAACCCGGTCACGGGTCCCAACCGTGGGGCCGGGACCTCACCATCGCACGGATCGCCGAGGTCGCCCGGCGTATCGCAGCGATCACTCCGACGGTGTCACAGGATCCGCTGTGGTCCGGGTTCGTGAACGCCTTCCGGTTCTCCCCGTCGGTGCAGGACGCCCTCGTCACCGCACCGGGAGAGGACGACTACCTCGCCTTCACTGACCTGGCCCGCTACGCCCACGCCGTGTCCCACCTCACCGTCTCACCGACGGTGCTCTCCGCCGGCAAGGCGATCAACGTACTGCCCAGCTCCGCGTACCTGGAACTCGACATCCGCCCCCTGCCGGGGCAGACCGACGAGGACGTGGACGCCGAGCTGCGCCGCGCGCTGGGCGATCTGGCCGACGAAGTCGAGTTCGAGCGGCTGATCTGCGAGCCCGCCGAGGTCAGCCCGGTGGACTCCCCGCTGTACGCGGCGATCACGGCCACGGTCGGGGAGTTCTTCCCGGACGCCGCGGTCGTCCCGGTGCTCTCCGCCGGTGGTACCGATCTGCGGTTCGCCCGCCGGCTCGGGGGCGTGGGTTACGGGTTCGCGCTGAACTCCCGCGAGCGGTCACTGGCGGACATCAACGCCGAGCTGCACAGCCACGACGAGCACCTCTACCTGGAGGACCTGCGGCTGACGCTCGAAGCCTACCGGTCACTGGTCGGACGGTTCGTGGGGTAGCTGCTCCGCTTTCTTCTGTCCTCACCCCGACGATCCCTCCCTTCCCTCCTTCCGCGAGTTTGCGTCACCGAATCCGCCCGTCTCTGCCACAGAGGGTCTCTGCCACAGATCCTCGGATTCCGTGACGCAAACTCGCGGTCAACTCAGGCCGGTGGTGCTTCCCGGGTTGTCCAGGAGATTCTGCGACCACTGTGACCAGGACCCCGGGAACAGGGCCAGGTCGATGCCGACTGAGTCGGCGGCGGCGACGAGGACCGCGGCCGAGACACCGGAGCCGCAGTAGGCACCGGAGACCGGGTCGCCCGCGGTGGTCGGTCGGACCCCGAGACCAGCGAAGACCCCGCGCAGCTCATCCGGCGGCAGGAACCGACCGCCCTCGTCCAGCACGGACGTTGACGGCAGGTTCGCCGCGCCGGGGATGTGCCCTGCCACCGGGTCGACCGGCTCGGTCTCCCCGCGGTAGCGCTCCGGGGCGCGGGCGTCGAGAAGGACACCGTGCTCCCCGGTGTACGCAGCCTGTCCCTTGGTCAGCACCCGACGTGCCCCGGCGTACAGGTCATCGTGGGGGACACTGACATCACCGGGGGTTGGCGTCCTTCCTGTGCCTGTCTCGATCTCGCCACCGTCGGCCCGCCAGGCGGCCCACCCGCCGTCGAGGATCCGGACGTCGTTCAGCCCTGCGGCGGTGAGCGTCCACCAGGCGCGCGAGGATCCGGCGGCCTGGGCGTCGTCGTAGACCACGACCGTGTCGCCGTCGCTGACACCGAGCGCCCGCAGCGACTCCTGCAGGGCCGGCCCGGTCGGCAGCGGGTGGCGGCCCAGTCCGGTGCGGGAATGGTCGCTGAGCTGCGAGTCCAGGTCCACGTACGCCGCGCCGGGGATGTGTCCGGCGGCGAAGGCGTCCCGTCCGTCGGGGTGGGCGAGTGTCCAGCGGACGTCGAGGACGGCGACGGGGGCGTCGGTGTCTGTCGTTCCGGCGAGGAGGTCGCGCAGAGCAGCGGCGGTGATGAGGGTCATGCCCCCTGTGTACCGCATTTCTGTGCCGCGTTCCGCCCGCACTCACGGTGAACGCATCACTGGCGTCGCGCGCGCATGACGGGGCAGGGTGGGCCCATGACTCACACAGACACCCTCATCCGCCCCCTCACCGCCGACCAGCAGGAGTTCGCCGCGCTCACGGGCACCTACTGGATCCGGGCGTCCTCTCCGTCAGACGCCGTCACCGTCCCCGGAGCCCCCGGAACCTGGTACGCCGATGGCGACGCCGTCATCGGCACCGGACTGCCGGACAACCCGCAGGGGCAGGTCCGGCTCGCCCCCGGGGACCGCATCGTCGACGGTGGCGGGGTCCTCGCCGGGCACGCCCGCGCCGGGGTCGCTGCGCTGCGCACCTTCGACCGCGACTCGGAGGGTGCCAGGTCCGTGACCGAGGTCGAGGCCTTCCCGCAGGACGCCGCCTGGGTCGTCGACGCGGAGTTCACCCTGGACCCGCAGACCGTCACCGTCGTCAGCGCCGACGGTGCGGAGGGACAGGGGGAGGTCGTCGGCTGGCTGAGTTTCTCCGTTCCCGGTGACGCACCGGGCGTGACCCACTGCCTGCAGGTCACGGACCAGAACGGCGACTACTTCGTCTCCTTCTCGGACGCCGGGACGCACGCCGGC
>NZ_CACZOO010000238.1 GCF_902782855.1 uncultured Corynebacterium sp.
GCAGGGCGGGCAGGGCGGCCAGGGCCAGTCCAGGCAGCAGGCGTCCGGCGGCAACTCCGGATCCGGGTCGAGCAGGTCCGGGGCGCGGCGTCGGCGCCGTTCCGGGTCGAACCACCGGTCAGCCCGGTCCAACCAGTCGAACCACTCCAACCAGTCCAAGTAGATAGGGTGATCTGATGGGTCTGCGTACCTCATTAGCCGTCCGCGCCGCCGACCTGGCGACCTGGGCGTCCCGCAAGGCCGGCCGTGGCAACGGTGGCATGATCGGCGGTCTCGTCGCCGACTTCATCGACCCGAAGCTGATGGAGCAGCTCGGGCAGGGGCGTCCCTGCGCGATCGTCACCGGCACCAACGGCAAGTCCACCACCACCCGGATGCTCGCCGAGGCGGTCCGCGGCATCGGCACCGTGTGCACCAACGACGGCGGCGACAACATGGACGCCGGCGTCATCTCCGCGCTCCTCGCCGGCAGGGACGCCCAACGTCTCGTCCTCGAGGTCGACGAGCTGCACGTCCCGCACATCGCCACGAAGCTGCACTGTGACGTGCTCGTGCTGCTGAACCTGTCGCGCGACCAGCTCGACCGGGTCGGCGAGATCAACAGAATCGAACGCGTCCTGCGCGAGTACGTCACCGCGAACCCCGGCCTCACCGTCATCGCCAACTGCGACGATGTGCAGGTCTCCTCGGTCGCGTGGGACTGCCCGAACGTGGTGTGGGTCTCCGCCGGGGTCGGATTCACCGGCGACTCGACCAGCTGCCCGCGCACCGGTGGCGCGATCGTGCGCACCGAGAAGGCCGACGGGACCCCGGACTGGTTCGCGGTGAAGCCGCTGGCCGACGGGACCGAGTTCCGGCGTCCGACCCCTTCCGTGACGGTCGACGCCGCCGGCCTGCACACCCCGGAGGGTGACCGGAACCTGAACCTCACCCTGCCCGGCAACGCGAACCGCGGCAACGCGGCGCAGGCCGTGACCGCCGCCGTCGCCCTCGGCGTCCCCGAGGCGGACGCCGTCGCCGCCGCCGAACGGGTCGACAATGTCGCCGGACGCTACGCCACCGTCGACTTCGAGGGACGCCAGGTGCACCTGCTGCTCGCGAAGAACCCGGCCGGCTGGCAGGAGGCCCTGTCCATGGTGGACCGCACCGCCGACGGCCTGGTCATCGCAGTCAACGGCCAGGTCGCCGACGGGACCGACCTGTCGTGGCTGTGGGACGTCGTCTTCGAGAACTTCGAGGGGATGAAGGTCGTCTCCTCCGGTGAGCGTTCCGCCGACCTCGCCGTGCGCCTCGGCTACGCCGGGGTGGAGCATGACACGGTGCCGGACATGCTCGACGCCCTGCGCACCTGCCCCGCAGGGCGGGTCGAGGTACTGGCGAACTACACCGCCTTCCGTGACCTGAACAAGGCACTGCAGACCACCACGAAGAAGGAGCAGCAGAATGGCTGAGCTGACGATCGGGCTGGTCCTGCCGGACGTGCTCGGAACCTACGGCGACGACGGGAACGCCCTGGTCCTGCGGCAACGGGCCCGGATGCGCGGCATGGACGCCGAGATCCACCGCATCACCCTCGGGGACGCGGTACCCGAGAGTCTCGACGTCTACACCGTCGGCGGCGGTGAGGACGTCGCCCAGATCCTCGCCGCCGAACACCTCATCGCCGACGGCGGCATCACCCGCGCGGTCAATGCGGGGCGCCCCGTCCTTGCGATCTGCGCGGGACTGCAGGTCTTCGGCCACAGCTTCCGTGCCTCGGACCGGATGGTCGACGGGCTCGGACTGATCGACGCGACGACCTCGTCGCTGCAGACCCGGATGATCGGTGAGCTGAAGTCCGTGCCGGCGAAGCAGGGCATGCGCGCCGCGGGGATGGAGGAGCTCACCGAGCCGCTGACCGGGTTCGCGAACCACCAGGGTGCGACGATCCTCGGGCCGGACGCCTCCCCACTCGGCCATGTCACGCACGGCACCGGCAACACCGACGCCCACGGTGCGCTGAGCGCCGGGCTTTCCCCGGAGACCGCGAAGGTCGAGGTCTACCACGAGGGTGCGGTGCAGGGTTCCGTCATCGCCACCTACATGCACGGCCCGGTGCTGGCCCGCAACCCGCAGCTCGCGGACCTGCTGCTGGCCAAGGCCACCGGTGTCGCACTCGCGGACCTGCCGCCGATGACCGGTGCCTTCGCCGGGCAGCTGGTCGACGAGGTCGCCACGCTGCGCGCGGAGCGGCTGAAGGCGTGAACTGACCGCCAAGTGCTCGGTGGGCCGGACCCCGGCGTCCGGCATCCGGTGGGAACGCTCCCCTCCCCCGGGGCTAGACTTGTCCCCGTGAGTTCACCCGGATCCTCCACCACACTCCGTCGCTGGTGGTGGCTGTCCTAGACAGGCAGCCACCGGATGAACCGTACCTTTTTCTTTCGACGCCGCCTCCCCACCGAAGGCGGCGTCCTTCCTTATCCCGGGCATCCCCCGGCGCCGCTCGGCGGCGGAGGCGCAACACCCCAGCACCCAGGAGAAACACCGTGACGAACAACGCCTCCCTCACCGCCGCCCGCGAGCGCAGCGACCGGCTGCAGAACCTCATCGACGACACCGCGCCCACCGATCCCGCCCGGGTCGCCGAACGCGCCGGACTGCGCGTCCTCACCGGCGACCGGCCGACCGGCGCGCTGCACATCGGCCACTACCTCGGCACCGTGCGCAACCGGGTGACGCTGCAGGACAAGGGCATCGACACCTTCCTGCTCATCGCCGACTACCAGGTCATCACCGACCGCGACTCCCTCGGCGACATCCACGGCAACGTCCTCGGCGTCCTCGCGGACTACCTCGCCGCCGGCATCGACCCGGCGCGGACCACGATCTTCGCCCACTCCGCGGTCCCGGCCGCCAACCAGCTCATGCTGCCGTTCCTCTCCCTGGTCACCGAGGCCGAACTGCACCGCAACCCCACGGTGAAGGACGAGCTCGCCGCCACCGACGGCCGGGCGATGTCCGGGCTGCTGCTCACCTACCCGGTGCACCAGGCATGCGACATCCTCTTCTGCCACGGCAATGTCGTGCCGGTGGGCCAGGACCAGCTGCCGCACATCGAGCAGGCGCGCGTCATCGCCCGCCGGTTCAACGAGCGCTACGCCGGTGGCGAGCAGGTCTTCACCGAGCCGAACGCCCTGCTCACCAGTGCCCCGATGATCACCGGCACCGACGGGCGCAAGATGAGCAAGTCCCGCGGCAACACGGTACCGCTGGGTGCGACCGCCGACGAGACCACGAAGATCTTCCGCAAGGCCGTCACCGATTCGGAGCGCCACATCACCTTCGAGCCCGAGAGGCGTCCGGAGGTCGCGAACCTGCTGACCATCGCCGCGGAGTTCAGTGGACGCCCCGCCGCCGAGATCGCCTCCGGGATCGGGGACGCCGGCTCCGGTGAGCTGAAGAAGGTCGTCACCGCCGCGGTCAACGACCACCTCGCCGGTCACCGGGCCCGGCGTGCGGAGCTCATCGCCGACCCCGGTTACCTGCTGTCCGTGCTGCGTGCGGGCAACGAGCGGGCCAACGAGGTCGCGGACGCCACACTGACCCGGGTGCGTGAGGTCATGGGGATGGTGTACTGAGGACGCCATGAGGTACTCACTCGTCGAACTCGGCCCGGTGCGGCAGGGCTCCGGTAAGCATGACGCGCTGGAGGCCGCGCTGGCCGCCGCCACGGAGGCGGAGCGGCTCGGCTACCACCGGATCTGGTACGCCGAACACCACAATTCGTCGACGTTCGCGTCCCAGGACCCGGTCTCGTTGATCGCCCTGGCCGCGCGCGAGACCTCGACGATCCGCGTCGGGTCGGGTGCGGTGCTGCTCAACCACTACAGCCCGTTCAGCGTGGCGGAGCGGTTCCTGCAGCTGGAGGCCCTGTTCCCGGGGAGGATCGACCTGGGTCTGGGCCGGGCGACCGGTGGGCCGGTGGTGGACGCCGCCCTGCAGCGCGACCGCAGTTCACAGCGGGTCGACGACTACGCCCAGCAGGTCCAGGAGATCCTCGCGTACTACTACGACGCCTTCGCGGTTAACCACCCCTTCGTGTCCATCGAGATGGCGACCGGGGTTCCGGGGCGTCCGCAGGTGTGGGTGCTGGGGTCCTCGGGGAGCAGCGCGGGGTTCGCCGGTCAGCTGGGGCTGGGGTACGTCTTCGCCGGGTTCATCAACCCCCGGACCGCGGAGGACGCCCTGGCGGCGCACCGGTCGCAGTTCACGGCGTCCGCGTTCGGGCCGTCGGAGCGTGAGGCCATCCTGGCACTGAACATGGTCGGCGGGGCGACCGAGGAGGAGGCGCGGCGACGGACCTGGCCGGCGCGGCTGATGCACCGGCGGTTGAGGTCCGGGCAGGAGCCGTGGGTGTCGACGGTCGCGGAGGCGGAGGCGCAGCTGCCGCTGACCGACCGGATGCTCAGTGGCCATGTCGGTGCGTCCGGCATCCCGATGCAGGTCTGCGGCACGGTGGAATCGCTGCGGTCCCAGGTGCAGGAGCTGGTGGAGCGGACCGGGGCGACGGAGGTCATGGTGCAGGACATGCTGGTGGACGCCGGGGAGCGCAGCGAGTCCCGCGCGGTCATCGCCGAGGCCCTCGCCGGGGTGGACGCCGGGTAGCTGCCCGGATGGACGCCGGGTAGCCACCGGGAGCGGCCGGGAGCGGCCGGTCAGTCAGCAGCCACGCCGC
>NZ_CACZOO010000239.1 GCF_902782855.1 uncultured Corynebacterium sp.
CGCCGGGGTGGGGCGGGGAGGACTGAAACGGGGAAAGCCGGGGCGGGCGGGGGGAGATCGGTCCACAGATGTGACAGCGGCTGCCCTGACACGCGAGCCTGATCAGCCGGATCAGCCCGGTCATTCTGTTCAGTCTGTTCAGTCTGTTCAGTCTGTTCAGTCTCCGTCAGTCACGCCGGTCGAAGAGCCGGTCCTCGGCCCGCTCCCCACGCACCGGCCACAGGAACAGGCGGACGCGACGGTCGGCACGCTGCTGCCACTCACCGGCGTCCACCGCACCGAAGGCCCGCAGTCCGTGGTGGACGCGCTCATTGCCGGCGTCCGGCTCCACGATGGCGAGAGTGCACTCCGGATCCGCGTCGATGACCGCCTGCGTCAGCCCCAGCAGGAAGGGACCGAAGATGCCGTTGGAGGTCAGCGACGCATCCCCGATGGCGACGTGCCAGCCGAGATCGTGCGGCTGCGAGCGGTAGACCTTGCCGATCTCGTCGCGGTGCGGCCGGTAGATCTCCATGTAGCCGACGTCCTTGCCCTGATAGGAGACGATGACGGGCACGGAATAGGTGGTGGCCAGCTTGGCACGCCAGTCCGCGGCCCACCGCTCCGGTTCCCAGGGCTGCTCCCACGCGGCCTCGAGTTCGGGGGTCTTCATCCACGCGCTGACCATCTCGGCGTCCGCGGCGGGGTCGGCGGCACGGACCGCGAAGTTCTCGTCGAGCCCGTAGCCCAGTTCCGCCGGTACCGGCGGTGGGGCCGGGAGGAAGTCGGCCTCGGGGACGTCCGTGCGCAGGCGGTGCAGGACGCTGAGGTCGACTGCCGGTTCAACGGATTCGGTGGTGTTCTCTGTCACGGTGCGGCAACTGCTTTCAGGGGGAAGTGTCGGGACGGTCATCCTAACCTTTGATCAGGTAGACCTTCAGAGGGTAGCCTACCCACGTGAAGTCACTCGTCATACTCGGCGCCGGCCCGAAGGCGGTCGCCGTCCAGGCCAAGGCGCACGCCCTGCGCGACCTCGGCCTCCCCACACCCGAAATCACCGTCGTGGACTACCAGGGGATCGGCGGGAACTGGCGTTCCGGCGGCGGCTGGACCGACGGACGCCACCAGCTCGGCACCTCACCGACCAAGGACGTCGGATTCCCCTACCGCACCCGCATCGCCGGGGCCGGGGAGACCGACCCGCTCAACCGGTCCGTCGACCGCGGACTCATGGCCGTCAGCTGGCCCGCCTTCCTCATCGCCACGGACCGTTACGCCTCCTGGGTCGACCGCGGCCACCCCAGCCCCCGCCACTACCTGTGGGCCGACTACCTGCGCTGGGCCGCGGTCAAGACCCGCATGAACCTGGTCAACGGCCAGGTCACCCGCATCGGGCTGCGCAACACCCACGGCACCGGCAACCGCGCCGCCGACGGCTGGTCACTGTCGGTGGATCTCGCCGACGGCTCCACCACCCGGGTCACCGCGGACGCGCTGATGATGACCGGCCCGGGACGCTCCGACCGCCGCATCGCCCCGCTGCCGACGGTACTGTCCGTCTCCGGCTTCTGGTCCGCGATCGGGTCCGGGCGCCTGCCCGCCGCGTCGCGGGTGGCCGTCATCGGCGGAGGAGAGACCGCGGCGTCCGTCATCGACGAGGTGGTCCGCCACGATGTCGTCGACATCGCCGTCATCTCCCCGGCGGCGACGATCTTCTCCCGTGGCGAGGGCGTCTTCGAGAACGGGATCTACACCGATCCCCGGAAGTGGGCCGCACTCGACGAGGACGCCCGGCGCGAGGTCATCGCCCGCTGCGACCGGGGTGTGTTCTCCGCCCGGGTGCAGACCAATCTCATGGCCGAGGACCGGGTCAGCCACCTGCGCGGACGCGTCATCTCGGTCACCTCGGTCACCAGCGAAGCCGGTGCAGCCGGTGTTGCCGGTGTGGCCGGCGCGACCGGCACCACCGCCGTACGCCTCACCGAGAACCTGCCCGGGGGACGCACCGACGAGCGCACCGAACTGTTCGACCTGGTCGTCGACGCGCGCGGCAATTCGCCACTGTGGTTCACCCGGATGATGGATGAGCGCACCGTCGCCTCACTGATCTCCGCCTGCGGTGGGGCGGTCACCACCTCCGCCGTCGAGGACCGCATCACCGACGACCTCTCCCTGGCTGGCATGGACCCCACCCTCTTCCTGCCGGCGGTCGCCGGTTTCCGGCAGGGCCCCGGCTTCGCCAACCTCAGCTGCCTGGGCGAACTGTCCGACCGCGTCCTCACCGGGCTCGGCGTCCGACCGGACTCCGCCACCACCTCCCCCAGCCCCGAAAGGATCACCCTGTGACCGCCTCCGTATCCCCCGCCTATACCGGCCGGGCCGACGACCTGCGCTTCGGCCCGACCGTCACCGTCGAACCCACCACCCTCGACGTCCTGCTCGCGCAGACTGCGGCCGCCCACCCCGACGATCCCGCCGTCGTCGGTGACGGTGGGCCGCTGACCTTCGCCGAGCTCGACCGTCGTGCCACCGCCGTCGCCCGCTACCTGCGCGACCGTGGGGTCTGCACCGGGGACCGGGTCGCCGTGGTCGCCAACCGGTGCGGCTGGATGTCCGCCGTCGTCTCCGGCATCGTCCGGGCCGGTGCGGTGTACGTCCCGGTGGACGCGTCCTACCCCGCCGAGCGGGTCTCCTTCATCTTCGGTGACTGTGAGCCGGCCGCGGCCTTCGCCCTCGGCGGGGCGTCCCTGCCCGCCGACCTCGCCGACCGCCTGGCGGAGTCCGGCATCGTCACCGCGACGATCACGGACGACTCCCCGCTGGGTCGCGCGATCATCGACGGTTCCGCCGACCCGGCGTGGGCCACCGCCGGCCCGTTCAGCCGGGCCGAGCAGTCCCGCCCGGTGCGCGGTGAGGACCCCTGCTACATCATCTACACCTCAGGCACCACAGGAACGCCGAAAGGTGCGGTGAACACCCACATCGGTGTCACCGCGCACATGCTGTGGATGGGCCGGGCCCTGACCTCCACGACGACGGAGGCCGACGGATCTGTTCCGATCCGTATGCTGCAGAAAGCCCCGGTGAGCTTCGACGTGGGCGTCGGTGAGCTCATCGGCCCACTGGCCACCGGTGGCGTGGTCGTCGTCCCGGCCCCCGACTGGTGGCCCGGCGACGTCGACGCGCTGGTGAAGATGATCTCCGGCTACGACGTCACCGTCATGTCGATGGTCCCCTCGCTGATGCGCGTCCTCTTCGACGTCCTCGACGATGTCGGCGTCCCGCTGAGCGCCTTCAGCAACATCCGCCACATGATCTTCGGTGGTGAGGCGGTGCCGGCCGACATCGTCCGCCGCTCCCGCGACGAGATCGGCTGCCACGTCTACGGTCTCTACGGCCCGACCGAGACGGCGATGGACGTCACCTGGATCGAGTACACCGACGACCTGGTCAACGCCACCGACTTCGACGACACCGCCAGCCTGCTGGGCGTACCGGAGGACAATGTGGCCTGTTACGTCATCGCCGACGACGGGACCGAGGTCGATCCCGCCGGCCCCACCTGGGACACGCCCGGTGAACTGTGCCTCGCCGGCCCGCAGGTCGGGCTGGGGTACCTCAACCGGGACGAACTGACCGCCGGAGTCTTCGTCGACTCACTCCACCCGGCGCTCGACGGCGGCCGGATGTACCGCACCGGCGACATCGTCGCCTGGACCGGGGTGGGCGGACGCCGCGTCCTGAGGTTCCTGGGGCGCATCGGCGACCAGGTGAAGATCCGCGGCAACCGCGTGGAACTCGGCGAGGTCGAGTCCCGGCTGCGGGAGCTGCCGGGTGTGCGCCGGGCCGCGGCGGTCGCCGTGGACGAGGACGGCTCGCAGGTGCTCTACGCCGCCGTCGTCGTCGACGAGGACGCGCCGGGGGCGCCGGACGGTGTCCGCCCCGACATCACCGCACTGACCACGCAGCTGGCCCACGGAGTGCCGGAGTACATGGTGCCCTCGAGGATCCTCGTGGTCGACGCCCTGCCCGTGAACCACAACGGCAAGCTGGACCGCAAGGCCCTCGCGGAGCTGTTCTAGCTGTTCCAGCTGTTCCAGCTGTTCTAGGCGAGGTCCTCGAGGAGTTCGCGCCAGGCGGCCAGCGAACTCTCCTCGGCGAGGTCCGCGAAGTCGGCGCGGTAGCCGGCGTCCCGCAGGAAGCTCACGATCTCGACGAGGCGGACCGAGTCCAGCCCCTGGTCCATGAGCTCCTCGTTTTCGTCCAGGTCGTTGGCCTCGACGTTCATCAGCGCGGCGACCTTCACCCTGAGGGACGCCATCAGCTCGTCGAGGGTGTTCCCGTCCGTCTGCTCCACCTGATCTGCCACTGTTCTTCCTTCCTCCGCGTGCGGTTGTACGGCGCGGACTCTACCACCACTGTTAACTGAGCCTCACCAGACCTGAAAGGTCACTGTCTTGTCCCTGCTCGATCTCGGCGCCGCCCAGCGCGGTATCTGGAACGCCCAGCTCCTCGATCCGACCTCCCCGTACTACGTCGTGGGCGAGGTCCTGGAACTCGACGGACTGACTCCCGGCGCGGGCGGGGAGAATCCCGCCGACCTGCTGGCGGAGGCCGTCCGACTGACCGTGGACGAGTCCGAGACCCTGCGCCTGCGGTTCACCGCCACCGCCGACGGCCCCCGGCAGTCCGTCGACGACACCCCCGCCACCCGTCCCGAGATCCGCGACCTGTCAGGTGCCCCGGACCCGGTGCTGCTCGCCCGGGCGGTCGTCGACGCGGAGAAGGCGTCCTGCGGCGAACGTTGGTGCACCATGACCGACGGTGGGCTGCACCGCCACCTGATCCTGGACCTGGGCTGGACCGGCGGTGACCCGGCGGACGGGCGCAGCGTGTGGTGCGTGCAGCTGTACCATCACATCATCGTCGACGGTTACAGTGCCGCCCTGCTCACCCGGCGCACCGCCGCACACTACACGGAGCTCGCCGGTGGCCGCGCCGCCCGACCCAACAGGTTCGCCCCGATCGCCGAGGTCATCGGGGCCGACCTGGCGTACGCGGCCGATCCGGCAGGCAGGGACGCCGACCGCGGGTTCTGGCGTGACTACCTCACCCCGGTCCCCGACACCACAGGCCGGGAGGACCATGTCCACGGTGCGGGGACGACGTCGGTCACCACCACACTGCGGCTCTCCGCCGGGGAGACGGCCGCGCTGCGGGCGCGTGCCGAGGCCGCGGGTCTGGTCTGGTCCGACCTGGTGATGGCGGCCTACGCGGCGTGGCTGCGTAAGTTCGGCCACACCGGTGCCGCCGGCGACGCCTCCCCGGAGGTCCTGCTGTCGATGCCGATGATGGCCAGGACCTCCGGCCCACTGCGCCGCACCCCGGCGATGCTGGTGAACATGCTGCCGCTGCGCTTCCCGGTCGCCGGCACCGACACCCTGGAGCAGGTCGCCGCGTCCGCCCACGCCGCCCTCGACAAGGTCCGCCCACACCAGCGGTACCCGGGTTCCGAGCTGGCCCGTGACCTGCGCGGCGCCGGTGGCCCCGCAGTGCTCCACGGCATCGGACTGAACCTCAAGACCTTCGACTTCTCCCTCGACTTCAACGGCACCACCGGTGTGCTGCGCAATGTCGCCGGCGGCCCGCCGGAGGACCTCGTCCTGGTGGTCACCCCCGCCGCCGACGGGGGCATGGACCTCGGTTTCGAGACCGATCCGCAGACCGTCTCCGTGCCGACCGCCCGGCAGCGGCTGGAGGACATCCGCGCCTTCCTCCACTGCGAAGGCCCCCTGGCGGACGTCCGGCTGCGGGACGCCACCTTCCGCACCGTCGTCGCCGCTGACCGGGCCGGCGCAGAACTGCCTGAGGTCGTCCCCACCCTCGACGAGCTCATCGACCGGCTCGGCGCGCACGCCACCGGCGACAGTTCCCGCACGACCGCGGGCGTCCCCCTGCTCGTCAGTGACGACGCGGCCGTCTCCCTCACCGCCGCCGAGGTGCACCGGCGGATCACGGAACTGGTCGGGCAGCTGTCCACCGTCGGCGGAGCGGGCGCGGTGATCGCCCTCGACCTGCCGAAGGGCCCCGCGCTGGCGGTGGCGGTACTGGCCACCTGGCGGGCCCACCGGGCCTTCGTCATCCTCGACCGGGAGCACCCCGCGGCCCGGCGGGCACACATCCTCGCCGACTCGGGTGCCCTGGCCGTCCTCGGTGAGGACGGGCTGCATGCCACCGGGACGGTCACCGACAGTGCCGCAGCAGATTCCGGCACCGTCCCCGACCTGGCCTACCTCCTCTACACCTCGGGGACCACCGGGGTCCCGAAGGGTGTGGAGGTCACCCGGTCCGCGGTCGAGTCCCTGCTCGCCGGGCATGCCGTCGACCTCTGGCCGGACGCCCGGTCGCGGTCCACCGACGGGCGGCCGCATGTCGCGCACACGGCGTCCTTCTCCTTCGACGCCGCCCTGGACCAGCTCGCCTGGATCTTCACCGGTGCGACCGTGCACCTCTACGACCACGGCACTGTCGGCGATCCGGCCGCGATGCGCACCGTGCTGCGCCGTGACCGGATCACCGTACTCGACGCGACCCCCTCCCTCGCCGGTGCTCTGATCGACTCCGGTGCACTCGACGATTCCGTGGCCTCCACGGTGAGCACCGTCATCCTCGGCGGTGAGGCACTCCCGGCCTCCCTGTGGGACCGGCTCGCCGCCTCGGAGATCCGGGCGTGGAACGTCTACGGGCCGACCGAGGCCACGGTGGACGCCCTCATCGCGCGTGTCACCCCCGGGCCGGTCACCATCGGGCGTGCCGTGCCTGGCATGACCGCGCTGATCCTCGACGTCGACGGTGAACCCGTGCCCGACAACGAGGTCGGCGAACTCGTCCTCGCCGGACCACAGGTGGCCCTGGGCTACCGCGGACTCCCGGAACAGACCGCCCGGGTCTTCGGTGACGGTACCGGTGGCGCCGACAGCCAGCGCACCTACCGCACCGGTGACCTGGTGCGCTGGGTGCCCGGCCGCGGGACCGTGTTCCTCGGCCGGGCCGACGACCAGCTGGAGATCCGCGGCCACCGCGTCGAACCCGGTGAGGTCGAGGCCGCGCTGCTCGCCCTGCCCCAGGTCACATCCGCCGCCGTCGGCACCTTCGGTGCACCCGGCGCGCTGAAGCTCATCGCCCATGTGTCGCTGACCCCGGCGGCCGCCACGCAGGTTCCGCCGTTCGACGTTCGCGCCGCCGTGGCTGAGACGGTGCCGGCGCACCTGGTGCCGACCCGGGTGCGGTTGCATGAGCGGCTGCCGCTGACGGTCGGTGGCAAGGTCGACCGTCGGGCGCTGACGGAGATGACGGAGACGGCGGAGACTGCAGGAACCACCCCGGACGCCGCATTCTCGGTGGGCGTCCGCACCGACGCCGAACAGGCTCTCGCCGACGTGCTCGCCGAGGTGCTCGGTCTCGGCTCCGGTGACCTCCTCCCCCTCGACCGCGACTTCATCGGTCTCGGTGGCGACAGCATCGGCGCCCTCACCGCCGCCGGGCGACTGCGCCGCCGCGGCTACGGCATCACGGCGAAGGACCTCCTGGCAGGCACCGGACTCGCCGACGTCGCGGCCGCGGCTGAACAGGTCGTACCGACGCCGACCGGTGACGCGGCATCCGGGGGCTCCGCCGCCACCGCCGTCCGCCCCACCGCCACCGCCGTCGTCTACCCCACCGGGGCCTTCCCGGTCACCCCGGTGCCCGCCAGGGCCGCCCTCACCGGCACCGTCCACGCACCGGGTGTGGATCACGACCGGCTGCTCACCGCGGTCACCACGATGATGACCACGCATCCGGCACTGCGGGCCGTCCTCGACCTCACCACGGGCACGCCGCAGATCATCATCCCGCGCACCCCGTTGACCGGCCCCGACGCCGTCATCGCCGGTGCCCGGCGACTCACCGGTGCCGACCTTGATCCGCAGCGTGGGCTGGTCTGGCGGATCACCGGGCCCGACGACGAGGGTGAGCTGCAGGTGCTCGTGCACCGCAGTGTGCTCGACCCGGACAGTGCCGCGACCTTCCTCGGGGAACTGGAACGCGCCCTGGCCGCTCTCCCACTGCGTCCGGCCACCGGATCCTGGCGTGCCGCCGCCCTCGCCGGGTGCCCCGTCGAACCGGCCCCCGTCGCCGTCGACGCGCCGGAACCGCTGGTCCTCGACGTTCCGGACCGCAAGGCCCTGTTCACCCTGCTCCCCGACCTGTTCCACACCACACCCGCGGTCGTGGTCACCGCCGCGGCCGCGCTCGCCACCGGCGGGCCCGTCGGTCTGCGCCACCGTGCCGGGCACTCCGGTACCGGCACCACCGGCACTGTCATTGTGGGCGACCTCTCCCGCACCGACCTCGTGCCGGCGTCCTCCGGCAGCACCCGCGCGGTGCTTCTGCAGGTCAAGGAGACTCTCGCCGCCGGCGGCACCGGCACCGCCACCGACCGGCCGACGCTGACGGTGGGGGTGGCGTCCTGCCGGATGCTGCCCTCCGGGCCGGCCCTGCTCACCGACGGTGCCCCGCACCTGCTCGTCACCGACGACGGCGAGCCGGGAGAGCCGGGCACCACCGGCACCGCCCTGCTCTACAACGGCACACCGGAGCTCGCCGCACGGATCACCGGCACCCTGACCGACCTCGCTGTACTGGCCCGCACCACCGACGGCGGTGCGAGCCCCGCCGATCTCCACACCAAGGTCAGCCAGGCACAGATCGACACCTGGGAACGGCGGCACGGACCGCTGGCCGACGTGCTGCCGGTCTCCCCGCTGCAGGAGGGCCTGCTCTACCATGCGCTGAGCGGCGGCGCAGGCTACGTCCTCTCCGCGGGAATCGACCTGCACGGGCCGGTGGACCCCGACCGCCTCCACACGGCCCTCCGCGCCACGCTCGCCCGCCACGACCTGCTGCGCGCCCGCTTCGACACCGGGACTCTCGACGAACCGGTGCAGCTGATCCCCCGGGGTGTCGATCTGCCGTGGCGCACCGTCGATCTCCGCGACCTGCCGACCGCCGCCGCCACGACCGCCGCCGATGAACGCCTGCGGATCATGGCGACCCGGCGCATCGACCTCGCGTCCGGTCCCCTCGTCGCCGCCGAACTGATACTCCTGCCCGGCGGTGGGTCCGGCACGGGCGGGGTCACCGCGCGACTGGTCCTCGGCAACCACCACCTGCTCACCGACGGCTGGTCCACCCCGGTGATGGTGCGCGACCTGCTCGCCCTCTACCACGGGGACGCCCTGCCCACCGCCGCCCCGTTCGCCGACCACCTCGACTGGCTCGCCGGGCGCGACGCCTCCGGCGAAACTGCGGCCGATGACCTCGCCTGGCGTGGACGGCTCGGTGTCGGTGACGGCGGCACCGTGGACGGCACGATCATCCACGACCTCGCCCCCGCCACCGCCGGGGACCTGGAACGCGCCGGCACCGTCACCCGGGAGACCGTCGACGAGCTGACGGTCCCGGAGTCTCTGGCACAGCGCGCCCGTACCGCCGGCGTCACCGGGAACACCCTGCTCCAGGCCGCGTGGGCGCTCACTCTCACCGCGCTGACGGGCCGGGAGGACGTGCTCTTCGGCACCACCGTCTCGGGACGTCCGACCCAGCTGCCCGGCATCGAGCAGACCGTCGGACTGTTCATCAACACCCTGCCCGTCCGTGTCACCCTCGACGACGCGGCCCGCGCCGGCACCGTCACCGACCTGCTGCGCGGCATCGGACGCACCCAGGCGGCGATGACCGCGCACGAGTCAACCCCGCTGGTCCGGGTGGAGCAGCTCGCCGGCGGTGGCCCGCTCTTCGACACTCTCGTCGTCTTCGACAACTTCCCCTCCCTGCCGCGGGTGGCGCCGACCGACGACCGGATCGGGGTGGCAGACGTCCATGTCGACGGCATGACGAGCTTCCCGCTCTCCTGTGTCGCGCCGCCGACCGGGCCGGGTGAGCCGATGCGGGTCGTCCTGGCGCACCGCCCTGACCTGGTGGACGCCGCCTTCGTCGCTCTCGCCCGTGACACCCTCACCCGGGTGCTCGTGGCCTTCGTCGACGATCCGACCGTCGGCGAGGTGCTGGCGGGTCTTCCCCGCTGGGAACGGAGGGACGCTGCCCCGCTCACCGGCGGACCCGGCGGATCCGGCGCACAGGCGGCGCAGGCGGCACATGCGGCACATGCTGTGCAGCCGGCGCAGGGGGAACCCGCGTCACAGGACCCGATGACCGGAGCCACCGGAGCCACCGAGATCACCGAGGTCACCGAGGTCACCGCGACCGTCGCCCGCGTCATGGCGTCCCTCCTGAAGAAGGACCACATGGGCGACCACGACAACTTCTTCGACATCGGCGGGCACTCCCTGCTGGCGATGCGGCTGCTCGGCCGGCTGCGCCGCGAAGGCCTCGACCGGGTGACCATCCAGGACATCGTCGAGACCGGCTCCCCAACAGCCCTCGCCGCCAGACTCACCGGCGGCGGCTCCAGCCAGATCCTGCCGCTCGGCCCGGGCAGCCGGACCCCGGTTTTCGCCGTACACCCCGGCGGCGGGTTCGCCCTGCCGTTCCGTGGCCTGGCGGAACGGCTCGCCGGGCACGACATCCCGGTCACGGGCCTGCAACTGCCCGACCCCCACCCGGAGGTCCCGGACCTCGCCGAACTCGCCGCCGGCTACGTCGACTCCGTCCGACAGGTCCAGCCGCACGGCCCCTACCGGCTGCTCGGCTACTCCTTCGGCGGCGTGCTGGCCCAGGCGATGACCGCGGAACTGATGCGCCGCGGTGAGGAGGTCTCCTGGCTCGGCGTCATGGACGCCTACCCGTCCGGTGCCGGTCCGCTGCCCGTCCCGCCCGGCGGGACGCCCGAGCTCACCGCCGCACAGATCGCCGCTGTCGCCGGTGTCCCGGACCTCGACGACCTGCCCGGCGGTGCGGAGGCCGCCGGAATGATCGCCCGCACTCTCGGCACGAACCTCGCCTACTGCGACGCCCTGCTGCGCAGCGCAGAACCGGTGGACCTCGCCGACTTCGGTGGCGAAGCTCAGCTCATCATCGCCACAAGGGCCGACGAGCGGGTCACCGACCTGCAGGAGCACCGGGTCTGGGATCCTGCCTCCGCCTGGGCCGACGTCCTCCCCCGCACGCCCCGCACCCTCACTCTCGACCTCACCCACGCCGCCCTCGCCACCGACGCCGGCTGGGACGCGATCACCCCCGTCATCCTGGAAGGACTGCAGTGAACCATCAGACTGTCCCCGACGCCGACACCGAGCCGGGGTCCGCCCCTGACCCATCTACCGTCCTGGCCACCGGCGTCACCCCCGAGGACGCGGCCCGCTACCGCGCACTCGGCGCCTGGACCGGTGACACCCACTGGAAGCTGTTCCGCCGTGCGGTCGACGCCTGGCCGTCCGAAACCGCCGCCACGGACCGACACCGCACCGTCACCTGGTCAGCACTCGACCGGGGGGTGTCCCGCGCCGCCGCTGTCCTGTCCGACGCCGGAGTGTGCCGCGGTGCCGGCGTCATCGTGCAGCTGCCGAACTCGGTCACCTACCTGGAGACCGTCTTCGCCCTCTGGCGGCTCGGGGCGGTGCCCGTGTTCTCACTGCCCGCCCACGGGTCCGCCGAGATCCGCCACTTCGCCGCGCACACCCCCGCCCGGTTCTACGTCTCCACCGCCACCCCGAACCGGCACCTCACCCGCGTCCACCGGGACCTCAGCGACTTAGTCGACGCCGGGGAACTCACCACGGTCCTCGTCGACGAGGCCACGCCGTGGGCGGGCGCCGCCGACCTGCCGGTACCGGACGCCGCCGACGTTCCCGCCGACGAACTGGCCTTCCTCCAGCTCTCCGGTGGAACGACCGGCGTGCCGAAACAGATCCCACGGACCCATGACGACTACCTCTACTCCGTGCGCGCGTCCCTCGAGGTCTGCGATCTCCGGCACGGGGACGTGCTCCTCGTCGCACTGCCGGCGTCCCACAACTTCACGATGAGTTCACCGGGGATCCTCGGTGCGGTCCAGGTCGGGGCGTCCATCATATTCGGCGCCGACCCGATGCCGACCGAGGTACTGCCGCTGATCGCCGAGCACCGCGTCACCCATCTCGCCCTGGTGCCGCCGGCGCTGATCAGTCTGCTGAACTTCCCCGGGCGTGACTCCTACGACCTCTCCTCGGTGCGCACCGTGTGGGTCGGCGGGGCGAAGCTCTCCGAAGCGGCGGCGCGGCGTGTCCGCCCCGAGCTCGGATGGACGCTCCAGCAGGTCTTCGGCATGGCGGAGGGCCTGGTCAACTACACTCCGCTGGACGCGTCGGTCGACGAGATCGTCACCACGCAGGGCCGCCCGATGAGCCCGTGGGACGAGATCCGTGTCGTCGATGACGCGGACGTCGACGTGCCTCCGGGAACTCCGGGGAACCTGCTCACGCGGGGACCGTACACGATCCGCCGCTACCACCGTGCCCCGGAGGTCAATGCCCGCTCCTTCACCGCAGACGGCTTCTACCGCACCGGCGACATCGTCGTCTTCCGCGACGGGACGCTGACCGTCGTCGGCCGGGCGAAGGACCAGATCAACCGGGGCGGGGAGAAGATCGGCGCCGAGGAGATCGAGAACCACCTCCTGGCCCACCCGGCGGTCCACGACGCCTCCCTCGTCGCCCTCCCCG
>NZ_CACZOO010000240.1 GCF_902782855.1 uncultured Corynebacterium sp.
GCGGGCATCGCCATGAAGCGGCGGTCGGGGCCGTCGGCGGGCATCCCCTCGTGCTCCGGGCGGGCGGGGAAGTTGATCTGGGCCCCGTGGGAGTTACCGGAGGCCCCGGCCATCCGGAAGTCGCCGTCGGCGAGGAGGATCAGGGTCTCCTCCATCGTCTCGACGCAGGTGGCGATGTCGGTGACCCCGGCACGGATCATGTCGGGTTCGCTGAGGTAACGGAAGTTGATACGGGCGGATGCAGGGGATGCAGGGGATGCAGGGGAATCTGCCGTCATGCAGGCCTTTCCGCGCCCCCGGTCACCCGGCGGCGCGCTATGTCGGGGAAGCGGGGCATTCCGCTTCCTGTGTGAACAGTCATCACCCACCGTAGCCCGGCTTCAGAATAACTGCCCCGGTCCGGCCCCTCCCCACCCCGCCCACGTCGCGTCCCCGTCCCTGCTCCCCACCTCTCCCCGATGCAGAGCCCGCACCCTCCCAGCCTGGGTGCCGGCGGTCGCTGCGCCCCATGCCTGTGAGGGTGCGGACCCGGCATACCGGCGCAGCGACCGCCCGGAGAAGACCGGACCTGATCCCTGCACGAGCCCTGCCCGAGCCCTACCCTCTGATCTCCGTGTAGAGCTGTTTCACCCGGTCGCGCAGGTTCGGGTCGACGTGGCCCCAGTACACCCAGCACTGCCTCTCGACCTGCTCGGAGACACCCTGCATGGCACGGGCTATGTTGCCCGCCAGACGCTCACGGGCGGCGTCGTCCATGACCTCGCGGACCAGCTGACCTGCCTGGATGAAGTCGTCGTCGTCCCGGTGACGGACATAGGCCCCGCGGGTGAGGTCGCCACCGTAGTTGTCATCGAACAGGCCCAGGTCACCGGCTGTTCCCGTGGCGGATTCGGCACCGCGGCCGAAACCGTACCTCGAGGCGCCGGCGTCCACCCCCCGCTGCACCGCACCGGAACCGTCGTCCACGTCGTCCCTGCCTTCGCCACGCTCGAAGCGGTTCGGCGAATAGGTGGGCGTGCCGGCCGGTGGGAACTCGTGTGCGGTGGCACCGTCCTTGGCGGTGTAGAGGTTGCGTTCCTCGACGATCGGCCGGTTCACCGGGATCTGGCTGTAGTTGACTCCCAGCCGGTAGCGCTGGGTGTCGGCGTAAGCGAAGGTACGTGCCATGAGCATCTTGTCCGGCGAGAACCCGATGCCGGGGACGATGTTGGACGGCGCGAACGCCGCCTGCTCGATCTGGGCGAAGAAGTTCTGCGGATTCTCGTTGAGGGTGAAGTGCCCCACGGGGATCAACGGGTAGTCCTTCTGCGACCACGTCTTCGTCAGGTCGAAGGGGTTCCAGCGGTACCCGTCAGCCTCCTCGATCGGCATGATCTGGACCTTCACGTCCCACGTCGGGTGATCGCCCCGCTCGATGGCACCGTAGAGGTCGGACCGGGTGTGGTCGAAGTCGCCGGAACCGATGAGCTCACCGGCCTCGGCATCGGTGAAGAACTTCCAGCCCTGCCGGGTCTTGAAGTGGTACTTCACCCAGAAGCGCCCACCGGAGGCGTTGATCCACTGGTAGGTGTGGGAGCTGAAACCGTCCATGTGGCGCGCATCCGTCGGGATGCCACGGTCGCCCATCAGATAGGTGACCTGGTGGGCGGACTCGGGGCTGCGTGTCCAGAAGTCCCACTGCATGTCGGCGCTGCGCAGACCATTGGTCAACCGCTTCTGGGAGCGGATGAAATCGGGGAACTTCATGCCGTCACGCAGGAAGAACACCGGGGTGTTGTTGCCGACTATGTCGTAGTTTCCCTGACGGGTGTAGAACTTCAACGAGAAACCGCGCACGTCACGCACGGTGTCGGGGAAGCCCTGCTCACCGGCGACGGTGGAGATGCGGGCGAGCATCGGAGTGACGCGGCCGGGCTGGAAGAGGTCGGCCGCCGTGTACTGCGACACATCCTCGGTGACGGTCAGTTCGCCGAAGGCCCCGGTGCCCTTGGCGTGGACGTTGCGCTCCGGGATGCGCTCCCGGTTGAAGTGGGCGTGCTTCTCGATGAGGTGCGTGTCGGTCAGTGCGACGGGGCCCTGTCTGCCGACGGTCACCGAGTGCTCCTCAGTGCGCACCGGGGCACCGTTGACATTGGTGGAGTGGCCTGCGTAGGGGCAGACGCCACGGGCGGCGATCTCGGCGGACGTCGGTGGTGTGGTCTGTTCGGTGGTCTGTTCAGTCATGGTGTTCCTCCGGTCGTCGTGTCGGAGCCTCCGACAGCTTCCGGCCTCCGTTATACACGGAAAACCATTTCGTCCGATCAGTTACTCAATACTCATAGTATTTCACTTATCGGACGCCGGGTATTCACCGGCCCGATGCTAGAGTGTCCGGTGTGCGAGACCACTTTCCCCGGCGCCGCCGGTCAGCGACCCCCGACCGCGAGGAGGTCGACGCCGCCGTCACCGACCTGGCCCTGAAAGCGGGCGCCGGCGACCGGGCGGCACTCTCCGAATTCATCGAGGCCACCCACGACGACGTGTGGCGCCTGCTGGCCCACCTCGCCGACACCGACCGGGCCGACGACCTCACCCAGGAGACCTATCTCCGCGTCCTCGGGGCACTGCCCCGGTTCGCCGCGCGGTCCTCGGCACGCACCTGGATCCTCTCGCTGGCCCGCCGCGTGTGGGTCGACAGCGTCCGCCACGACATGGCGCGCCCCCGCAAGTCCGTCGAGGAGTGGGAGGACGCCGCCGACCAGACCCCCTCCCATGACACCGCCGGCGACCAGACCTGGGCCGAGCTGGTGGACGCCCGGGCACTGCTCGACAACCTCTCCCCCGACCGGCGTGAAGCACTGACCCTCACCCAGGTCCTCGGTTACTCGTACGCGGAGGCCGCGGACATCTGCGGGGTGCGCGTCGGCACGATCCGTTCCCGGGTCGCCCGGGCTCGCGCGGACCTGCTCGAGGCGCAACAGGCCGCCGGCGCACCCCGGCAGGGCCGGGGCACCGGCGACCACCTGCGACTGGCCTGACCCGGCAGGTCCCGGCCTACTGGCCCGGCGTGCTACCGGTGCAGCGACCGGTAGAAGACGATGCCGTTGCCCTCGTTGTCGTAGACCACGGCGCGCCGCTCATGGGCGTCGTCGTGCGCCTCCTGGACGACTGCACCACCGTTGGCGTCCACCAGGGCCGCGTCCCGGTCCGGGTCGTCGCTCTTGACACCGATGACGACCTTGCCCGGGATCGGGTGGTCGATCGGGGTGCACAGCGCCAGGGTGATCTGCCCTGCGTCGAGCGCCGCGAAATGCGAACCGTCGCGGAACTTCAACGGGAAGCCGAGAACCCCGGTGTAGAAGGCGAGGGAGGCCTCGATGTCCTCGGTGGACAGGAAGACGAACTTCAGTTCGCGGGTGGGGGTGGCGGCGTCTGTGCCGTGGTCGCCGTGGTCGGCCATGGTGTTCTCCTTGCGGTGCTGTGACGTTTGTCTGACCACAACGACGCTACACCGGTCACCGCGGCGGCGACTGCGGTGCAGAACGCAGCGAGGCCTGGCCGTCACACCAGGTCCGGTAGCCGCCGGTGAGGTTGCGGACCTCCACGAACCCCTCGCCGCGCAACAGCGACTCCGCCACATGTCCACGCTGCCCGACCTGGCAGAAGACCACCAGCGGCCGGACGTCACCGCCGTGCCCGCCGTGCCCGCCGGCGCACAGCGCCCGCACCTCCTCGAGCCGGTCCCGGAGTTCATCGAGCGGGATGTTCACCGCACCCGGCAGCGAACCGCCCGCGAACTCCCCGGCACTGCGCACGTCGAGCAGCGCGGCGTCCGGAAGCTCCCCGATCCGCGACCAGGTGACCAGGTCGGTCCGCCCGGTGCGCAGGTTGTCGGCGACATAGCCCACCATGTTCACCGGGTCCTTCGCCGACCCGAACTGCGGGGCGTAGGCGAGCTCCAGGTCGAGCAGTTCCGAGGCACGGCGCCCGGACTGCATGGCGGTGGCGATGACGTCGATACGCTTGTCCGCACCGTGCTCACCGACGACCTGGGCGCCGAGGATACGGTCGCGCAGGTCCGAACCCCGGAACCCGCCGGTGCCGACCAGCAGCTTCATCGACAGTGTCGACGCACCCGGGTAGTAGCCGGCGTGGTCGGCCGGGTGGGTGGCGATGGCCTGGTGGGGCACACCTGCCGCGACCAGACGTTTCTCCGTCCAGCCGGTGGAAGCCACCTGCAGCCCGAAGACCCCCATCACGGAGGTGCCGTAGGTCGCGGGCAGGGTGATGTCGTCACCGACGATGATGTCGGCGACCAGGCGTCCGTCCCGGTTCGCGGTCTGCGCCAGCGGCACGACGACAGGGTCGCCGGTGAGGAAGTCCGGGGTGGCGGTGGCGTCGCCCACGGCGAAGATGTCGGGGTCGGTGGTGCGCCAGGTCCGGTCGACGACCAGCGCACCGTCGGCGAGAGTCTCCAGACCCGCGTCGGCGGCGAAGCCGGTGGCCGGTCGGACGCCGGCGGCGGCGATGACCAGTGCGGCGGGGAGGGTGGTGCCGTCGGACAGGGTGACGGCTTCCTCCCCGACGGCGGTGACGCCGGTGCCGGTGAGGACGCGGACGCCGTGCCCGACGAGCCGCCGTTCGACGACAGCGGCGATCTCCGGGTCGAGCGGACCCATGATCTGCGGGCCGTACTCCACGACGGTCACCTCCAGCCCACGGTGCGCGAGGTTCTCGGCGACCTCGATGCCGATGAATCCACCGCCGGCCACGACGACGTGGGCGCCGGGCGCGAGGTCTGCGACGGCGTCGTGGATACGGTCGGTGTCTTCCACGGTGCGCAGTGACAGGGCCCGTTCGATACCCGGGACGGGAAGGACCACGGGGGAGGCGCCCGGGGAGAGCACGAGACGGTCGTAGCTGACCTGCCGGCGCCGCCCGGTGGCCAGGTCGGTGACATCGAGGGTGTGTGCGACGCGGTCGATGGCGGTGACCTCGGTGTTGACGTGCACGTCGAGACGGAAGCGCTCATGGAGGGATGCGGGGGTCTGCAGCAGCAGGTCCGCCCGGTCCCCGATGACTCCGCCGATGTAGTAGGGCAGACCGCAGTTGGCAAAGGAGACGTGCCCGGACTTCTCGATGACAGTGATCCGGGCGTGCTCGTCGCGGCGGCGCAGGCGGGTGGCGGTGGACATGCCGCCGGCGACGCCGCCGACGATGACGGTGTGGAGTGATTCAGCCATACCGGAACTATACCCCCCGGGGTATCAAAGGGGTACCCCCACCGGAATTTCAGACTCCCGCCACCCCCACGGGTAGGCTGGCCTCCATGGCTCAACCGGCGTCACAGAACTCCCACCGCGCACTGCTCGTCCTGTCCTTCGGGGGACCGGAGAAGAACGAGGACGTCATCCCCTTCCTCGAGAACGTGACCCGTGGTCGAGGCATCCCCCGCGAGCGCCTCGCCGAGGTCGGTGAACACTACTTCGCGATGGACGGCAAGAGCCCCATCACCGACCAGAACCTCCGCATCATCGCCGACCTGGAATCACTCATCGCCGAGCGGGTCACCCCGCTGAGCGACGGGAGCACCGCCCTCCCGGTCTACTTCGGCAACCGGAACTGGCACCCCTTCGTCGAGGACACGGTCGCGCAGATGGCCCGCGACGGTGTCACCGAGGCGCTCGTCCTGGCGACCTCGGCGTGGGGCGGCTACTCCGGGCACGTCCAGTACCTGGAGGACATCGCCCGGGCCGAGGCGTCGTGCCGTGACGCCGGCCTCACGCCCCCCACGATGACGAAGATCCGCCCCTTCCACGACCACCCCCTGTTCCGCGCCGCCTTCGCCCGCCTCATCGACGAAACCCGTGCAGCCATGCCCGCCGACCAGCGGCAGGATGCCCGGCTGCTGTTCGCCGCGCACTCCATCCCGGTCAGCGCCGACGAGACCTCCTCGGCGGACTCCACCCACCGTTACTCCGGGCAGGTCATCACCGCGGCGCGGGAGATCCGTGAACTCTCCTCCTTCGCCGTCGACGGTGCTGCGGGTGCGGACGTGGAACTGGTGTGGCAGTCCCGTTCCGGCCCGCCCCACATCCCGTGGCTGGAACCGGACATCTGTGACTTCCTGGAGGCCACCGTCGCCGGTGAAGGCATGGCGAGCGCATCCGGGGAGGTGTCCCCCGGAGGCGACCGGAGACCGGTCCTGCTCTGCCCGGTGGGATTCATCACCGACCACATGGAGGTCATCTGGGACCTCGACACCGAGGCCCGCGACACCGCCGCCGAGCTCGGCGTTCCCCTGGTACGCGTACCCACCCCCGGGCTGGAGCCGGAGTTCCCCCGGATGATCCTCGACCTCGTCCACGAGCACTGGGCCGACATCCCCGGCGAGGACGCCGGGAACGCGCCGGATGCAGGAGCAGCAGCACCCGCCGGACCGGCGGTCTCTTGACCGGGAGCCTCTTGACCGGGCTCCTTTTGACCGGGCTCCTTTTGACAGGGAGCCGCCGGACCGGAAGCCCCCGACCGGAAACGGCTAGACCAGCAGCTCCGCGATCTGGATCGTATTGAGTGCAGCCCCCTTGCGCAGGTTGTCCCCCGCGACGACGAGCACCAGACCCGTGTCTCCGTCGACGGACTGATCCTGACGGATACGGCCGACGAGCGACTCGTCGACACCCGCGGCCGCCAGTGGGGTCGGCACGTCGACGACCGTGACTCCCGGCGTAGCCTCCAGCACGGCGGTCGCCTCGGCCGGGGTGATCGCCTGAGCGAACTCGGCGTGCACGGTCATGGTGTGGCCGGTGAAGACCGGGACTCGCACGCACGTGCCGGCGACCCTCAGGTCAGGGATGTGCAGGATCTTGCGGGACTCGTTGCGGAGCTTCTGCTCCTCGTCGGTCTCCAGGGAGCCGTCATCGACGAGATTGCCGGCGAAGGGCAGGGCGTTGAACGCGATCGGGGCGACGTACGGCCCGAGATCCTCGGCGACCAGTGCGGAACCGTCGGTGGTCAGCTGCTCCAGGACCTCCACGTTCGCGCGGACCTGGTCGGCCAGGGCCTTCACCCCGGCCAGACCCGAACCGGACACCGCCTGGTAGCTGGACACGTGCAGCCGGGTCAGGCCGGCCTTCGCGTGCAGCGCACCGATGACCGGCATGGCTGCCATGGTGGTGCAGTTCGGGTTGGCGATGATGCCCTTGGGGACGTCCTTCGCGTCGGCCGGGTTGACCTCGGAGACGATGAGCGGGACCTCAGGGTCCTTGCGCCACGCCGACGAGTTGTCGACGACGGTCGCACCGGCCTCGGCGAAACGGGGTGCATGCTCCCGGGAGGTGCCGCCGCCGGCGGAGAACAGGGCGATGTCGATGCCCTTGAGCTCCTCGGTGGGGGTCGCGGCGACGTCCTCGACGACGATCTTCTCCCCGCGGAAGTCGATCTCGGTGCCGGCGGAGCGGGCCGAGGCGAAGAACCGGACCCTGTCTGCCGGGAAGTTCCGCTCGACAAGGATGGAACGCATGACGCGGCCGACCTGTCCGGTCGCGCCGACGACGGCGAGAGTGGTCATGGGTGAACCTTTCTGGGGTGTGGGTTGACCGTCTGAGGGTGGTCCGCACGGGGTGGAACCACCCTCAGACGGTCAACCGGGCAACGGTGGTGTGTGGTTACCGGCCGGTGCCGGCGTGGACGACGGCCTCACTCTCGCCGCCGAGCTGGAAACGCTCGTGGAGGGCGGCGACAGCCTTGTCGAGGTCGGTGTCCCGGATGAGAACGGAGATGCGGATCTCGGAGGTGGAGATCAGCTCGATGTTGATGCCGACGTCCCGCAGGGCCTCGCAGAAGTCCGCGGTGACGCCCGGGTGGGACTTCATGCCGGCGCCGACGAGGGAGACCTTGCCGATCTGGTCGTCGAAGACGATGCTGCCGAACTTCTGGTCGGCCGCAGGGCCCTGCAGGCCCTTGAGCAGTTCGACGGCCCGGGGGGCGTCCTCCCGCGGGCAGGTGAACGTGATGTCGGTGAGGTTGTCGTTCACGCTGGAGATGTTCTGCAGGACCATGTCGATGTTGATCTCGGCATCCGCCAGGGTGCGGAAGACACGGGCGGCCTCACCCGGCTTGTCGGGGATGCCGAGGACAGTGACCTTGGCCTCGGAACGGTCGTGGGCGACACCGGTCAGGACTGCTTCTTCCACAGGAATATCCTCCACAGAGCCGGACACGATGGTGCCGGGCTCGTTACTGAATGACGAACGGACGTGAATCGGGACATTGAAGGCACGGGCGTACTCGACGCACCGCAGCATGAGGATCTTGGCACCGACGGCTGCCATCTCGAGCATCTCCTCGAAAGAGATGTGGTCGAGCTTCTGCGCGTTGTGCACGATCCGGGGGTCGGCGGTGTAGACGCCGTCGACGTCGGAGTAGATCTCGCAGACATCGGCCTCGAGCGCCGCGGCCAGCGCGACGGCGGTGGTGTCCGAGCCGCCACGCCCCAGGGTGGTGATGTCCCTGGTCTCCCGGTTGACGCCCTGGAAGCCGGCGACGAGGCAGATCTTGCCCTCGTCGAGTGCCTCACGGACACGGCCGGGCGTGACATCCACGATGCGGGCGTTACCGTGCCGCTCCGTGGTGATGACGCCGGCCTGGGACCCGGTGAACGACTGTGCCTCGGCGCCGAAGGAGTTGATCGCCATGGCGACCAGTGCGTTGGAGATGCGCTCACCGGCGGTGAGGAGCATGTCCATCTCACGCCCCGGCGGGACCGGGTTTACCTGGTTGGCCAGGTCGAGGAGTTCATCGGTGGTGTCACCCATCGCCGAGCACACGACGACGACGTCGTTACCCGCCTTCCGGGTCTCCACGATGCGTTGGGCGACCCGCCGGATACGCTCGGCGCTCTCCAGGGACGATCCGCCGTACTTCTGGACGATCAGGGCCACTGTTGGTTACTCCGTCTGCTGCTCGGTCTACTGCTGCTGGCGTCTGCCCTCAGACCCGTCCAGCGTACCTGAGCAGGCAAGGCAGGGTAACACGGGGACCACCGTGACGGGCACCGGATCCGGGGTCAGATCCTCAGGGTCACCACAGCGTGCGTCCCCCAGCCCACCGGCAGGTCGGCGACACCGGTCAGGCCGGCGGCGGATACCGCACGTGCCAGGTCGCGCCTGGTCGGGACGGCCCGGCCGTCGAGCAGCAGCCGGGTGAGATCCTCCTCGTAGTCGTGGTCCTCGTCGCCGGTCTCGGCGAGCAGGCGGGTGACCACGACCACCCGCGGGGCGATCCCGGCGGCCGACTCCAGCAGCGCCGGAACGTCCTCCGGAGCGGCGAGGGCGCAGGGGTCGACGACGATGACCGCCCCGGCGGTGACCTCCGGGGTGGTCGTCCGGTCCCAGGCCACCACAGTCACCCGGTCCCGGCGCGACTCACCCACCTCGGCGGTCAGCCGGTCGGTTCCGGCTCCGGTGTCGAGGATGACGACGCTCAGGTCATCGTGGTGTCGCAGCAGTTCATCGGCGTAGACGGCGGCGCTGGTGCCCTCCCCCGCGCCGGCGATCGCCACCGAGGTCAGGCCCGCTCCCCCGGTGAGCTTCGCGGCGAGAGGGCCGAAGCCCTGGGCGAGGGCGGGGGCGACCCACTGGGCTCGGGTGGCCTCGGCGTCCGCCAGGTTCTCGACGATGGAGGGGTCCGTGGACCGCAGCTGCGCCCAGGTGGATCCGGTGGATCCCACGGTGACGGGGGCTCCCGAGCGCAGCCCCTCGGCGAGGTGCAGCCACGCCAGCGGACGCAGCGCCTCCGGGCCGGTGAGCCGGGTGACCGGCCCGTCGGGGTCGGAGAGTTCCTGACCCAGCGGGGTCAGTGCGACCCCGGTGAGTGCGGCGGCGTCCCCGCCGGAGAGTTCGTCGGGCTCCGGGGCGGTGAGCGTGACCAGCTTGAGGGACTCGAGGTAGCGCAGGAACCGCAGGAGGACGCCCGCCCCGACGCCGACGGCGGGGGCGATGTCGGCGACGGTCGGGGTCGCGCCCGGGGTGGCGGACGCCGCGTCCACCACCTCGAAGACACGGAGTTCTGCGGCGCTGCGCAGGGCCAGCCCCGGGGCGATCTCCGCCATTTCGTAGAGCTCCATGAGCGGGGAGAGGCTGGAGGTTCCGGCGGTTCCGGCGGCGGCGCCCTCGGCCACGGCGTTGTTGCGCCGCCAGTAGCCGGTGATCTGGACGTGCTCGCGCGGCACCCCCGTCTTCTTCGCCAGGGCGCGGACGGTCCTGAGTCGCCCTGCCTCACCGGCCGCCCACACGAAGGGGGTGCCCTCCGGGACCTTCCCGCCGCCGCGGACGTGGGTGAGCAGTTCCTCGGTGAAGTCACCGCCCTCGTCACGGACGACCCAGTGCATGTCGAGGTCGGCGGCGCAGTCGATGTCCTGGATGTCGGCGCGGGTGGGCACCTCCACGAAGGCGACGACCGGGTGGTCTGCCGGGCACTCCTCGAGGCAGCGTCCGACGGCGGGCAGGGCGGTCTCGTCACCGACGAGGAGCAGCCAGTCGGTGTGGGAGGGGTGGGAGCCGCAGTTCTTCGGTCCGGCGATGAAGACCCTGTCCCCTGCGCCGGCCGTCGCCGACCAGTTCTCGGCGAGGCCGGCGCCGTGCCGGGCGAAGTCGATGGCGAGCTCACCGGACTCGCCGGCGTCCGGTGTCCAGGAGCGCACCGTGTAAGTGCGGAAGAGGTCGTTGACCTGCTCGTTCCAGTCGAGGCGGCCGTCACCGAGGGAGTGCGGGTAGGGCCGTTCGCCGGTGGTCGGGTCCGGCAGGATCAGCCGGACGTCATCGTCGAAACCGTCGCTGACGAGGGCAGGTACGGGTTCACCGTCTCGGGTGTGCGCGAGGAGCCCGGAACCTCCGAAGGTGATGCGGCGCATGGCCGGGGTGAGGTCCTCCACCCGCAGTACCTCCAGCTCGCGCAGGGAGATCGGGTAGATGTCGGTGTCGCGACTGATACGGGGCACGGGGGTCCTTTCTTCGACAATGTCAGCAGCAAGGCTAGCATTGGCTTGCCAAGTGGTGGGACCCCCGTTCCGACGACCGCCGGTGCTTGGCTGACGACCACGTCCCCGAAGCTCACACCATCAATGCCCCCGGAGGAAAACCCGCATGATCCATTCGCTCCGACGCCGCGGCGTCCGCGGCGCCACCGCCGTCATCGCCGCCCTCGCCCTGACCACCGGTCTCGCCGCCTGTTCCGGCGACGACTCCGACGACGACCCCACGACCGGCGGCTCCGGCGACGGCTCCTGGCCCCGCTCGGTCCCCTCACTGGCGGTGAAGAACCACCACCTGGACTGTACGGACCAGCTGGACATCTCCACCTGTGCCACCGAGAACGTGGAGATCCCCGAGCAGCCGCAGCGGATCGTCTCCACCGCGGTAGGCCTCACCGGTTCACTGCTGGCGGTGGACGCCCCGGTCGTGGCCACCGGTGGTGCGACGAAGGGCTCCACCGCCGACAACGACGAGGGTTTCTTCAACCAGTGGGCCGATGAGGCCCGGGACAAGGGCGTAGAGAGCCTCTGGCAGCTCAGCCCGGACCTGGAGACCCTGGTCAACGCCGACCCGGACCTCATTCTCGTCGCCGCGAACGGCCAGGATTCTGCGGTGACCGGTATCGAGAAGATCCGGGCGATCGGTGTGCCGGTCGTTGTCCTCGACTACGTGAACATGGACTGGACCGACCTCACCACGGAGATCGGCGAGATGACCGGCCGGGAGGCGGACGCCGCCGCCCGGATCGACGAGTTCAACCAGCGTGTCGACGAGGTCAAGGCGAACATCAACGAGCCGGAGCAGCCGGTCAGTCTGGTGCTGCCGAGCGCCGACAGGTCCGGCAACGCCAACTACATGACTGCCGAGTCACCCCAGGGCCGGGTCGCCGCCCGACTCGGCTGGGACCTCACCGTCCCCGGCGACGATGTCGCACGCAGGGACGGTCCCTTCGCCGGCCGCACCGACGTGAAGCAGGTGACCGCCGAGAACCAGGACAAGGCATTCACCGGTCACACGGTGCTGGCGGTGGACTCCGGCATCGGCGAGGACCCGGCGGAGTACCTGAAGAACATGCCGATCCTGTCCGACACCTACGCAGTGCGCAACGACCGGGTGTACACCATGCCGCCGGAACTGTTCCGGATGGACTACTACTCGGCGATGATGATGCTCAACCGGATCGACGAGCTTTTCGTGAAGTAGTTCTGCAGGAAAACGACGCCCCCACTACACATAAGGCAACGCTACCGTTACTGTGGATTGTCAAGCGCCCGCCCCGGGCGCAGCTGCCCACCACGTTTCCAGGAGAAGCCCCCATGACCTCACGCCCGCTCTTCCACCGCTCGCGGTCAGTCGCCGCCGTGGCAGCCGCCACCGCCCTCACCCTCGGCCTCGCAGCCTGCTCCGACGACGATCCGGACTCCGACCCGACCACGTCGGCGTCCGCCTCGTCCGCCTCATCGTCCGCATCCTCGTCCGCATCCTCGGACGCCGCCTCCGGCGGCGCGAAAGCCGGACCCACCTCCGATGACAAGGGTTTCTTCTCCCAGTGGGCCGAGGAGGCCGACGAGGAAGGGGTGAAGGCTCTCTGGCAGCTCGAGCCCGATCTGCAGAAGGTCGCGGCCGAGGACCCGGATCTCATCATCGTCTCCGCCAAGGGCGCGGACGCCGCCACCGCCCAGATCGACGAGCTGAAGAAGATGGGCGTGCCGGTCGTCGTCCTCGACTACTCCGACAAGACCTGGGGCGAGATCACCACCCAGATCGGCGAGGTCACCGGCCACGAGACCGAGGCTGCCGACACGATCAAGAACTACGAGGACCGTGTCGCCGAGGTCAAGGGGAACATCACCGAGCCGGACCAGCCGGTCAACGTCGTCCTGCCGGCGCAGGGCGGCAACCTCAACTTCATGACCGGAGCCTCCGCCCAGGGTCAGATCATCAAGGACCTCGGCTGGGAACTGTCCGTCCCCGGTGACGACGTTGCCCGCGCCGACGGCGACTACGCCGGACGCACCGACGTGAAGCAGGTCACCGGCGAGAACGCTGACAAGGCCCTCGTCGGGAAGACCGTGTTCGGTATCAACGTCGACGGCAAGGAGCCGGTCATCGACAAGCTCAAGGCCATCCCGACCCTCGCCAACGCTGACGCGGTCAAGAATGACCGGGTCTTCGAGCTCGGCGCATCCGCATTCCGCATCGACTACTACTCCGCGATGGAGATCCTCGACCAGATCGAGAAGTACTTCGCGAAATAGCGCCGACTCTCCGTGCGACCGGGGATTCCTATAGCCTTAAACCCCGATGATGCACAGCAACGCCCTCGCTGTCGTCTTCGCCCTTCTCTCCGCACTGACCATCGCCTGGGGCACCGTCCTCAGGCACCAGATCGCGGAGCAGACGTCCGGCGACCCCGACGACGCCCACGGCTCCCCACTGCTCGCCGCCGTCATGCGGCCGAAGTGGTGGGGAGGCGTCCTGTGCGCCCTCGCCGGTTACGGACTGCAGATCGTCGCCCTGGGTTTCGGCACCCTGCTGGTCGTCCAGCCGATCCTCGTTCTGTCACTGATGTTCACTCTGCCGCTGTCGGCGAAGTTCGACGGCCGCCGCGTCTCGAGGTCGGAGATGTTCTGGGCCGGACTGCTGACCGTGGCGGTGGGCGTCCTGGTGATCTGGGGCAAACCGCTGCCCGGCCGGTCCATTCCCGCGCTGGACGCCTGGATCTTCGCCCTGGCCGTCGGTCTGGTGGTCATCGTCGCGATGTTCTGGTTCGCCGGCCACCGGCCCGCCAACCAGCGCGCACTGCTGCTGGGGCTGGTCACCGGAATCATCATGGGTTATCTCGCCGTACTGTCGAAATCGGTCGTCGCGATCTTCACCTCCGACGGGGCACACGGGCTGATCACCAGCTGGGAATTCTACGGGCTGCTGGCCTGCGCGGCGATCGGCACCGGCGTCCAGCAGATCAGTTTCAATTCCGGCGCGCTGAAAAACTCACTGCCGGCGATGACCATCGGTGAGCCGATCGTCGCCTTCGTCCTCGGCTACACCCTGCTGGAGGAGAAGTTCCAGGTCCACGGCCTCGGATGGCTGGCGATGGCCGCCGCACTGTGGGTCATGGTGGCCAGCACCGTCATCCTCTCGCGCAAGAGCGTGGACTGACGCGCCGACCGGCACCGGCACGGCGTCCTCAGATCGCGTAGGCGAAGCCGATGAGCATCTCGCCGGACACCCAGAACCCGGCCGCACACCACGCCACACCGACGACCACCGGCACCGCCGCGACCCAGGGCCGGTCCACCAGCCGCACGCGCAGCCGGGCCAACGCCCACACCACCGGCGGTGTCAGCAGGAAGAGCACCGGAATGAGCAGCAGCCGGGGGCGCGAGTGCATGATCCCGTCAGACCCCAGCGTCATTCCCGCCACCACCACCGCGGGAAGCCACAGCTGCCACGGTATCCGCCCGGTCGCCAGCGGCCACAGGGACGCCACGCACAGCAGCGCGACGAGGATCATCGACCAGGTGGAGACCGCGTAGCCGGGCATCGTGCCGTCGACCGCACCGCCCGCACCGACCGTCGTGGTGAGGTCCAGGGAGGTCGAGGTGATCCAGTCCCAGGTCGCCACCCCGTAGTCGAAACCGGAGTGCCAGCCGCGGTCCTGGGCGGCGAAGTAGCCGCCGACACCGGCGGCCTTCACGTCCGCCCAGGAAATGTACGCGGCGATCCCGAGGACGCCGATGACCGGCGCGGCGCACGCGCGCAGGACCGTGCCGACAGACACGGCGGCCCCGGCGTCCCCGGCGTTCCCGGCGTCCTGCGGGGCGGCGGCGTCCCGCCTGCCGCGCCGACCGTGCCACCAGCGCACGAGTTCGACCACTGCGGCGGCGACGAGGGTCAGGACCAGGGCCGCAGCGGTCAGCCGGGTCAGCCCGGCGACGAGGACCAGCACACCGGCGGTGAGGTAGCGGCGTCGGAGCAGCATGACCACCGCCCACACCGCGCACGCCGTGTACAACGACTCCGAGTACGGCATCACGTACACCACCGACATCGGTGCCCCGAGCGCGAGGACGCCGACCGCCATCGTGAGCACGGCCGCCGTCGCC
>NZ_CACZOO010000241.1 GCF_902782855.1 uncultured Corynebacterium sp.
AGGAGTACGTGGACGCCGTCTTCCGTACCAACGCGGAGACCTTCTGCCTGCGGTGATGAACCGTCGCACCTGGGTCCCGGGAACAGGGGCCGGGGCCTCACAGTGCGACCGTTACTCACACGACCCGCGCACGTCTCCGGCCAGTCGGCCCATTCACCCCGACCTGCGCACCCCCGTCCGGCGAAGAGCCCCCGCCGTGGCGTTCCCGAAGTCCCGGTTGCCGGGGAGATCGACGACCCGCCGAGGAACTCGCGGACCTCGTCGGGGGTGTCCACCGGGACGCCACCTCGTTGACCAGTGGCGCGAGGCGGTCACGATCCCGGCCGTACTTCTGCACCGACCGCTACCACGACCTGGTGAAGAGCACCGGCATCGTCCCCGCGGTGAACCAGCGCGAGACCCACCCGCTGAACCAGCAGAAGGAGATGGTGGAACTCGGCACCGCCAACGGCACCGTCGTCCAGGCATGGGCCCCTCTCGCCCAGGGCAACCCGGACGCCGCCGCCAGCACTGTCCTGCAGGTCATCGCCGAGAACCACGGCAAGTCCGTTCCCCAGGTCATGCTGCACTGGCTCATCCAGCGCGGAATCCCGCTGGTCGCGAAGTCGAACCACGCCGAGATGACCACCATCGCCACCTTTGGTCGCCCCGTTGAGTGGTCAGGGGAGCCGGAGTAGAGAAAACGGTGATGAGCGGCCCTCATCACATGGAGAAGCGGATGACCAGTAGTTGGAGCTTCCAGTCACCCGCTTCCGGCCTCAGAGATTCAGCAGCCACTCGAACCCATCACGAACGTAGTTCGCGATGACTTTAGCTACCGAGTTCTCCAGGACCCGTCGCAGGAAGGTGTCACTTCCTCGGCGGGTCCGTCCTTTCGGACGGCGTCTCCGGCCACGCCCGATCCCGGCCGCAGCATCTCGACATGCCGACGGAGTGCTGACCACCATGGAGTGACTACGCTGAACAGTCATGAAGATCGCCGTCGCCGACCGTCCCGGGCCCCTCGCCGAGGTCGTCCGCATCCGCGAGGTGCCGGAGCCGGGCGAACCAGCACCCGGCCAGGTCCGCGTCCGGATGACGGCCACGACGGTCAATCCGTCGGACGCCGTCACCGTCTCCGGGGCGTACCTGTCGCGCACCACGTTCCCACTGGTCCCCGGGTTCGAGGGGGTGGGCGTCATCGAGTCCGGTCCCGAGGAAGGGCGCCGCGTCCTGCCGCTCGGCGGGCCCGGTTGCTGGTCGCAGCTACGCAACGTGGACCGCGCGTGGTGCGTCCCGGTCCCCGATGACCTGGATGACGCCACCGCGTGCTTCTCCTACATCAACCCGCTGACCGCGTCGATGATGGTGCGGGACCACTGCCTGCCGTTGTGCACCCCGGGCCGCACACCGACCGTCGTCGTCACCGCTGCGACCTCCGCCATCGCCGGGCACATCGCGGAACTGCTCACCGAACTCACCGGCGTCCGCCCGGTCGGACTGGTCCGCGGGACGCCGGGTCACCACGTCGCCGACCCCGGCCGGTGGGCCGCGGTGGTCAGCATGCGTGAACTGGACTGGCGTACCCGGATCCACGGTGCGGACGTGATCCTCGACTGTGTCGGCGGTGAGCTGGGCCTGGATCTCGTGGACGCGCTGGCACCCGGCGGCACGCTCGTCCTCTACGGGCTGCTGTCTGGGGAGCCGCTGCCGACCGCCTGCTTCGACGGGCGCCGCGGCACCCGGGTGGAGATGTTCCGGCTACGCGACACGGTCCACTCCCCGTCCGGTGAAGCACAGTCTGACCTGCCCGGACTCTTCCACCCGGTGTTCGCCCTGCAACGCCGGGGCCTGCTGCGTACCCCGGTCGCGGCCCACACCTGCCTGACCGGTCTGCCGGACGCACTGCACAACCTCGTCTCCCCCGCCGGTGCGACCCGCGGCGGCAAGCTCCTCATCGAGCCATGAGCGGGGCAGAGGCAGGGTGGAGGCAGGGCAGAGGCAGGGTGGAGGCAGGGCAGAGGCGGACTGCCGGTCCGTGATCTGGCAGCGACCACACTCCGGCGAAATGTGTCTGCAGACACATTCTTTTCACGATGTCTCTTCCCTCACGGACGGGAGTATTCTATAGTTTCTGGAACACGCATTACAGAACAGCGACGGTCTGACGACCTGTCGCACTACGGAGGACATCATGAGCTGCCCTTTCACCGGAAATGCCGGCGAGCTGACCGAGGAGCTCGCCGACCGCAGTCTCGGGGACATGGCGACCGACACCGCCACACCGGCTTCTGCCGCACCGACCCCCACCGAAGAAGAGGACCGGCGCGGCAAGCAGAGCCGACGGTTCAAGCGCGGTGGCAAGGACGACACGCTCGTCCGCGAGGACGAGGGCTTCTTCGGCCCGGATTCTATCGCCTGGAAGGTGTGGAGCTTCCCCGTGTTCGCCCTCCAGGCCTTCGCGCGTGCCGTCACCCTCGAGCACCTGGATCCCGACCTCGTCGCCGCAGTCGACGCCTCCGGCCAGGTGTACAAGCGCACCCCGGTCCGCTACGACCGGACCATGGAGTACTTCGCAGCCGTCCTCACCGCGGACGCACAGACGATGACGCGCATGTCCGACATCCTCATGAAGGTCCACGACCGCTCCTACGGCGTGAACCCGGTCACCGGGAACAACTTCGAGGCGAACAACCCGGACTCCCAGATGTGGATCCACGTCACCGCATGGCACTCGATGCTCTACTGCTACGAGAAGTTCGGCCCCGGAAAACTCTCCCGCGACGAGGAGAACGAGTACTGGGCACAGATGGCGATCTCCGCGGCGTTCCAGCCGATCCGTCAGGAGGACCTGCCGAAGACCCGCGGTGAGGTCCAGAAGTTCTTCGACGACTGGCGGGAGAAGCTCTCCGCCTCCGAGGCCGCGATCCGGAACACCGACCACATCCTCGACGGGTTCGTCACCATCGAACCCGATCTGCCGAAGTGGTTCACCAGGCTGGGACGCCCGTTCCTGCGGTGGTCCGTCATCGCCACCTACCCGCGGTGGATGCGTCCGATGCTCGGCGTGAAGCAGTCCCGCCTCATGGACTCGCTGTCCATCGCCTTCTGGCGTCCGGTCTACAAGGTGCTGGACAACAATCCGAAGCTGTTCATCTGGCTGCTCAAGCGCATCTGCCCGCGGGCGGTGCGTTACATGGAGCCGCTGCTGCTGAAGACCCCGGCGAAGACGCCCCGCGTCTTCACCCCCGAGGTCGCCCGCCGGATGTTCGGTAATCCCCTGACCCCCCTGGAGCAGCGCGAGGAGCTGCTGCGGAAGCGCCGGGAGAAGGGTGAGGGACAGAAGGCCTACTCCCACAACCACCGTGACGAGATCCTCGAGTTCCGCGTCGCGGACTCCGCGGAGACCACCGAAGACGCACTGGAGTTCGCCGAGACGCTGGTCGAGACCGCGTCCAAGGCCGGGTAGCTGCCGGCTTCCCGGTTGCCACGCCCGGTGATCCGGGTGAACAACAGTGCGCCCCGCGTCCGTCGGTATTGTTCGTCAGCAGCCACAGCCCACCGTCGGCGTGACGGTGACGTCGCGCAGGCGTCCGTACTCACCGACGAACCGGTCGGTGGAGGTCGTCGGATCGTCCGGCGGGACGTCGATGAGCCGCTCACCGCGCAGAGCCGCGATGTGGAGGGTGTCCGCCGTCGTCCGGGATGCCCTCCAGAATCGGCCAGCCGTAGTTGTCGCCCGCGTCTCCAACGGTGGCGTACAGCATCCCGTCCGGGCCGAAGGCGATACGTCCTCCGTTGTGGGTGGTGGACGGCGATGGACCAGAGGGCGTCGGAGGAATTCCGTGGTGCCGGTGCGCCGGCGGTCGGCTGAGCCGGTGCCTGATCAGGTCTGCTCCGCCACCGCCTCCAGCGGCGGAACCCGGGCCGCCCTCACCGCCGGGAGCAGCGCGGCGAGCGCCCCGACCGCCACGGATCCGACGAGGACACCTGCGACCAGCCGCCACGGCACCACAACAGAGTCCAACCCCACATCCCCGAGCACGCCGAGCACCGCGGCCCCGGACGCCAGCCCGGTGAGCACGCCGAGCACGCCGCCGTACAGTGCGGTACGCACCGCCTCCACGGTCACCATCCGGCGGACCAGCCCCCGGGGCGCACCGATGACCCGGAGCATGCCGATCTCCCGGCGCCGCTCCGCCACGGACAGTGCCAGCGTGTTGACCACCCCGAGCAGGGCGACCAGCACGCCGAGTGCGCACATCGCGTACCCGATGGCGACAAGGCGGTCGAGCAGCGCGGTCTGTGCCCCGGCGAACTCCTGCGGGGTCTGGACCGAGACCATCGGGGCCGAGTCCACGACCCCCTCCAGTCTCTCCTCTAAGGTGGCCGTGCCCACAGTGTCGTCCGCACTGACCGCGACTGCCAGGGCCCGGTGCCCGCCGAGGGCCCGGTCACCGGGGGCGAGGTCCCAGAAGGCGGTGGAACTGACCACCATGGTGCCGAGGATGCGTGAACCGCCGTAGATCCCCTGTACCGGCAGGGCTGCGGTGAGGGACTGCCCGGGGACCCCCAGCTCGACCCGGTCACCGATCCGGTACCCGTGGGTCCTCGCGAACGTCGCGTCCAGCAGCACACCATGCCCGGTACCCAGGTCGAACGAGCCACGGGTCTGTCCGAGGTCCAGCGCCGTGCGCGGGTCGTCGTCACTGACCGAGACCAGGGAAACCGCGTTCCGCCCTGCCCCGATGATCGCCGGGGCCTTGCCGAGGGCGAAGGTGGACCCCACGCCCTCGACCTCCGGCAGTGCCCGGACGACCATCCCCGGCAGGGAGACACTCGTCGTCCCGTTGGGCGCACTGACCACGAAGTCCGCGGTCACCTCACTGTCGACGGCCCCCGCCACCGACCGCGACATGGAGGCGCCGAACATGCCGGTGACCGTGGTCAGCATCAGCCCCAGGGTGAGGGCGAAGGCGGTGCCCGCCGCACGGTGCGGATCCCGGCGCGCCTGCAGGGCCGCGAGCCTGACCGCCGGGGGCCGGTTGCCGTACCGGTCCCACAGGGTGGTCAACCGGCCGATCACCGCCGGGGAAGCCAGATACACCCCGATCAGGACCATCACCGCTCCGGAACCGCTCACCACCGCCCGCATGACGGTCCCCCGCCCCTGCGCCAGCAGGGCGAACTCCCACATCGCCACACCGGCGCACACTCCCGTCAGTCCGGCCACGGAGCGTCGGGTTCCTGCGGACGCCGGCGGACGCCCGGCCCGACGGGCCCCTTCGAGCGGGGACACGCCGCCCGCGCGCAGAGCGGGGGCAGCGGCACTGACCAGGGTCATGACGATCCCCACGGCGACGGGGGTCAGCAACGTCCACATCCCGAAGGTGTCCTCCCCGAGGGGGAGCGCCTCCGTCCCACGTTCGACGATGCCGCGGAGCAGCGTGACCGCCCCCACGGCGCCGGCGACCCCGACCACGGACCCCAGCACACCCCACAACAGGGCCTCGCCGAGGACGAGAAGGGTCACCTGCCGGCGGGAGACACCGAGGGTGCGCAACAGGGACAGGCTCCGGAGGCGCTGAGCGACACTCATGGTGAAGGTGTTGGTGATGATGAACATCGAGGCGAGCAGCGCCACCCCGCTGAACCCGTAGAGCAGGTACCGGACGAAACCGAGGGCGGACGCGGTACTCGCCCGGGCCTCCGCGACGACCTCCGCCCCGGGGCGTACGTCGGGGACCCCGAACCCGGGACTGGTGAGTGCCGTGGTGAGTGCGCCGACGGTGACGTCGTCGGTGCCGACGGTGCCGTCGGTGCCGTCGGTGCCGTCACCGGTGACCGCCACGAGGAGCGTGGGGACGCCGACGGTGAGGTAGCGGGAGGTGTAGTCGTCGATGTTCACCGCCAGACCCACCTGGTCGGCGGTGTCCGCACGCCCGGTCCACGTGCCCGTCACCGTGACCGCGTAGGAGAAGGTGCCGTCGCCCACCAGGATCACCGACCCCGGCGCCAGGGCCCCGGTCGCGGACGTGGCGTTGACCAGTGCCTCACCCGGTCCCGGAGCAGTGCCCTCCACCAGCTGTGTCCCGGGGCCCACCGACTCGTCCGGTCCGTACCACGGCCGGACGCGAACCGAGGCGTCCTCCGCCAGGCCCTGTTCCAGGAAGACGGTGCGCTCGTCCAGGACGACCGCCCGGTCGACCCCGTCGACCTCCAGGGCGCGGGACACCGCGTCCACCGGCAGTGCCGCGCGTCCCTCCCCGGGGCGGACGACGATGTCCGCTCCCTCGTAGTCGGAGGACATCAGGCGGGCAACGGTGGAGTCCATGAGCCCGGCGAGGGCGAGGGACCCGCAGAGGAAGCAGACGGAGACCCCGATCGCGAGGACCGTGAGGATGAGCCGGGCCGCATGTCCGCGGAAGGCCCGGTAGGACAACCGCACCAGGGTGGCGAGGGACACCAGGACCCGGGCGGTCGGAGCCCGGTGTCTTCCCTGGGTCATGGTGGATCTCCTCGCCGGTCAACGTGCTGTGCGTCGTCCTGCCCAGGCCGCTGCCCGGCCCCACTGGCCCAGCCCACTGCGCGACGGGACAGACCGAGTGTGGCCCAGTGGCGTCACAATGCCGGAACCCGCCGCTCCCCGCCCCTCCGTTCACCCCATTATGAACTCCCCCGTACAAACGTCGTCCCAGGTCACCGGCGACCTGTGGCGCGCGGCACATCTACTGACGCGCTCTTATATTCAGACTGAAAATATTTGCTTGTCCGGGGGATCCTACTGATCCGCACCTGCGACCTCCGCAGCCTTCTTCTCCTGCACCCACGAGCCGGCACCGAGGCAGACCAGGCCGAAGGCGACCCAGGCGATGAGTGTCCACCAGAGCCCGGCGGTGGGGGCGGAGGGGAAGTAGCTGAGGTCTCGCAGCAGGGTGATCAGCGTGCCGTTCGGCATGTAGGAGCCGATCGTGCCCCACGGTTCCGGCAGGAACTCCTTCGGTGCCATGTTGCCGCTCCACGGGTTGGCGAAGAGCATGATGGTCAGGGCACCGATCCCCAGCCCCTTGCCGCCGAGCAACGCACCCAGCCCGGTGATGAACCCGCCGATCGCCATGGTGCCCAGGCCGATGGCCAGCGCCCCGGCCCAGTAGTTGCCCGCCAGCACACCGAACCACGGCCCCAGAATGAGACCGGAGAGTATGCCGGAGACGACACCGGCCGCAGTCAGTGTGGCGAACCGGTTGACCGCCCGCTTCACCGCCATGAACCCGACCATGGAACCGGCCAGACCCGGAATGAGCGCGGCGATGATCGCCATGTTGATGGCACCTGCGTTCCTGCCGCCGGCGACGACGTCGGTGACGGTGACTGCGGATCCCTGCTGGACACTCATCCCGTCCGCCATCTGGGTGAGCAGCTGCGAGACCTGGGCTGCACCGGC
>NZ_CACZOO010000242.1 GCF_902782855.1 uncultured Corynebacterium sp.
AGTGACGGCCATGGCGGGATCAAAGCCACGATCGCCGAGGTCTACCCCGACAAGGTCTGGGCCCAGGCCAGGCCAGGGACGTCGTCGCCGTTGCTGGATGACAGGATCCCGGCAGCCGCCGAGCACCTGGAAGCCGCCCTCGAGGAGATCCTGGCGTTCACGTTCGTGCCCGGTAGTGTGTGGCGGCAGATCTGGTCGAACAATCCCACCGAGTGGTTGAACAAGGGGATCCGACGCCGGACCGACACCGTGGGGATCTTCCCCGACCGCGATGCTGCGCCTCGGTGCCCGGTCTTCGCCGACGATCTCACGCTGCTGGCCCACGGTGAGACGCGGCCCGGCACTCCTCGACGGTCTTCTCCGCGATGCAGTTGCCCCATTCGATCTGACCGTCGACCCAGGGATCCGTCGGAGACTGCCCGACATCGGCCTGCCAGGAGTAGTTGTCACAGATGATGCCGGTCCCGTCATCGGCCGTCGCACGCATGCCGATGTTCGCGCCGATGCAGGCGTCGCCGAGCGCCGGACCACCGGTCGACGAGTTCGTGGCGGAATCCGTGGAACTGTCCACAGACCCCACGATCTCCCCCGGTGCCTGGGCGGGTTCCGGCAGGTCAGGGACGGGTACCTCGTCCTCCCCCGGCGTCGGTTCCGGCTGGACCGGAGAGGACGCCGTGCTCGTCACCGTGACCACGGACTGCTCCGTGCCGTCACTGTCTCCGCTGTCGTCGGTGCACCCTGCCAACGCTGTCGCCACCACCAGCGCGAGCGCCGGAAGTGCCGCCGTCGCGGCTCCCCGCCGAATTCTCGTCATGGCTGGGTAGGGTACACCGAAACCCAGGCGTCCCAACTCCCCCTCGCCACACCGCCGTTTGTGTCACTTTGTCGGGAGTTCCGTGACAGCAGGCAGCGGGCAGAAGGCGGAGGGGGATTATGTGACGCAACCTCCGCAGCCCCTACCCCACAGCCTTCGCCGCCCGGTTCGCGACGAACCCCGACCAGCAGATCCCCACGACCACGCCCAGGAAGCCGACCCCCGGCACGACGAGCTCCCACCCCGGATTCTCGCCTGGGCGCACAATGATCACAACGACGACGGTCACCACCGTCATCAGCATGCCGAACCGGGAGCCCCACCGCATTATCGGGGCCGCAGCACGGTGTCCGGTGTCCCAGGCGGCGTCGGAGGACGTCGTGGCCTTCGTCCGGACCCCGATCGCTCCATTGCGAGACAGGGCACCTTTCGCACTGGCGGACGCCATGCCCCCGCACACCATCGTGAGCATGACCATTCCGATCAACAGGCTCAGATCCGTAGCCACGCCCGTCTCCTCCCCGACCCACCCGGCCGGAATTAACTGATATCACTTAACTGTACCCACAGTACACAGGTCATCCTTCGTGGTCCACCCTCTGCTGCCACACGGCCCCCATCCCACCACCCCGCGCGTCCGCCCATGTGCTTTCTGTGTCAATATTGTTACCTATGGCACATTCACCGCAGGATCGCCACCCCCAGGGCGGTCCGACCTCTGCCCCGTCCGTCGGAGACACCCCCGCTGGCCCGGCCCCGTGGCTGCGCGTCGCCCTGGGCATGTTCGCCATCTCCTTCGGTGCGATCCTCTTCGCCCCGCTGCTGCCCGTCATGCGCGAAGTCCACGACCTCAGCCAGGCCCAGGTGAACTTCCTCCTCGCGATCTACATCGTGGGTCTCGTCCCCGCACTGTTGTTCGGCGGCCCGCTCTCCGACCGGGTCGGACGCCGCGCCCTCGTCCGACCGTCCCTGCTCTTCTCCGCGGTCGGCACGCTGACCACCCTCGTCGCCCACTTCTTCGACGAGCCGACGAGTCCGCTGATCCTCGTCGTCGGACGCATGCTCACCGGTGTCGCCGTCGGACTGGTGATGGCCGCCGGGGCGTCCTGGCTCAAGGAGGTCACCCCCGCCGAGGACGGCCCAGGTGCCGCCGCCCGGCGCGCCACCATCGCGACCTCCGCCGGGTTCGGTGTCGGACCGCTGGTCACCGGCCCCGTCGCCGAGTGGTTGCCCGGCCCGGACACCACCGGTCTCGCCCTTCACCTGGTCATGATCCTCGTGCTCACCCCGCTGGTGTGGACCACCTCCGCCCCGCCCCCACCGGCGCACACCGGCACCGGCCCCACCCCGGACACGAGGAGGCACCTCCTTCCAGGCTCCGCCAGGTCCCGGCACTTCCTGCTCGCCGTGGCGTCCTGGGCGCCGTGGGTCTTCGGCTGCGCCACGACCTCCTTCGCCGCCCTCGCCCCGGTGGCTGCGGAGAGCGTCGGCCCGAACGTCGCCTACACCGGGCTCATCGCCGGGGTCACCATGCTCACCGGCGCGGCCGTCCAGCCGAGGATCGGACGCCACGCCGACCTCGGCGCGAAGCCCCACCCCGCCGTCCTGGGGCTGGGCACCGCGACCGTCGGCATGCTGCTGGCCGTGGCCGTCACCACCCTCGCCCCGGGTGCGGCCGCCGCCTGGCTGATGATCCCCACGGCGATGGTGCTGGGCACCGCCTACGGCATCATGATGGTCTCCGGCCTGCGTGAGGTGCAGCGCATCGCCCCGCCCGACGAGCTCGGCGCGCTCACCGGCATCTTCTACTCACTGACCTACGTCGGTTTCTTCGTTCCGTTCGTCATCGCGCTCATCGCCCCGCACACCGGGTACGTCCCGGTGTTCCTCTTCGGCACGGCGGTCACGCTCATCTCCGTCCCGCTGGTCCTGTCCGTCACGCGTCGCGGCTGAGGCAGGTACTCACAGCCACCTGTTCTCCCGCGCGGCACTGACCGCCTCGTGCCGGTTCGCCGCCCCGGTCTTGCCGATCACCGAGGACAGGTGGTTCCGGGGACCTCGGACAGTACCGGCGGTGGGTGCGGTGAAGCCGAGGACGAGGTCGATGAGGGGTGGATCTGCCGGAGCCGGAGCGTCTGGTCAGGCAGCTGGCCCGGATGACGGAAATTCCCCCGTTATTCACCGGAGCTGTGCTGTGTTCTTCGCTGTGTTCTTCGCTGTGTTCCGTGTGTTCTTCTGCGTGGTGGTCCGCGGGAAATGTCGTGTTCATGCTCCCCAGTGAACGCCGGTCGCGGTGTCCCGGAAATACCCCGGTGTCACGGCCGGACCATGACATTCGTCAGGGTGGCTGCCGCACCTTTGACCGTGCCGTTTGCCGACAGTTATCCACATTGTGGACAGGTTCGCGGTGCCGGATCGGAACCCCAGGACGAAAAACAGACAGGTTATGCACATTTCCACAGGTCAATCCACATTGTGAACTTTATTAACCGTGCATTCAACTGTGCGTCTTGTTTGCAGCGGACGCGCTGCCGGGGTACCGATGGAAAGGGTCTCCGCAACGGACGGCGTCACTTCACCCGGTGGAAACCGGTGGAAACAGCGTCCACGCGCGGGCTCGCCGCGACGGTATTCTCCCGCGACGGGACGACCACCACGAGGAGCCCCGGTGCCCCGAAACAACAGCACACTCAGCGGGAAAGTCCGCTCAGCCCGCCTACGCCGCTACCGTCGCGACGCCTCCGCACTGACCGAGCCGTACACACCCGACCACGTGACCGTGGTCGACGAACCCACGCTCAAACGCGCCGCCGGCGGAGCCGCCCTCGGCAACATGATGGAGTGGTTCGACTACGGCGTCTACGGCTACCTCGCCGTCACCATGTCCGCCGTCTTCTTCGACTCCCTGTCTGACTCCCTCGCCCTGGTCGCCACCTTCGGCACCTTCGCGATCTCCTTCCTCATCCGCCCGCTCGGCGGCATGTTCTTCGGACCGTTGGGCGACAGGATCGGACGCCAGTCCGTGCTGGCCACCACCATGATCATGATGGCCGCCGGCACCGTCGCCATCGGCTTCATCCCGGTCAGCATGGTGCCCGGCTGGGCCGCGGTGCTGATGCTCATCGGGGCCCGGCTGATCCAGGGCTTCGCCGCCGGCGGCGAGTACGCCGGCGCGATGACCTTCACCGCCGAGTACGCGCCCGACAACAGGCGCGGGCACTGGGGCTCCTTCCTCGACTCCGGCACCTACCTGGGCTTCGCCCTGGGTGCCGGCCTCGTCGCCCTGCTCAACGCCGCCCTCGGCCAGGACTCCATGGAGGCCTGGGGCTGGCGTCTGCCGTTCTGGTGCGCCGGCATCCTCGGCCTCGTGGGCCTGTACCTGCGTCTGAAGCTGGAGGACTCCCCCGCCTTCCAGGAGGCGATGGACGAGGCCGAGGCCCGCGACGAGGACGTGTCCGCCGGCCAGAAGACCGGGCTGGGCGTCCTGCTGCGGGACCACCGCCGGGAATTCCTGGTGCTGCTCGGCATCGTCGCCGTGTACAACGTGCTCAGCTACACGCTGACCTCGTTCATGAACACCTACCTCACCGAGTTCGCCGAGCATGAGACGACCGTCTTCGAGTCCGACATGCTCGTGCTGGTCTCGATCCTCATCACCGTGGTCTCCGCCCACCCGTTCGGCATCCTCTCCGACCGCATCGGACGCCGCCCGATCCTCATCGCGTCCTCCGTGGCGCTGGTTGTCACCGCCTTCCCGGTGTTCGCGCTGCTGCAGTCCGGCAACATGGTGCTGATCTTCCTCGGCTGCGCGGTCCTCGCGCTGACCCTCGGCGGGTTCGCCGGCCCGGTCGCCGCGACCCTGCCCGCGATCTTCCCGACGTTCACCCGCATGGCCGCCCTCGGTATCGGCTACAACCTCTCGGTCGCGGTCTTCGGTGGCACGACGCCGATGATCAACTCCGCGCTGATCCCGGTCTTCGGCACCTGGTGGCCGGCGATCTGGCTGGTGATCTTCGGTGTCGTCGGGCTGGTGTCCGTGCGGTTCCTGCCGGAGTCCGCCCGCCAGCCGCTGGTCGGCAACAGCCCACAGGCCGAGACGCAGGCGCACGCGGCCGGCGTGGCCCGGACCCTGGAGCGGATGCGCCGCTCGCTGCACCTGCGCCGCCGTGACCGGACCGACTACACGGAGTGGGACGCCTCCTGGGACCGCTGGCAGGACGCCGCGGCGGAGGCCGGACTCGACGCCGACGACATCGACGCCGCGGTCGAGGTCACCGTCGATGAGCTCGCGGAGCCTGCCGCAGGGCCTGCCGCAGGGTCCACCGTGGAGCCCGGGCCCTCGCGCGTCACCGCGTCCTGACGCCTGCGCTGCGTCGCCCTGGCTGTCGCGTCCTCCCCGCGAGGGCTCCGCCCCGGAGATCGCCCGGTATCACCACGGCGGAGGTCCGACGGGCGGTGTGAGCGACGCCGGTACAGTGGCGGAATGTCCGCATCAGATCCCACCTCACGCGCCGCCGACCTGCTCGCCGGTCCCCGCGGACGCCGCCTGCTGCTGGAGTTCACCCTCGACGCTGCGGACACTGCCGACACTGCGGACACGGAGGACACCGCGACCGGAACCGCCCACCCCCTCAACGCCGCGGTCTTCGAGGTCTCCGACGCCCTCGACCCCCAGCGTGACCGGACCGCCCGGTACTTCCGGATCGTCGCCGATGACGGGACCCCGGACGCCGCGCCAGTCGAGCCCGAAACGGTCGAACCTGAGACGGTCCGGTCCGTCGCCCGACGCCTCGCCGGGTTCCTCGCCACCCACGCACTCCCCGACCCTACGCCGGAACTCCTGGACGCGGCACTGGATGTCTCGGTCACCGCCGCGATGTACTGGCAGGAGCCGGACGGTGCCGACGCGCTCTGCTCCACTCCGGAGATGCGCGAGGCACTGGTCCCCGCGGCGGAGCACCTCGCGGCGTCCCCGCTGACCGACTGGTGGTGGAGCACCCCTGACATGGCTGACCAGTGGACGGTGACCTGGGGCGAGGACGCCACCCCGTTCCCCGTCCCGGATGCCGCTCAGCGGGCCGAGCGCCTCGCCGGGTTCTCGGCGAAGGCCCGGGACGGAGAGCGGCGCAGCGCCACGTCGTTCGAGCGCCGCCGCCGGGTGGAGGACGCGGCGGGCGGTGAATGGTGGTCGGTGCCGGTGTGGTGCGTCCCGATGACCACGCGCCGGTGGCCGGGCGGGACCGCGGAACCGGAACGGGGCGCCCACGACCCGGTCGGGGCGTTGTTCGTCGAGGACCGGTGGGTAGACGAGTTCTGCGCCACCGCGTACCGGCCGCCGACCGGCGCCAGGATCCTGGAGATCACCGGTGCCGACGACTGGGCGGGCCTGTGCCGGGACTTCCCCCTCGACGTGACCTGGTCGCACCGGCGTGAGTGGTTCCAGACGACCGGCCGCGACTCGAAGACGGCGGGCCCGTGGCTGATCCCCGACTGGTCAGCCGTCGCCGGGACGTGGGACGCCGTGCACCTCACCGTCGCCGGTTACCTCGCCGCGGCGACCCGCTCCATCCCCGTACCCGGTGGTGGTGGGGCGGCCGACGGGCAGGACGCCGCGTCCGTCATCGCCGGCTGGGGACCGGACGTCACCTACTGGCTGCGGTAGATCACGGCACGTGCTCTACCAGGGAATATCCCCTTACTGACCCATTTGCACCACTTCTACTGACCTTTTCTCCTGACTCCGTGAGCCGTGGGACCGCGCGGTGAGCCGTCTCAGCGTTCAGGATGAGTGAAACTCACCACATGTTAACGTTGTTAATCGTCCATGTCATCGACCTCTCCGAGGAGCGGCCCACCTATGCCGGTGCCCCCCGACCAGACAAACGACCAGACAAACGACCGTACGAACGACCGTACAGACAACCGGACGAAGGATCCGGACGGCGCTGACCGTCACCCACCACGTCGGACACCGGGCCAGCCCGGTCGCCTCGGCACGGCCCTGAAGCAGGTGGCCACCGGGGAACGGTCTGTTCATCCGGCCCTGGTCCCCGGTATCAGCGTCGAGGACACGAACACGAAGTTCCCGACCCGCGTCGGCGTCTTCGCGACAGCTCTGGTCGTCGCCATGTGCTTCATCGTCTGGGCAGCCGTTGCGCCGGACAACATCGCCGATGTCGGTTCCACCATGCAGTCCTGGGTGGTGCGCAACCTCGGCTGGCTCTACGGGGGAATCACCCTCGGCTGCATCATCTTCATGCTGGTCATCGCGTACCGGCCGACCGGCCGTATCCGGCTGGGGCCGGATGACGTGGAACCCGAGTTCTCCACACTGACGTGGATCTCCATGCTCTTCGCCGCCGGCCTGGGGATCGGTCTGATCTTCTACGGACCGATGGAGCCGCTCCAGCACTTCCTCCATGCTCCTCCGGCCACCGACGCCGAGAGCGGCACGATGGACGCCGTGCTGCCCGGCATGTCGCAGGCGGTGCTGCACCAGGCGAGCTTCCCCTGGGGTATCTACGCACTGGTCGGTGGCGCACTGGCGTACACCACCTACCGCCGCGGCCGCGTGCCCCTGATCTCCGCGGTCTTCGAGCCGATCTTCCCGGACGGCTCGAACCGGGTCCTCGGCAAGATCATCGATGTCGCCGCTGTGCTGGTGACCCTGTTCGGTACCGCGACCTCCCTGGGGATCGGTGCGCTGCAGATCCGGACAGGTACGTCGATCCTCACCGGCGAGCCGTTGGAGGGCAACGGGTTCGTCGTGGTGATCATGGCGGTCCTCACGGTGATCTTCATCATCTCCGCGGTGTCCGGCATCAAGCGCGGCATCGCCCTGCTGAGCAACATCAACATGGGCCTGGTCATCACCTTGGGCGTCTTCGTCCTGATCACCGGGCCGACGCTCTTCCTGCTCGACCTCATGCCCGCCACGATCCTGAATCTCGCGGACAACTTCATGGCCATGTTCCAGGTCAGCGCCAGCCAGGGTGAGGTCGCGGAGGAGTTCCTCACCTCCTGGACGACCCTGTTCTGGGCGTGGTGGATCTCCTGGTCCCCGTTCGTCGGCATGTTCATCGCGAAGATCTCCAAGGGCCGCACGATCCGCGAGTTCGCCACGGTCGTCGTGCTCGTCCCCTCGGCGATCTCCACCGCCTGGTTCGTGATCTTCGGTGGCAGCGCCATCAAGATGAACCTCGAGGGCCTCGGGGTGACGATCAAGGAATCCGGCGAGAACGTGATGTTCGACATCATGGGCAATCTCCCGCTCACCGGTCTGACCTCCATCGTGGTGATCATCGCCGTCGTGATCTTCTTCGTCACGGCCGCGGATTCGGCGACGGTGGTGATGGGGTCGATGTCCCAGTCCGGTCGCCCGGAGCCCTCCAAGCCGGTGACCATCATCTGGGGTGCCGCCCTGGGTCTCATCGCGATCTTCCTGCTGCTCGCCGGCGGGCAGGACGCCCTGTCCGGGCTGCAGTCGATCATGGTGGCCTGTTCGCTGCCCTTCGCACTGATCATCATCGGGATGATGGTGTCCTGGTGGAAGGACCTGGCCAATGACCCGGAGACCATCCGACGCCGTTACGCCCGCTCCGCCCTGTACAAGGGGATCGCCAAGGGCATCGACGAACACGGGGACGACTTCGTCGTCGGGGTGGACGCCGTCCCGGCTGAGGAGGGCGCCGGCGCGGGCTTCGACAGTGAGGATCCGGCGCTGACCGACTGGTACAAGGACGCCACCTCCGAGGACCCGGAGGAGGCACGGCGTCAGCGTGAGGAGGAGGCCGCCGCCACGCCGGACCCGTGGGCCGCCTACTCACGGACGCAGGAGAACCGGGCTGCGGCGGAGAGGGCCGCACAGGAGGACGCCGGGGAGAAGTTCACGGAGCCAGACCAGGAGCCGGACCAGCCCCGGGAGTGACCCACCCCGTCAACGCCGCCGTTCACCTCAGATACATCACACCCCGTGCCGCTGCAGGACCTCTGCAGCGGCACGGGGTGTGATGAATTCGGGGTTGCTGTGCCCCACCGGGAGCGACAGCTAGCCGGCGATGAGCATGTTCACGACACGCACGACGGGGGCCGGGGCGAAGCGTGCGGACCAGCGCAGCGCCAGGTCCGGGAGGGACACGGAGTAGTCCTGACGCTGACGCTCGAACCAGTTCCTCGGGTGGACGGCCTTCCACACGGCGTTCGCCACGTCCTCGGTCCTGATTCGCACGCCGAGGCGCTTGGTGGACGCCGCCTCGACATCGGCGAGCTTGGTCTTCACCCACAGTGGCATGAGGTTGACGACCCGGATGTCGTCCTTGCGCCACTCCAGGCTCATGGCCTGCGTGAAGCCGTGGACATAGAACTTCGACGCGGAGTAGGGCGTGATGTGCGGCTGGCCGTAGATACCGGAGGCGGAGCCCATGGACAGCATGTGCGCGCCCTTGGTCGCCTTGAGGTAGGGGTAGGCGGCCTTGGCACCGAGGGTGACGCCGGTGCAGTTGATCTCGATCTGCTTGGCGATGAGGCCCGCGGGCTGCTCTGCGATGTCGAAGTCGCCGATGATGCCGGCGTTGTTGTCGAGGACGTCCAGCTTGCCGCCGGTGTGGGAGGTGAAGTCGGCCAGGGCCTCCTCCCAGTTGGTGAAGTCGGTGACGTCCAGCTTGCCGGTGATGATGCCGGGGGCCTCGGCGGCGAGCTTCTGCAGCCCGGCCTCGTCGATGTCGTAGGCGCCGACGAGCCAGCCGGCGTTGTGGAACTTGAGTGCGACCTCGCGCCCGATGCCTGCGGCACCGCCGGAGATGAAAATGCTCTTCTGATTACCCATGCAGGCCAAACTACCGTCGCGGGGACGTGGCGTCCCTGGAACGGCGTAGTTTCACGGAAAAATCTGGAACGGTCACTACTGAACCGGCCAGCTGGTCCCCTCCGCCCAGGCCGGCGTGGCTGTTCCGACACCTGCGCCACGCACCGCACGTCCGTGACGGAACCCGGCGTCAGGGCGTTGCGCACCGGGTCGATGACCCGCGGCGAGCAGGTCATCCCGTGACCTGACCGGTCCTCCTCGCACCCGTCCCGTAGGGGGAGTTGTCGACCGTCGCACCCGGCCCGATGGTGAGGAATGTCGCCTCGTACGGGGTGCTGGTCCGGTCGTAGCGGGTGCCGATGACGGTGCAGGTGATGCCCGGCATCGTGTCCGCACCCTCATTCAATGCGGTGGGCAGCGGGGACCCGTGGGTCTGCCGGGCGCCGGCCTCGCCGATCCGTCGGTCGAGGGTGCCGACCTTGTCGGCACCGGTGGCACCGGTGGCACCGAGCACCGCGTCCACGTAGGTCGCGAGCTCTCCTTCGCCGAGGTCCGGTGCGGCGGGCGGCCGCCAGCGGATCAGCGCCGGTACGCGATCCCACGGTCATCGAGGACCTGCTTCAGGCGCGTCGGGTAGTCGGTGATGATGCCGTCGGCGCCTGCGTCGATGTACGCCTCCATGTCGGCGGTCTTGTTGACCGTCCACGGCAGGACGCGCAGCCCCTCGGCGTGCGCCCGGTCGATGAACCCCGCCAGGTCGCCGCCGACCCAGGGCGAGGAGGTGGCGAAGGCCGGGCTGGCGATCTCCACACCCAGCTGCCGCACACCGGCGAGCACGTCCCCGTCGACCGCGTCGTAGTCCACCGGGCCGAGGAATGCCGAGCCCGGCGCCCAGGTGTTCTTGTCCCACAGCGCGGCGAGCGGGACCTGCGGGGCCCGGTCGCGGACCAGCGGGAGGGTCGCCCAGTCGAAGGACTGCACGGTGATGCGGTCGGTGGTGCCGGCGGCGTCCGCGGCGTCGAGGATGGCGTCCACGTACTCCTGCGGGTCGGCGGACCGGCCCGGATCGTCGGCCTCGACCTTGGTCTCGATGTTGAAGTACACCTGCGGGTCGCGCTCAGCGATGTCGAAGACGTCCGACAGCTGGAGGATCCGGTTACCGGTGGCCGGGGTGGCGTCCGGGAACCCGGAGAGCACCTTGTCACAGGTCAGGGTCTGGATCTGGTCCCAGGTGAGGTCGTGGACGTCCTTGCCGACGTAGGGGAACTGCGGGTCGTCGGCGGTGACCGGGGCGGTGTCGGTGCACTTGTCGTCCTGGATCGACGGATCGTGCCACACCAGGGGGACGCCGTCCTTCGTCATGTGGATGTCGAACTCCAGAGTGGTGACACCGAGGTCCAGCGAGCTCTCGAAGGCGGTGCGGGACTCCTCGGTGTGCTCGCCACGTCCACCGCGGTGGGACTGCAGGTCGAAGGTGGTGGGCAGGTTGTCGGCGGGGTTCGCCGAACCACCGGGCACGTCGGAGCTGCCCGGGAGGCTGCCGGTGATGTCACCGAGGGATCCGCCCAGGGATCCGCCCAGGGATCCGCCGAGGGATCCTGCGACACCGCCGGGCAGGTCGGTAGCGGTGGCTGCGGGGGCGGCGGCGATGAGGGCGGACGCGGCGACCGCAGCTGAGAGAACGGTGACGGAGAACTGTCGGGTGAGGGTCATGGGAAGGACACTAACCGCCGGCAGCACCCCCTGTCAGCACTGTGCACCCGATGTTCACCATGGTCCGGAAACGTTCATCCGCGCGTCAACCGGGGGAGGCCGGGGGCGGGGCGGTCCGCCCGGGCCCGCCCCAACCGCCACAGTGAGGTGACCTCGCGGGACCGGGCGGCACGCAGTGGATCGGCTCCCCCACCTTTCGTCCCCGACACCGCGGGATGACGCGGAACCGTGTCCTCCCTGCCGAGCACCTGCAGACCACCGTCACCGATCCACCGCTCCAACTGCTCCCGGCTCCGCAGGCCCAGCAGCTCCGCCAGGTCGGAGAGCACCAGCCAGCCCTCCCCACCGTCGGTGAGATGGTCGGCGAGCTCGACGAGGAAGCGCCGCAGGGTATCGGAGGAGGCGTCGTAGACGCCCCGTTCCAGCTCCGAGGTCGGTGTCCCCGGCAACCACGGCGGGTTGAACACGACCACGTCGGCGCGCTCCGGGGCGGCCGGCCACAGATCCGCCGCCACCACCCCGCACCGTTCCCCGGCGCCCAGCCGGTCCAGGTTCAGCCGCGCGCAGGAGACCGCCCCCGGGTTCACGTCCGTCGCCGTGACATGCCCGGCACCCCGCCTGACCAGCACCGCGGCGAGGACGCCGGTCCCGGTGCCCAGTTCCATCACCTCCGCCCCCTGCGGCAGCCGGGACGCCGCGACCTCGTCGACCAGGTCCACGTACTCACTGCGCGTCGGGGAGAACACCCCGTAGTCCGGGTAGACCTTCTCCCCCAGCGCGGGCACCTCGACACCTCTGATGTGCCACTGCCACGCCCCGAGGACGCCCTGCAGCTCGGTGAACGGGATACGCCGGGAGTCGCCGGGCCGTGGTGCACCGTAGGCGTGGGCGCAGGCCTCGGCGATGTCGGGGGCACGTCGCAGGTCGAGGAACCACTCCGGGGCCGCCGGGGCATCGTCACCGTGCGCCCGCTCCCTGACCCCGAGGTCCACGACGATGCGGCCGAGCACCTCCGCCCGGCGCGCCCGCTCCCGACGCTGCCGCAGGAACAGGGCTCCGGCCGTGTCCTGTCCTCCCGGGGCGGTCTTCCCCCTCTTCCCCCGGCGGGCCGCCTGCTTCGTCAGTCGCCGGTCCACCGCCTTGATGAGCTGCCGTCCGTTGTGGAAGTCCCCCCGCCACCGCAGTGTGGTCCCACGACGCAGTTGGTCGAGGGCTGCGTCCGCGGTTGTCGTGTCGTCGGCGGTGGCGATCTGCCCTGATGTGGAGGTCATGTGTGTGATTGTCCCATGCCGACCGGGGACGGCGGACCTGCCGGGTCCGGGGGCGGCCGGATGCCGCTGCTGTGCCGGAGGCCGTCAGGGACCGGTGAAGACCGGTGGTGAAGACCGCCCCCCTACCCCAGCAGGTTCTCCCGCAGGGTGCGCCCTTCGTAGGACCGGCGGAACCGGCCGCGCTCCTGCAGCACCGGCACGACCTGGTCGACGAAGGTGTCCAGTCCGTAGGGCAGCGACGGCGGCATGATGTTGAAGCCGTCGGCAGCGCCGCAGTCGACCCACCGGATGATCTCGTCGGCGACCTGCTCCGGGGTGCCGACCACGGTCGCGTGCCCGCCACCGGCGGCCAGGTAGCCCAGCAGTTCACGCACGGTGGGACGCCGCAGGTCGTCCGTTCCCCTGCTCGACCCGCCGTTGATCCCGGTGTGCTCCACGATGTGGCGGATCAGGGCGTGGCGGCTGCCCCGGATCTCGCCCTCACCGACCGGGGACAGGTCGGGGAACTCGGCGTCCGGGTCCCAGCCGGTGGCGTCCACCCCGAGGAAGGTGGAGAGGTCGTTCAGCGCGGCCTCGACCGGCAGCAGCTCGTTGAGCTCCCGCTGGTGCCGGCGCGCCTCCTCCTCCGTGGAGCCGAGGTGGACCACGAGGCCGGGCATGATGCGCACGTCCCCGGGGTCGCGTCCCACCGCGGCGGCGCGCGCGTGGACGTCCCTGCGGAAGCCCCGGGCGCCCTGCGAGTCCCAGGCGACGGTGAACACGCCGTCGGCGTGGGACGCCGCGAGGTCCCGGCCCGGTTCGGAGATCCCGGCCTGGAAGATCACCGGCTGTCCCTGTGGCGGGGTGGGGATGTTCAGTGGTCCGGCGACGTGGAACCACCGGTCATGGTGGTTGATCCTCGTCATCTGCGAGGTCTCGGTGTACCGTCCGGCGCGGTCGGCGACGATCGACTCGGCCGGCCAGGAGTCCCACAGCCGCTTGAGGATCTCGGCGAACTCACCGGCGCGGGCGTAGCGCACCGCGTGGTTCGGCAGGGCGTCCATGCCGTGGTTGCGGGCTTCGTCGTCCAGCTGCGAGGTGACGAGGTTGAGCCCGGCGCGTCCGCCGGAGATGTGGTCGAGGCTGGCGATGACGCGGGCCGCGTGGAAGGGGTCCCAGAAGGTCGAGGAGACCGAGGACACCAGACCGATATGTTCGGTGACCTGCGAAATCGCGGCCAGGGTGGTCATCGGTTCGAGGAACCAGGTGGGGCCGGAGGCCAGGGCGTCGGTGCGGGCGGCCTGGCCGTCGGGGAAGAAGACCGCGTCGAACAGGCCACGCTCGGCGGTGCGTGCGAGTTCCTGCCACCAGGTGATGTCGCCGATCCGGTCCACGGCGGATCCGGGGGCCCGCCAGGCGGCGGCGTGGTGGCCGCAACCGCTGGCAAACAGGTTGAGATGGACCGGGGAGGGCTCGCCGTGCGCAGTCATGGGGGGCCTTTCGGGGGTGGTGCGTGGAGCTGGGTGGCGATTCAGGACGTCGGTAACCTGGTCTCATGGTCAAGGATATGGTCGATATGGTC
>NZ_CACZOO010000243.1 GCF_902782855.1 uncultured Corynebacterium sp.
CGACGGCCCCGAGGTCCTCCACGACGTCACCCTGACCATCGGCACCGGTGAACACTTCGCCGTCGTCGGCACCTCCGGGGCGGGCAAGACCACCGTCGCGGCCCTGCTCGCCGGCATCCACACCCCGGACACCGGAACCGTCCAGGCTCCGGAGCGCACGGTGCTGGTCAGCCAGGAGACCCACATCTTTGCCGGCACCCTGCGCGACAACCTCACCCTCGCCGCACCCGGGGCCACCGACACCCAGGTCCGTGAGGCACTGCGGGTCGCCGGGGCGCTCGACCTGCTCGACCGGCTGCCCGCCGGCCTGGACACCGACCTTGGGCCCCGCGGCGCGCCGCTGACCACTGCCACCGAACAGCACATCGCCCTGGTCCGGGTGCTGCTCGCCGCGCCGGCACTGGCGATTCTCGACGAGGCGACCGCCGAAACCGGCTCAGCCCACGCCCACGTCCTCGACCAGGCCGCAGCCGCCGCGCTGGCAGGCCGGTCGGGGATGGTCATCGCGCACCGGTTGAGCCAGGCGGCGTCCTGCGACCGGATCGTGGTGATGGAGCACGGCCGGGTCATCGAGGACGGTACCCACACCGACCTGCTCGCCGCCGGCGGGCAGTACGCCCGGCTCTGGGACGCCCAGGCGTCCCCGTCCCACTGATTAACCACCCACCAAGGAGAGTTTTCCCATGCCACGTCGTGTTCGACCCGTCAACCTGCTCACCCTGACCCCACGGACACTCACCGTGAAGAAGGTGGCGGACGTGACCCCCGGAATGCGCCGCATCACCCTGACCGGCGACCAGCTGGCCGGCTACACCGTCGACGGCACCGACTACCCTGCCTTCCGCTCCGAGGGCTTCGATGACCCGTTCAAGATGTTCTTCCCATACCCGGGGGAGAGCGAACCGGTGCTGCCGATCTTCGAGGACGGGACCGTCCGGTTCCCCAAGGATCCCAAGCCACTGGCCCGGACCACCATCGACCAAGCCGGTGCCTGAGGGAGTGGATCAGTTCCTCGTCGCCGGAGACGAGACCGCGCTTCCGGCGATCGCCCGGCTGCTCGAGGAACTGCCCGACACTGCAAACGGCCAGGTGTTCATCGAGGTCGCGGAGGAGGAACACCGCTGTGACTTGCGTGAGATCCCCGGCATGGCCGTCACCTGGCTGATCAGGCACGGTCGCGGCACCGGGGAGAACTCGCTGCTGCTGGGGGCCGTCGAAGGCGCCGCCTGGCCGGACGGTCAGGTGTGGGCCTGGATCGCCGGAGAACAGTCCGTGGTCCGCGACCTGCGACGCCACCTCGTGGAGGTCCGCGGGATGGACAAGGCGTGGATCGACTTCACCGGCTACTGGCGCCGACAGACCGTCGTCGCTCTCGCCGAGGACGCCGCCGTGCCCGACCCGGAGAAGAACGAGACCGCCTTCTCGAAGATCCATGAGATGGCCGAGATCCTGCCGCCGTTGGCTCTGCGCGTCGCCGCGGACCTCGGCATCGCCGACCGGATCTCCCGGGGCACCACCGCCGTTGATGACCTGGTGGCGGCCACCGGGACCGACGCGCGGGCGCTGCGCAAGTTCCTGCGTTACCTGCAGGCCCTCGACATTCTTGTGCCCAGTGGGGCGGACGGTTACCAGCTCAGCGAGACCGGCGAGGTGCTCACCAATGAGCATGTCCACGACCACCTCGTCGCCGACGGTTTCGTCACGCGCCGCGAACTAGCCTTCCGTGGTCTGGCGGAGTCACTGAGGACGGGGAAGGCGTCCTACCGATCAGTGGCGGGCACCGACTACGCCGGCCTGCGGGAGGACGCCGACTACCTAACCCGGCAGCTGGAGAGCTCCACCGGTGGGGCAACGTTCATGGGGGCGCGGTTGGCGTCCTCCGGGATCTTCGACGCGACCCGCAGTCTGGTGATCCACTCCGACGGTGCGGTCGGGCTCGCCGGTGCGATCCTGACCAGGAACACCGAGGCGAAGGCGATGATCTCCGCCATGCCAGCCGAAGCCGCCTGGCTGCGTAAAGACCTCCCCGAGACCGTCCCGGACAAGGCCGTGCGCCACCGGATCTGCGTGCTGGAGCAGGCCCGATTCGATGCGACACCGGCGGCCGACACGATCCTCATCGCCCGTGAACTGGCGAATCATCCTGACGCGGACGCGGCACTGCTGCTGCGCAGGGCGGCGTCCTGCCTGAGCGAGGGCGAGCGGATCATCGTGGTGGAACCGACCTTCGACATCACCGACGAGGGGCCGGATGAGCATGCGGCCGAGGCTGACCTGCTGAACCTCACGCTGGTCGGCTCCGGGTTCCGCACGCCGGCGGAGCTTGATGCTGTTATCGAGGCCGCGGGGCTGACCATCGCAGAGACGCAGCGCGTGGGCGGAGTCACCGTTCGGGAAGTGCG
>NZ_CACZOO010000244.1 GCF_902782855.1 uncultured Corynebacterium sp.
CTCGCCGAGAGACTGCGGGACGCCGGAGTCCCGGTCGTCGGCTACGTCCAGAGCACCGTCGGCGGCAACGACGACGGAGCCGCCCAGGAGCAGGTCACCCCGGGGACCACTGTCGACGAGGACGAGTACCTGCGCCGTGGCGTCCACCGTCAGGGCCCGCCGAGGGTGGTGGTCGCCGTGCGCCTCCACGCGGCACTGCTGGCGGTCCGCGCCGGACACCGGGTCGTCCACCTCGCCTACGAGAGGAAGGGGTTCTCCGCGTTCGCCGACCTCGGTCTCGGGGAGTGGGTGCACAACGTCAACAGTTTCGATGTCGACCAGGTGGTGTCGCAGGTGGTCGGGTTGCGTGAGGATCCGGAGGAACAGTCGCGCTACGATTCGCACGTACGGTCCAGTGTTCCGGTACTGCGGGAGCGGCACCGGGAAATGGTCGGCGAGCTCCGGCGACTGTCCCGGTCCACGGGCCCCGCCTGATCCCGCCCCATCTGGCAGATCCTGTCCGGCTCTCCACTGTCAGGCTCTCCGCTACCCCGCCACTCCACTACTCCACCTCACAGGAGACTGAAGCCATGTCGTCAACCATGTCAGCCGACCGGCAGCCGTCCGCCCCCTATCAGACCCCCGCGCCCCTGCGGGTCCTGTTCGTGTGCACCGGGAACATCTGCCGCTCCCCTGCCGCCGAGTACCTTCTCCGTGACTGCCTCGGCGGTGACCGCCCGGACGGTGGCCACCAGGATGGTGCTCACCCGGGCATTGTCGTGTCGAGTGCCGGTGTCGCCGGCCTGTCCGGCCACCCCATGGACTCCAGGTCCGTCGGCTACCTGAAGGGCAGGGGTATCGACGGGAGCGGTTTCTCCGCACGGCGTGTCAGCCGTCGGATCCTGGAAGCCCAGGACCTGGTGGTCTGCTTCGAGCAGCGGCAGGTCGACTCCTGTCTCATCACCCACCCCGGCGCGATGTCGAAGACGTTCCGGCTACCGCAGCTGGCGCAGTGGCACCGCAGTGGTCTGCTCCCCTCCCTGACCGCCCTCCGGGAACTCCGGCACGGGCTGCCCAGGGTGGACGGGGATGTCGAGGACCCGGTCGGTGTCCGCTCGGCGGAGGAGTACACCCGGGTGCTCGGGGCGATCGACAATGACGTCGCGGAACTGTCCACCCTGCTGACCCACGGGCGTTGACGATGACGCACCGGGTGGGCCCGCGGTCACGCGGCCGGCGACGGATCCGCGGCGGTCGGCTGCGCCGCACCGTGCCCGTCACCGTCGTCTGCGTCGTGGCCCTCACTGTCGCATGGTCGTGGTTCGCGGTGAAGGAGATCTACTTCCCCCGGACGGATCCGCTGCCCGGCGACGTCGACGTGATCGTGCAGCTCGGCGGCATCCCGCCCGGGGACTACCAGGCTGCCCGGGATCTGGCGCGGCAGCGCGGAGTTCCGGACCTGGTGCTGTCGAACCCGGTGGGACAGGTCATTGAGGACCGGTACTGCGGGGGGCTTCCGGGGGTCCGGGTCCACTGTTTCGCGCCCGATCCCTCGACCACCCGCGGGGAGGCACGGGCCTTCGCCTCGCTGGCGGAGCAGAACAACTGGCGCTCCGCCTACGTTCTGGCCACCGGTCGTGAGCACGTGGAACGGGTACGATTCTATTTCTCGAGGTGCTGGGACGGGGAACTGGCGGTGAACCGTCCGGCGTCCGGAAGGTCGGTGCGGACCCATCTCGGTCAGTCGTGGTACCAGACCGCCGGATGGGTGAAAGCCGTACGGGCCGCCTCCTGCTGATCCGATGGAGCAGGCGGCCGGCGACGGCACCCGTAGCCCACCGGAAGAGCCGGCCAGAAGTCTGTTCGACCTGCAGGTTTACCGCGCAGACACGAACCGTGCACCCCGGGGTAACTATGCCTTGCCTGCCTCTCCCCCACCCCCGCGTCACGGGATGCCGGACCCCACCGTCACACCACCCTCACCTTTTGTGACCCCCCGTCACCTGCCGCTTCCAGGAGAAAGTACCTACCCGGGTACCCCCCAGGGTACCCGGTCGGGCACCCCCGAGGACCACCGGGATCGATTGCAGTACCCCGGCTGACCTGCATATTGTCAGTGCACACCCCGAGGAGAACGAGCCTCTCCAGCTCCCCCCACTCCCCGGCGGTCATCTCCAACGGACACCACCGGAACGCTGCCGGATACACCCCTCAGACGACCGAGCCCCCTACCACGGTCATCCTCTCCCGCAGCACAGTCGGCACCGGAACTCCTCGATCCGGCGCACGCGACCGGTGGTGTCCGAACATCTTCCACGCCACCCCGCCCCCCTACCCCGCTATCCTGTGGTCAGGCCAATACGCCGATTCAGGTATACGCTGGCCGTGACTGACTGTCCCACAACACAAGGGGTGACTCCCCATGAGAATCGCACTATTCGCCACATGCATCGTCGACGCGATGTATCCGGAGGTGGCACGGGCAACCGTGGACGTCCTGGAAAGGCTCGGCCACACGGTCACCTTCCCGGAACGCCAGGCCTGCTGCGGCCAGATGCACATCAACTCCGGCAAATTCACGGACGCCTACCCGGTCGTCCGCAACCACGTCCGTGCCTTTTCCGCCTTCGAGGACGGAAGCTGGGACTACGCTGTCGCGCCGTCCGGCTCCTGCGTCGCCTCCCTCGGCCACCAGCACCCGATGATCGCCGAGTACAACGGTGACCCGGATCTCGGTGTCCGAGCCACCCAGATCGCGGACCGCACCTACGAGCTCTGCCAGTTCCTCACCGACATCTGCGGTGTCACCGACGCCGCCGCGGAACTCGGGTCGTACTTCCCGCACACGGTGGCCTACCACCCCTCATGCCACGGCATGCGGCTGCTGAAGCTCGGCGACCGGCAACGCGACCTGCTGGCGTCCGTCGAAGGCCTGGAACTGCGCACCATCGGCAACGAGGACTCCTGCTGCGGGTTCGGCGGCACCTTCTCCGTGAAGAACCCGCAGGTATCCGGCGCAATGCTCGGCGACAAGGTCGAGTCGGTACTGTCGACCGGCGCATCCACCTGCACCGGCGGGGACGCCTCCTGCCTCATGCACATCGGCGGTGGACTCTCCCGGACCGGACGACTCGTCCCCGGTGAGGGCAGCGTCCCCGCCGCCGTGCACCTCGCCAGGATCCTCGCCTCGACGAAGGAGCATCCCCTGCTGCTGCCCGATGAGGGCGCCACCGTGACAGGAGGCGCACTGCGATGAGCACCCCGACCAGCAACACCACCGTCCTCGGCATGCCGACCGTCCCCGGCCACGGCAACCTCAACGAGCTCCACCCCTTCCCCGAGGTCGCCGAACACGAGCTCGGCAATGTCCAGATGCGCACCAACCTGCGCAAGGCCACCGGCACCATCCGCGCCAAGCGCTCCCTGCGCGTCGCCGAGATGCCGGACTGGGAGGACCTGCGCGACGCTGCCGAAGCGACCAAGAACGACGTCATCGCCCGGCTGCCCGAACTGCTCCTCCAGTTCGAGGAGGCGTTCACCGCCGCCGGCGGCCACGTCCACTGGGCCCGGGACGCCGACGAGGCCAATGCCGTCGTCAAGGACCTCATCGAGGCCAACGCCCCGCTCAACGAACGGGGACGCCGCGACGTCATCAAGGTGAAGTCCATGGCCACCCAGGAGATCGGCCTCAACGAGGCCCTTGCCCCGCACGGCATCGACGCCTACGAGACCGACCTCGCCGAACTCATCGTCCAGCTCGGCGGCGACAAACCCTCCCACATCCTCGTCCCCGCCATCCACCGCAACCGTGAGGAGATCCGCAACATCTTCCTCAACGGCATGGACGACGTCGACCCCGGTCTCGACTCCGAACCCGAACACCTCGCCGAGGCGTCCCGCAGGCACCTGCGCCGCAAGTTCCTCGAGACGAAGGTCGCAGTCTCCGGCGCCAACTTCGGCATCGCCGAGACCGGCGCCCTGTCCGTCGTCGAGTCCGAGGGTAACGGCCGCATGTGCGTCACCCTGCCCGAGACCCTCATCACCGTCATGGGCATCGAGAAGCTGCTGCCGACCTTCCGGGACCTGGAGGTGTTCATGGAACTGCTCCCCCGGTCCTCCACCGGCGAGCGGATGAACCCCTACACCTCCTTCTGGACCGGGGTGACTCCCGGCGACGGACCGCAGAACGTCCACGTCGTCCTGCTCGACAACGGACGCACCCGGGCACTGGCCGACCAGCACGGCCGCGCCGCCCTGCGGTGTATCCGCTGCTCGGCGTGCATGAACGTCTGCCCGGTCTACGAACGCGCCGGCGGGCACGCCTACGGCTCGGTCTACCCGGGCCCCATCGGCGCGATCCTCACCCCGCTGCTCACCGGCGTGGACGAGTCCGCCAACGGCTCGCTGCCCTACGCGTCCTCCCTCTGCGGCGCATGCTTCGACGCCTGCCCGGTGAAGATCAACATCCCGGAGATTCTCACCCGGCTGCGCAACGAGGACCAGGAGGTCAACCACGGCGGTCGCCTGCCGCGCACCCAGCTGGACGCCGCGCTCGACGGCGCGAAATGGATGATGAGCGACGGCCGCCGCATGGGCCTTGTCGAGAAGGGCCTTCCGATCGCGAACCGGCTGTCCCCGAAGGCCGGCCTGTGGGGACTGCCCGGTGTCGCCGGGAAGTGGACCTCCTCCCGCGATGTGCCGCAGCCGCCGAAGCAGTCCTTCCGCAGCTGGTTCAAGGACCGCGAGAAGGGAAAGAGCAATGACTGACACCACCGGCACCACCTGCACCGCCGACACCTCAGCCGCCCGCGCCGAGATCCTCGCCAGGATCCGGTCGTCCCTGGGACTGCGGGGCGGGGAGAACAGCACCCTGCCCGCCGGTGAGACCACCGCCGTCCCCCGGAGCTACCGCCACACCGGGGACCTCGCCGCCGGCTCCGACGATCTTGTCGCGCTCCTCGTCGACCGCCTCGAGGACTACGACGCCACCGTGCGCCGTGTGGCGGACACCGATGCCGCCGTCGCGGACGCCGTGGCGTCCTACCTCACCGACCGTGGCCACGGCGGGGACGGGAACACCGTCGTCGCCCCCGCCGACGTCGACGCGCGCTGGCTCGGCCCCTTCGAGGCCGCCGGTGGCGAGGTCCTGCAGGACTCCACCGCCGCCCCCGTCACCGTCGCCGACCTCGACCGGGTGGACGCGGTGGTCACCGCGTCCTTCTGCTCGGTGGCGGAATCGGGCACCATCCTGCTCGCCGGGCCGGACTCCGGACGCCGCGCCACGACCCTGGTACCCGACCACCATGTCGTCGTGGTGAAGGTCGCCGACATCGTCGAACTGCTGCCCGAGGCCGTCACCCGGCTCACGGACGCGGGCCTGCACACCTCCCCGGTGACGATGGTGGCCGGGCCGAG
>NZ_CACZOO010000245.1 GCF_902782855.1 uncultured Corynebacterium sp.
CAGTACGTACCCGTCGTGTATCTACCCCGGCGTGTCGTCAGCGTCCATACTGGTCACAGGCTCACGAGACGACTTTGACGGAGCCCTGGGTCAGCTCCCAGACGGTGACGACGACTACAGGATGAAACGGGTCGATTCCGGTGGCCCTTGGATAGCTGAGCTCTGGTAGACGAGCCGTCATCCCTCCGCGCTGAACGCCACCTGCATCAACTGGGGCACACCGGAGCGGCCGACAAACAAGCCGCGACCCGGCGGCAGGTGCCGCATGTACACGCCCGGCCAGACCTGCCCCTCCTGCCGTTCTCCGGAGAGCAGCAGCCCGGAGGCCCCGGCCTCACGCATGCCCTGCAGGAAGTTCTCGTAGCTCGCCCGCCCCAGTCCAGCGGCACGCCGAGCCACGATCACGTGAAGACCCAGATCCGCGGCCTGCGCCAGATACGGGACAAACGGGCGCAACGGGTTCGTCGATCCCTCCATCATCTCCAGATTGTCCACCAGGATGTACATCTCCGGGCCTGACCACCACGACCGGTTCCGCAACTGCTCCACGGTCACATCCGCCGGTGGCAACCGTCGCTCCAGCTCCATGCACATGCCCTTCGCCAGTTGCTCAGCGGCCGGACGCGTCCCCGCGTAGCCGCCGAGGAACGCCTCCGGCACCATCCCCAGCAACGACCGGCGCATGTCGAACACGCCGAACATCATCGAGTTCGGGGCCGCGTCCGCGACCACTTCTCGGACCAGGGTGCGCAAGGTGGATGTCTTTCCAGACCCGCTGTCTCCGAAGACCAGAACATGGCGCTGCGCCCCGTCCAGGTCGAAGCACACCGGGTGCAGATCCTTCTCTGCGATGCCGACCATCGCCCGAGGCGTCCCGGGGAACTCGGCACGCACCGCGTCATACTCCACCAACTCCGGCAGCATCCGCACCGCCGGAGCCCGCTTCTCTGACTCCCACGCACCATCTACCGCCTCCACCAGCGCCTGGGCGGTAGTCTCGCGGACCACCCCGGGCTGCGCCACGGTCGGCAGGGCGATCTGGGATTGGAGGGTGTCCGTCGTCAATACCCGACCGGTCGGGGACCCCGCCATCGCCTCCATCGGCCTACGCCCCACGATGGAGTCCAACGGGTCATTGATCTGCAGCTCCACCTTCGTGCCGATCGCCGACTGCAGCGGCAGACGGAAATCCGCCCACCGGCCGTTGGCGAAGATCACGTGAACGCCGTAGCCGAGCCCGTGCTGAAGGATGTCCTGCACAGTCTCAACGAGGCCCTCGAAGTCCTTCTTGAAGGCCGTCCAGTCATCGATGACCAGGAACAGGTCCGTGCACGCCAGTTCCGACAACTCGCCTGCTCTACGGCGACGACGGAGCTCCTCCACATCACTGATCTGTTCAGTGAGGAACAACTGCTCCCGTTCCTCCAGCCAGTGCGCGACCTCTGAGACAAGACGGCTCACCCGTTCAGCCTCGAACCGGCTCGCCACCCCACCGACGTGGGGCAACCGCTCCAGGTACCCCAGCGAGGAGACTCCCATGTCCACCGCGTAGACATTGACCTCCACCGGACTGTGGGTCAGTGCCAGGGAGGTGATGAATGTCCGCAGCACCGTCGACTTACCCGCCTGGGGGCCACCGATGACGACCATGTTGCCGCCCGCGCCGGACAGATCCACCGTCATCGGCCCCTGCCACTGCTCGCGGGGCCGGTCTTTGATCCCGAGTGCGACGGTCAGGTACCTGGAGCGTTGCGCGCTCAGACCACGCCCGCGGTCCAGGGACAGCGGCCCGAGGGCTTTCTCCAGGCCCACCTGCTCAGGCAGAGGTGCCAACCAGATCTGCCTGGTCCTGCGTGCCGCCGGCACCAGACGGGCAACCACCATGTCGAGAGTGGTCTGCCCGTCCATCGAGGCGTGTCCCGCAACCTCGGTGGACTGCACCGCGGCCTCCATCGCCCGCTGCTCGGAGATTCGAGCCCGTTCACCGGCGAGGTGCTCGTCCAACCATGCCTCGGTCGTGTTCACCAGCTCCAGCGGCATCGGTACCGGGGGCAGGTCGCGGTCAATCTCC
>NZ_CACZOO010000246.1 GCF_902782855.1 uncultured Corynebacterium sp.
ACCCGGTCGACCGTCGCGGCGACGAGGTTCTGCGGCTCCGGCAGATCGGTGCGGAAGACGGTGTTCCCGGCCTCAAGGGTGATCTCCTTGTCGGTGGTCGGTTCCTGGGCGAGGATGTGGCGCTGGTTCTGGAGGGGGACGTCCCGCCAGATGAAGCAGGAGACGGTGGGGGACCCGCCACGGCACTCCGGTTTCCGCGCATTGTCCCCGACAGGCCTGCCCGCGGCCAGGGCGGCGGCGTCGAGGAGGCGTCCCTCCGTCTCATCGGTGACCGTGTAGGACTCGATGTCCTTCGGGATCACCTTGCCCTTCGGCAGCACGTAGACCGGCAGGGCGACGGCGATGACGATCAGCGCGGCACCGATGACGATCAGGGCATGGGAGAGAACCTTCTTCATGCGGGCTAGTTTAACGGGAGAAACCTCGACCCGGGGGTAGGATCGGCCGGGATCATGTCGACCTCCACGCCGCAGCCGCCACCGGCGCCCACTCCAGCCCCGCAGGCGGGGGGACGGCCTCCGTTCCTCCCCGCCCTGGAGGGGTTGCGTGCCGTCGCCGCGCTCGGCATCATCCTCACCCACGCCGCCTTCCAGACCGGCAACGACACCGGTGCGGTCGTCAACCGGATCATGGCGCGCACCGACTTCTTCGTCCCCGTCTTCTTCGCGCTCTCCGGGTTCCTGCTGTGGCGTCGCCACGTGTCGGACTTCAGTTTCTCGGCTGCCGGACGCCGCCGATGGGTGGACTACCACGTCAAGCGCCTCGGCCGGATCATGCCCGCCCACCTGGTGCTCGTCGTTGTCGTGGTCGCCCTGTTCCCCGTCGCCGGTGATCCGGGAGTCCTCCAGATCGCGGCGAACCTCCTGCTGCTGCAGAACTACGTCCCCGACGGCATGGTCGGTGGCCTGACACACCTCTGGTCACTGTGTGTGGAAATGTTCCTCTACCTGGCCATGCCACTGTTGGCGCTGGTGGTGGGCCGCCGACGTCGCGCGGTCCGGGTCGTGGCCATCGTGGCAGTCGGTGTGCTCAGTGCACTGTGGCCCTTCCTCGCCGGTCCGCGGACCGGCGACCTCAACCCGCACATCATGCCCTGGGCATTCTTCGGTTCCTTCTGCGTCGGCCTGCTCGCCGCGGAGACCGAGGGGTGGTTGGCGGAGGTGGGCGGGACGACCGGGGCGGGCAGGGCCGCCGGGACACGCGGAACCTGGCCGGACACGGTCCGACGCTGGGCAGGACGCCGCCCGCTGTGGGTCGCTCTGGCGGCCGGCGTACTGGTGCTCGCCTCGGTCGACGGTCCGGAGGGGCTGACCGCGGCGAGCCCGGCGGAGTTCTTCCGTCGCACAACCTGCGGGGTGGTCTTCGCCGCGACCCTGGTGGTGCCTGTGGCTCTGGCCCCACGGTCCCGGTTCCTGGAGAGCCGGGTGATGCAGCTGCTGGGACGCTGGTCCTACTCGGTCTTCCTGTGGCACATGGCGGTCCTGTCGCTGGTCTTCCCGTTGCTGGGCATCAGCCTGTTCACCGGCGGCTACGCGGTGCTGCTGCTGGTCCTCGCGGTGACCGTCGGCCTGTCGGTGCCGGTTGCCGCGTTGAGCTATGCACTGGTCGAGGATCCGGCGCGCCGGGCGGTCTCGCGGTGGTGGGGGTCGCGGGGAGCGGTGAAAGGTGCGGAGGAGGCGGAGGGGGCGGAGAAGGTGGGGGAGGCCAGGTAGACGCAGGTCAGGCAGACGACGAGCGACAGTTGTACGACGGGGGAGTCACCGGCGTAGCCGTCGGTGAGGCCACCGGTGCCCCACGGGCCGCGGGTGAACAGGAGGGTCGCCAGGCCACCGGACGCGAGGAGGATCCACGGTGGTCTGACGCCTGACCACACGCGCGGACCGTACCGGAGGGCGCCGAACGTCACCGCCGCCGCGAGGATGCCGGGGATGCCGGCGAGCACCCAGCTGACCCCCGCCCAGGCGCCGGTGGCCGCCAGGCGGCACAGTCGGGTGGGGTGCGGCGTCCGACCTGTCGGCATCCCGCGACCTGAGGATGGTCCGGCGACCACAGAACCGACCTCGGGTCGCGTGCTGCCGACTGTGCCCCGGCCACCCCGGCCGCTCCGGCCGCCACACAGCAGCAGCGCCCACACCCCGAGCAACAGGGCCGCGGCCGCCGCCCCGGCCACCAGCCAGACTCGGTAGACGGTGGTCGCGGAGAAGTCCACGGTCACCGCGGCGGCGAGCTCGGCGTCCGACAGGTCCGGCGCCAGGGCGGCCGGCACCAGCCAACCCTGGGACCAGCCGTTGACCGTCACCGGCGTGAGCGACACGGACGTGCCGTCGACGGTCAGGTGGCCGGCGCGTCCGGGATTGACCGAGGTGGGGGTGTACACGATCCGGTCGTCGGAGGTCTGTGCTGTGGCGGCTGTCGCGCCTGTGGCCGCCGGGTCGGCTGCCGCAGCGGTGTTCACCAGTTCGACCCACCGGGCGCCGCTGTGGACCGTGTGCTCCCCGGCCGTCAGGTCCAGCGTCCGCCCGCACGCCACAACTGTCCCGTCGACGGTGGTCACCGCGCCGCAGTCCGCGGTCGCCACCCGTACGGTCATGGTCGAACCCGGTGTGCCGGGCACCGTGACGGTGCGGCGCATCGTGCCCTCGGGGATCTCCTGGCCGAGCACCCAGCGGCCGACCACGCGCCCTTCCGGAGTGGGGACCACGATGTCACGTCGGGGTGTCACATCGGTGCCGTCGGGGGTGGTGAGGGAGAACTCGCTGAGCCCCGCCCGGCCGAAGGCGCCGGTGATGCGCAGGTCGACCTGGTCGGCGTCCCCCGGGGGGAGGGTGAAGGACTTCTCCCGGCCGACCGGTACCTGCACGGTGGACGACGCCACGGTCCTCCCGTCGAGCCGGGTCGTGACCTGCAGACGCAACGCGGTGCCCTGGGCGCGGGCGGTGAGGCGCAGCTGGTGGGCGGGCTGCTCCGGGAGGACCGTGAGGGTCTGGTTCACCGGGGAGCCGGACGCAGGGTACCAGGCGGTCGTCGGGTCACCGTCGACGGCTGCGGAGACCGACGAGAGGGTCTCCGCCCCACCGAATGAGGTGGGGTCATCGGCGGAGGAACTGGCGGTCAGGCGTCCACCGGTCTCACGGACGTGGGTCTGCTCCCCGGTGACCGGGTAGTCGTGCACCGGGTTCAGCCCGCGCCAGGGGTCGTCCTCCGCCCGTACGGCGGAGTCCGCCGAGGTGACGGTGCCGTAGGAGTGTTCGCGCAGGGCGGGGGTGTCGGTGACGGTGACGGGGCCGGCCGCCGCGGCGTCCCCTGCCTCCGGGGTGTCCCCGGTGAGGATGCGGTCCCGGGGTACTCCTCCGTCGGCGGCGGCGAGCCTGGGCAGCACCTCCGGGCCGCCGGCGACGACGTCGAGGTCAGCGACGTGCACGGTGCGGGCGGCAGTGGTCGGTTCGACGCCGTCACCACCGCCGACCCGGAAGATCCGCACCTCACCGTCGCCGAAGGACGCCTCCTCGGTGAACCCCGGGGAACTGCGCAGGGTGCGCAGCACCGGTCGAGCCCCCGGGGTGTCCGCCACCCGGGTCAGATCGGACCTGACCAGCAGATACCCGATCCCCTGCTGTACCAGCGCCGCCGCCAGCGAGGGTGAGGCGGCCCCGGTGTCGAACTCGCGTTGCACCCCGTCGATCCCGCGGATCGCCTCAGGCGGCACCAGCGGTACGGCGTCCCGGACCACCCAGGGCACGTCGAGCAGCGCCTGGGCCGGCTCATCACGGGTGTTGCCCCAGCTCTGGCGGGCTGACGCGGCCCGTGGCAGGACCATCGTGCGGGTGGACGCGGCATCGTGGGAGGGATCGTTGAGCCAGGCCGCGGCGTCCGCCCAGTAGTCGGGGACGGAGCGGTACCCGTCGACGGGCACCAGTCGGGCGGACCATGCCGGGGCGGTGAGGGTGGCGAGGAGCAGTCCGACAGCGGTGACGACGACCACCGGGCGGTGTCTCTCCGGGTGCGCCCAGCGGCTCCACCGCGCCCACCCCGGCCAGGTCACCCGGCCCAGCACATGGGCGACACCGACGACCAGCGGCAGACGGACCAGGGTGTCGAACTTGTGGAGGTTGCGCAGCGGGGCGCCGACGCCGTCGAGGAAGGACCGGGCGGCGTCATGCACCGGGGAGAACGGGCCGGCGACACCGAAGACGAGCAGCCCGACGGCGAGCATGATCAGCCACACCCGCCGGTACGGCAGCCGTGCCCGGGAGACGCCGCACAGCCCGACCAACCCGAGGACGGCGAGGATCAGCGTCGCGGCGACGAACACCGGTTCACCGACCAGGGCGGCGCCGGCCTGCCGCTCGTCAGAGAGGTAGGGCGTCCAGCTGGTGGTGCCGCGCAGCACCTCACCGAGGCTGAACCAGTGGGTGGTGATCCCGGCGGACTCGATGTAGTCGGTGAACGGCGGGGAGTACCTGCCGAGGACGAGCAGCGGCCCGATCCACCAGAAGCACGCGAGGACGCCGGCAGGTGCCCACCACATCAGGAAGCGCCATGCGGTGCGGCGCCGTTCCCTCGTCCGCGCGCAGGCCCCGGCGACGACCCACCAGATCACCGCGGGCAGGACGGCAGCCAGAGAGGCGACGGCGTTCACCGCCCCCAGGCAGAGCACCGCCACCGCCGAGGAACAGGCTGCGGTGGCGGCCTCCCGGGTCGACGGCGTCCGGTCGGGGGCGCACGACCGCAGGATCCGCACCACCGGTAACAGGATCCACGGTGCCAGCGCAACCGGCCACGCCTCCGAGGAGATCGCGCCGAGGGTGGTGAGGATCCGGGGGGAGCATGCGTAGAGCACCGCGGCGACCAGCCGGGAACCCCGGGAGCCGGTG
>NZ_CACZOO010000247.1 GCF_902782855.1 uncultured Corynebacterium sp.
CCTCAACCGCGCCCGGGACGCCGGCGACCTCCACCTCCTGAAACGGCAGACCCTGATCGACGCCCGGCCACGGCTGGCCCTGCCCACTCCGCTGCGTGACCAGGGGGAGGCCCGGTTCGACGAGCTGAACGGTCGTGGCCGGCGCCTCGACCCGCTGCGGGGAACCATGCACGGGTTGGGCAGGCAATACGTCCTCGCCGAACACCGTGACAATCTCGACGGTCCGACGACCGGGGAGGTTGTTCTGCCCCTCTCCCTTGACTGGGGTCCAGCACCCACATACGACCTGCCCGACCGAATGGTGACGTTGTACATCACCGTGCTGCGCGAGGCCGCAGGCATCGAGGACTTCCACTACCTGAACTGGGCGACCCTGGTGGAGGTGTGGCCGGTGCTGCGGATCCCCGACCGTATCCGCGACATGTGGGAGGTCACCTTCGAGGAGCTGGCCGGCAACCCGGGACTGTGGGGGCACGGACGTTCGTGACCTACAACGAGGGGCCCAGTACAGTCCTCTTGACCAGCGCTGATGATAACCCTTGCCCCCCCCTTGAGTATGACAGTGTTACACTTACTGTCATACGACAACACGGAAGGGGAAACAGTGGCTGTTCTCAACATCAGGATCGATGATGACTACCGGGACCGTCTACGGGAGAAGGCGGAGGATCAGGGCGTCAGTCTCAGCGAATACGTCCGAGCACTTGTCCTGGAGGACGTGGTAGACGTGCGCCGGCAGGATGAGCTGACCGATACTGAAACGGCGCCAGAGACCATGACGCTCACGGAACGGCAGATGCTCGCACTGCTGCACCGGATCAGCGCCCGCGTCATGCCGGAGAAGGGCGAGACACTGGACTGTGCCGACGGCGACCGCGATGATCAGCTCAGGCTGGCACAGATTCTCGAAGCCGGATACACCGCAGAGTACTTCCAGGCCACCGCAGGGTTCCGCACTGAGCTGTCTCACCTCGACTGCACGCGAGTGACTGACATTCTCCAGATGTTCCAGATCATCGCAATCAGTGCCCACCGCCTCGCGCACGCGGCGGACGAGGATCTTACTGACCGTCTGCGGTTCCAGGGGTTCGACCACCAGGATCTCTTGGAAAGCCGCATGGCCTCCTACGTCGAGTTCCTGATGCAGGACGAAAACACCTGGGTAGAGCTGCGGCCCCAGATCGAGGAGACCGACGGCGGCAACTCGCACCACCGCATGCTCGATGTCTACCTACGAATGCTGACCGAGTACCGGCGCATCATGGATGCCCGTACTCGGAAGTACTCACCCGATGACTACCTGCTGTCGCTCGAAGACCTCCAGCGTATCGACCGGGCTCAGATCCACCCGTCGCACAGGTGATCTGAGTTCGTGAGCATCACCCACTCTGGAGGCCCGGGCCCGCCGGGTAGATGGGGAGCTATCGACCAGTTCCCGCAGCCGTGACACTTTCACTGCACTGCCACTCCAGACAACGAAAAACCGGAGGTCACAAACCCTTTCGAGTTTGTGACCTCCGGTCCGTGCGGTTCGTGAACCGCTCACTGTGCGCGAAGGGGGACTTGAACCCCCACGTCCCTAAGGACACTGGCACCTGAAGCCAGCGCGTCTGCCATTCCGCCACTCGCGCGTGGAGTCGATCTGGATGTGATCAACGAGCGTTGCTGCTGCAACGGGTTGTAAGGTTAGCACCGGTACCCTGCTGACACAAAGGAGCCGGTCAACCGGTGTTTCCACCGGTCCGCAGCGAGCCTCCCGACAGTGCGTTCCGGCATGGTGCGCCCCACGCCGTCCGCCGCATCCCTATAATGGGACGCTCACTGTTCACTAGACTCAACGCTTCAGCGTGTCAGCGTCCACGGGGTGTCCCCCCGGACCTCACCCGGTACCCCGGGCGACACGGCACAAGGAAGGCAGGACCCCGGTTCATGGATCTCTTCGGACGATTCCGCAAGCTCGACAGTTCACTCCAGCGCGGGCTGGACAACGGTTTCGCGCGCGTTTTCGGTGGCGAGGTCGTCCCCGCCGAGATCGACGAGCTGCTCAAACAGGAGGTCGAGGACGCCCTCATGGAGGACCGCTCCGGCGTCCTGCACGCACCCTCCACTTTCGAGGTGTACCTCGCTTCCCGCGACCACGACAATCTCGTCTCGCAGCGCCCCGATCTCGCCCATGAGCTGCGCGACCGGCTCCACCGCTTCATCCGCAACGAAGGGTGGACCACCTCCGCCCCCGTTACCGTGGATCTCGTCCGCGACGACGGCATGCACACCGGACAGCTGAAGTGCCGCTCGAGTTTCACTGCGGTCCACCAGCATGACTCGGCACCGGCAGCCCGACAGGACGCAGCACCCCACGCAGCACCCCCGGCAGCATCCCAGGCAGAGCCCCGGGCAACGTCCCACCGTGCACCGGAATGGCCCCGGCCCGAGCCTAATTCCGGTCGTTCCCCCGTCGCGCGCCCCTATGACGCCGACAGTGCAGACAGCGCCGATGGCGCTGACAGTGCAGCCAACGAGGCGTCCTCCCACGGAACCGGTGCCGGTGCCGCGGGAACAGGTGCGGCGGCAGGTGCCGCGGGAACAGGTACGGCGGGTGGCGGCTCACTCGCCGGCCTCGCGCACCCGCAGGGCCGGGCCTCCTCCTGGGGGCAGCCCGCGCCCGAACCCGCAAGCCGACCTGCAGACCGACCCGAGTCAGCCCCGGAGACCGAGGTCGTCCCCGGCCCGTCCGCTACGGCGGTCGCCGGTGCCGACGGCGCGACGGGTGCCGGCGACCAGGGTGCCGAGCAGCGCACCGTCACTCTCCACCTCCAGGACGGCTCCGACCGCACCTACGTCCTCTCCCTCGGCAGCAACACCGTCGGCCGCGGTAATCAGGTCGACTTCCGTCTGCCGGACACCGGCGTCTCCCGCCGCCACGGCGACATCACCTGGGACGGATTCGACGCCGTCTACACCGACCTCCACTCCACCAACGGCACCACCGTCAACGACATCCCGGTGGAGAACTGGCTTCTCGCCGACGGCGACGTCATCTCCCTGGGGCACAGCAGTATTGAGGTCCGGTTCAGCTGACCCCCCGTCCGACCTGCCCGACCCCGCCACCGGACGACCATATGCACGACACCTCTGAGATCCGGCACCTGCCGTAAAGTGGGTACAGTCTTATCCCTTTGTCCGTCGTCCGTGCCATCCGTGCCATCCGTGCCATCCGTGCCATCCGTGAGGAGTTGACCCCATGCAGTCCACCCTGGTCCTGGTCGTCAAGATCGGCCTGCTGGTCGTGCTCTGGTTGTTCATCTGGGTCACCGTCCGCGCGATGAACCGCGATGTCGGGCGCGCCGCCACCTCGGGCGCCGTCCCCGTCAGTGGCGGCCAGGTTGCCGCCTACGCCACACCCTCCCCCGCGCAACACCGCGGCCGGGGGTTCTCCCGCAGCGGCGAACCACAGTCCCTCACCCTGACGACCGGACCGTTGACCGGGACGACGCTGGCCCTGGCCGGCTACGACGAAATCACCGTGGGCCGGTCCTCGGGCTGCACCCTCGTCCTCGAGGACGACTTCGCCTCGGGCACCCACGCCCGTCTCATGCGACGTGGGGCGGACTGGTACCTCGAAGACCTCGACTCACGCAACGGCACCTTCCTGGCAGGTCAGCGTATCGACCAGCCGGAGCCACTGCGTGCCGGCAGTGAATTCCGCATCGGCCAGACCACAGTGAGGATGGACGCATGACGTCGGAGAATCTCGCCCTGAACTTCGCCGCCAGGTCCGACCGGGGCCTGGTGCGCGGCAACAACGAGGATTCCGCCGTCGCGGCGTCCCACCTCCTCGCCCTGGCCGACGGCATGGGCGGCCACGCCGCCGGGGAAGTCGCCTCCCAGCTGATGATCGAGGCCCTGCTACCTCTCAACGCCATGTTCCACGGGGACGCCCCGGGGAGCGCCCCCGCAATCACCCCGGACCGGCTTCCCGGCCTGCTCGTCGAGGCGATGGACGCCGGCAACCGTGCCATCGCCGCGCACGTCGACGAGAATCCCACCCTCGACGGCATGGGCTGCACCCTGAGCTCCCTGCTCTTCCTCGACGGAAGGATGGGTGTCTGCCATGTCGGTGACTCGCGTGGCTACCTGCTGCGTGACGGCGTCCTCACCCAGATCACCAAGGACGACACCTACGTCCAGTCCCTCGTCGACGAGGGCAAGCTCGACCCCGCGGACGTTTCCAGCCACCCGCAGCGCTCCCTGATCCTCAAGGCTCTCACCGGACGCCCCGTCGAACCCACCCTGCAGCTGCTCGACACGCTGCCCGGCGACCGTTTCATGCTCTGCTCCGACGGCCTGTCCGACCCGGTCAGCGCCGACACGATCCGCGAGGTCCTCGGCGAGGGGACACCGGACACCGCAGCCAGCCGCCTCATAGACCTCGCACTGCGCGGCGGGGGCCCGGACAACGTCACCGTCGTCGTCGCCGACGTCGTCGACATGGACGCCACTGAGGGTGCCGGGTCCGTCGATCTGCCCACCACCGCCGCTCTCGCCGGGGCGATCAACTCCGATGAGACGGAACTGCCCCGCCCGGACACCGCCGCGGGGCGGGCCATGGCCGTCAACGTCGTCAACCGTTCCACACCCCCCGCTGACGGGGACGCGTCGGACCCGGCAGGCACCGGCGAGTCTCCGACGGCCCCCACCGACGACATGCCGCCGATGCGCCGCCCCCGGCGGGTCGGGAGCCGCAGGACCGCCGGCACCCACGGTGACCCGGCCGGTGCGGATCCCACGGATCCCGGGCGTGTGGACTCACCCGACCCACGGCAGGCGAAGCGGCGACGTCGCATCCTCGTCACGGTGACCGTCATCGTCGCCCTGGTGGTCATCGCCGGAATCGGCGGCTGGATCGCCAAGCGTAACCTCGACGACTCCTACTTCGTCGCCGTGGCGTCCTCCGACGACGTGCCGGAACCGTCGACCACCGCGACTGCCACGACCATGCCGGCCACCACCGCCGCACCGGAGGGGACCGCGCCCGCGGCGCCCTCCGCCCCGGCGTCGGCCGCAGCCGCCGCG
>NZ_CACZOO010000248.1 GCF_902782855.1 uncultured Corynebacterium sp.
AAGCAGCGCGTCGGCATCGCCCGTGCACTGGCCACCAACCCCCGGCTCCTGCTCGCCGATGAGGCCACCTCGGCGCTGGATCCCGAGACCACCCACGACGTCCTTAACCTGCTCCGTGAGATCAACCGGGAACTCGGCATCACCATCGTGGTGATCACCCATGAGATGGAGGTCGTGCGCACCATCGCCGACCAGGTCGTGGTCATGCAGAACGGCCGGGTGGTGGAGCAGGGCAGCGTCTACAAGGTCTTCTCCGACCCGCAGACGGACACGGCGGCGAACTTCGTCGCCACCTCCCTGCGCAACACCCCGGACCTCATCGAGGCATCGGACCTCAACACCGGTGTGGGACGCCTCTTCACGGTCACCATGAAGGAGGGCGCGGGCTTCTTCCACGCCGTCTCCGAGGTCGAGCGCGCGGGGGTCAGTGTGAACATCGTCCACGGTGGTGTCACCACGCTGCAGTCCCACTCCTTCGGCCGCCTCACCGTGCGGATGACCGCCCCGGAGAGCACCGGTGACGCCGGGAAACGCGCAGTGGAGAACTTCTACCGGAACCTGTCCGACACGACTGAGATCGAGGAGATCCGATGAGCGGCACAGAAACTCCCGACACCTTCGTTCTCGCCAAGGACACCGACTGGGACTACCTGTCCCCCATCTTCCAGGACGCCATCGGCCAGACGCTGTACATGGCCCTGTGGGGCCTGGTCGGCGGCGGACTCGCCGGCCTGGTCATCGGCATCCTGCTGTACACCACCCGCGGCGGCGGTGTGCTGGCCAACCGGCCGGTGTTCTGGATCCTCAACCTGCTGGTCAACATCGTCCGGCCGGTGCCGTTCATCATCCTGCTCACCGCCCTCGGACCGGTGACGAAAGCCGTGGTCGGAACGATCCTCGGCCTGAACGCGGCGACCTTCGCGATCATCATCGCCGCCGCCTTCGGCGCCGCCCGCATCGTCGAGCAGAACCTGGTCAGCATCGATCCGGGTGTGATCGAGGCGGCACGGGCGATGGGCGCGTCCCCGCTGCGGATCATCTTCACGGTGATCATCCCCGAGGCCCTCGGCCCGCTGATCCTCGGCGCGACGTTCATGTTCATCGCCATCGTCGACATGTCCGCGATGGCCGGCTACGTCGGTGCCGGCGGCCTGGGTGACTTCGCCATCCAGTACGGCTACCGTGCCTTCGACAACAACGTCACCTACGTGACGCTGGTCGTGATCATCGTCATCGTCCAGATCGCGCAGCTCTTCGGCAACTGGCTGGCGCGCAGGATCATGCGCCGGTAGTTCCGGGTCCCCAATCCGACATCTGCCAGGGATCAGGTTGCTTTCACTCCACGAAAGCGACCTGGGCCCTGGCAGATCTCTGTTCCAGGTACCGCCCACCCGCAGGGGTGTCTGACCTCCAGCGGCGAACGTACCCTGGATGTCATGAGCATCTACCGACCGACCGGAATCTCCGGGGCGCTCCTGTCCCTCGTCGTCGTCGGCGGCCTTGTCGCCTGTTCCGGGGACGACGGGACAGATGAGGACGCCACCACCACGCCCACCGGCACAGTGACGCAGACGGTCACGGACACGGTGACCGGCACTCCTGAACCCGGCACCCCGGGGACAGAGGCCCCGGACACGGCCCCGGACACGGACCCGGGCACGGAGGCCTCCGCTCCTCCCCCACCACCGGGCCCGCCGGAGGACACGGTACCCGGGCCCGGGACCCAGCTCGACATCACCGGGATCCGCGCCGGATCCCACGACGGCTACGACCGCATCGTCGTCGACCTGAACGGCACCGGCACGCCGGGGTCTGCCCTGCGGCTCACCGAAAACCCCACCGCCGACGGCTCCGGTTTCCCCGTGGAGTACACCGGCGCGCAGGCCCTGACCGTCGCCGTCCACGGCATCACCTACAACGGTGTGGAACCGTCGGTCTCCGGCATCCCCGCGGGGTCCGTCGCCTCGGTGAAGGCCATGGGTGCCTTCGAGGGGACGCAGCTCATCGTCATCGGTCTGACCGACGGCGACATCACACTCGACGACATCTCCGCCACCACCCTCACCGACCCGACCCGCCTGGTCATCGACATCAGGCGGTGACATCAGGCGGTGACGTCAGCGCGCGTTGTCAGCGCGCGTTGTCAGGCGGTGACGGGTGCGCCCTCCGCGGTCAGTTCAGTCACCTCGGTCGCGACCCAGGACCGCCCCTCCTTCGGCCGGTCACCGCAGGAGGACATCACCGGGTAGCAGCGCTGCGACTCCAGGGTCACCCGCCAGGAGCGGGCGTCCTCCCCGGTCGACCGGGGACCCCGGGTCACCAGCAGCGGGGCGTCCTTCCTGCTCTTCGCCGGACGACGCTCCCCTGCCGCACCGACAGCACCGGTCTTCGCATAGGCGCTGTACTTCCCGTATTTGCTGTACTTGCCGTAGATGCCGTGGGCGATCGCAGCCTCCTTCACCGCCCGCTCGTAGTCGTAGACGGGTTGGAAGTGCCCCTGTCGCTTGAGCTCCTTGAGTTCCCCGTAACGTCCGGTGATCTTCATCTCGATGCGCTGGGCCATCAGCTCGCCGGCCCGGCGGCGCAGCTCCTCGGGCACCATCGCGGCGACGGCGGCATAGGTCTCGGCGGGGTCGGGGGCGTCTGCGGTGAGTGCCGGAGACTCGGCAGGTTCAGTCGGGGCCACCGACGCGACCGGGGCGTCCGCCAGGTACGGCGCCACCTGCAGCTCGCCGGGTGCTGCGGGATCCCCCGCCTCAGCCAGCACTGCGGCGACGGCGAGCTCGGCAACCTGGGCGCGGGGGTCCAGGGTCCCGCGGCCACGGTTGCCCGCGACCGGAAGTCGCCCCGCGAGCACATCGTCGAGCATGGCCGAAGCGCCGTCCAGGTCGAGGGTGCCGAAGGAGTAGTTCCACGGCAACAGGATCATCGACGGGGCGAAGCGGTGGCCCTTGGTGTGGGAGGACTCCCACACGATCTCCGGGTGCTTCCGGTGCAGCCCACCGGCCAGTGGACGCCCCTTCACCGCACAGCACCGGTCACGCTTGCCGTGGGTGCACACCAGCAGCAGCGGATGGTCGACCCGCACCGCACCGGGCACCGAGCCGGGCGCGGACAGGTCGACCGTCAGCAGGTCCTCCGGGCCGGTCAGTTCCATGCGCTCCAGCGTCGGGGGCTCGGCGGTGGCGTCGGCGATGAACAGGACGATGCTGCCGCTCTCCTGCTGCCCGGGCCGCCCCGGACGCCGGATGAACTGCAGTTGGGCGCGGTAGGCCTTGAGGTACCGCTTGATCCGCCCGGTGAGTTCCCTGCCGAGTGCCTCACCGTCGAGGATGTCCCTGCCCCAGTTTCGGGAGTGTTCCAGGGCGAGGATCAGGCCACCTGCCTTGGCGGTCCCCGGCAACGGCTCCTCGGTCACGTCGGAGCACAGGGGACCCACCCCGGCCGTGACGCCTGACGGACTACCTGACCGGGGGTTTCGCATGGTGGACATACCTGTGGATTCTAGTAGCTCCCCTCGATGATCCAGGAACTGTCCCGGCACAGCAGCAGGTGTGCCCCGGG
>NZ_CACZOO010000249.1 GCF_902782855.1 uncultured Corynebacterium sp.
GAACGCCACCAGAACGCCACCGGAACACTGTCACGGGCGGTGGAGGGAACCGGCCGGGCACCGATCACCGTGAGCCGTTTGTCCCCTGACCGGTGTCCGGAACCCGACCCTTTACGCCTGCGGTGGGGTATCCGCAGGTCCTGCCGGACGCAGATCTGCTGCACGGCCCCGTGGACGTGGTACCCCATCGGCTCTGCAGCTGCCGTGGAGGGCATCCCACCGAAATTCGTTCACCATGTGTACACCCTCACGCCACAGGCGGGTCCGACCGACCTGTGGCGTGAGGGTGTACGTGAGGTGAACCTTCGGCGGAGCCTTTCAGTCCGGGGATCAGGAGGAACTCCTCCAGGGAGCTGAACGTCGCGCCGGGTGCCCCGGGGGGATGCCCTATCCGGCCGCCGTCAATTCTCAGACCGAGACCGGGTCCCCTGCTGGACTGTCCTGACGGCACGTCGGGCGCGGTTGAGGCCCCGCTGAAGCGTCACCGCCTACGTGGTCCTACGTGGTCCTACCTGGTCCTACCTGGTCCTACGTGGTCACCGATGATGAGCCGGACGTCGCCCTCCGAGATGACAGCTCGTCCGCCCACTGCTTCAGGCAGTGGACCACACCCGCCGGATCACCCGTGGTTCCGTGTACTCACACTGACGATGTCCCCGCCGAGCGTCTCCACCGACCGTAGGGTGAACCGACTGATACCGGCCATGGTCGTCTGTGCGTCGGGCGCCGGTGCGACGACCGGGATCCCCGCGCCCAGCAGTGCGGGCGCGGTGTAGGCGCCCACGGCGTCCACCAGACCGGAAGCGATGAAGGACGCGGCGATGCGCGGACCGCCCTCCACGAGCACATCGACGATCCCCCGGCTTCCGAGGTCGGCGAGCACCTGCGGCAGAGACTCATCCCGGTACCGCAGCGCCGGGAAGACCGCAGCATGTTCCGGCACCTCGGTGCGTCCCACGACGACCCGCTCCGGCTGGTGGTCGTACAGACCTCCCTCCGGACGCCGCGCCGTCAACCGGGGGTCATCAGCCAGCACCGTGCCGGTGCCGACGATGATCGCGTCCCGCCGCGAGCGGTCGAGGTGCACCCGCGCCCGCGCATCCTCCCCGGTGATCCACTGAGAGGTCCCGTCCGTGGCCGCGGCGAAGCCGTCCAGGGTGCCCGCGTACTTCAGTGTCACGTGCGGACGTCCGAGCCGGCGGGACGCCAACCACGGCTCCACGCTGAACTGCGGGACTCCCGTGAGATCGGTGTCCGGGCCGACCAACGGTCCGGCGACGTCCACCCCACGGGCACGGAGAAACTCGGCCCCACCTCCCTCGACATCGCCGGGGTCCGCGAAGGCGTAGACCACCCGCGCGACCCCGGCCTCCACCAGGGCCACCGCACACGGCCCGGTACGTCCGGTGTGGTTGCAGGGCTCCAGGGTCACCACCGCCGTGCCACCCCGCGCCTTCTCCCCCGCCGCGGCCAGGGCGTTGACCTCGGCATGCGGCCCGCCGACCGGACCGGTCCCGCCGACGCCGACGAGTTCGCCGTCCACCGACAGGATCACCGCCCCGACCGGAGGGTTGGGACTCGTGGTGCCGCGCACGCCATGGCCTGCGGCGTCTGCCACCGCCAGCGCGGACGCCAGTGCCGGGTCACCGGTGAACCGCAGGTACGGGTCCATCACGCTCCGGTCGCAGCCGTAGCTGCGCCGGAAGCGGCGGTCCGGATGGCGTCCACCTGCGCCTGCGGGTCATCCCGGCCGAAGACCGAAGACCCGGCGACGTAGACGTCCACCCCGGCCGCAGCAGACACCGCGGCGGTCTCCACGCTGATCCCCCCGTCGATCTCGATGAGGGTGTCCAGCCCCTCCGCGTCCACCCGGGCGCGCAGGGCACGGACCTTGTCCAGCACCTCCGGCATGAACGACTGCCCGCCGAACCCGGGCTCCACGCTCATCACCAGCACCAGGTCGAAGTCCGCGAGGTGGTCCAGCAGCGGCTCCACCGGAGTGTTCGGCTTCACGGAGACCCCGGCGCGGGTGCCGGCGGCGCGCAGGATCGCGGCGAGGGCGATGGCGGCGTCCACGTCGGCGACGGCCTCCAGGTGGAAGGTGACGTTGCCGAAGGCGGCGTAGCCCGGGGCCCAGCGCTCCGGGTCCTCGATCATGAGGTGGACGTCGGTGAAGGTGTCCGTGCACCGGCGCACCGCCTCGGCGACGGGCAGACCGAAGCTGAGGTTCGGCACGAAGTGGTTGTCCATGACGTCGATGTGCAGCCAGTCAGCCCCGGGAACCCTGGCGATCTCACCGGCGAGATCGGCGAAGTCGGCGGCGAGGATGGAGGGGGCGATCAGCGTCTGTTGGCTCATGCGTTCCATCGTATACGGGGGTTCGCGCCGTCTATGTTTCAACGGTGTTTCCTGCTTATTTCACCTGTGTGACCTGCGAATATGCGATTAGACCACTGTTTTTCCATCAGTTAGTCTTGCCTGACCGGAGCAATGGCATTCCCGGAGTTCGCGCAGTGATCCGCCACAAGCGGTTGCCGTCCGCCGGGGTCCCCGAGGCGAAAGAGCACCCCGTTCATGAGTTCGACATTCGGCCTGTATGACCCGTCCCGAGAGCACTCCTCCTGCGGCGTCGGCTTCCTCACCCGTAAAGACGGCGTTCCCACCCACGACGTCCTGGACCGCGGCCACCGTGCCCTGTGTGCCATCCCCCACCGCGGCGGCATGTCCTCGGAGGGTGTCGGCGACGGTGCCGGCGTGAACATTGACCTGTCGGTCGAGTTCTTCTCCGCCGTCACCGGCCTCGATCTCGAGGAACGCCGGTTCGGAGTCGGTAACTTCTTCCTCCCCGAGGACGCTGACCAGGAACAGACCGCCCGAGACATCGTCACCGACGCCCTGGCGGCGGAGGGGCTGGTCGTCGCCGCCGAGCGTGAGGTTCCGGTCAACGAGGCCGCCGTGCGGCCCGCCGCACTGGCCTACCAGCTGCCGATCCTGCAGTGGGTCTTCACCGTCCCGGCGACGATGACCGCGTCCGACGCGGACCGCGCCGCCAATTCCGCGCTGCTGCGCATCGAGCAGGAGGCCTACTCGCGTCCCGGACTCAAGGGCCTGTACCCGCTGTCACTGTCGACCCGCACCCAGGTGCTCAAGGGCCGACTGAACGCCGACGAGGTCATCCCCTGGTTCGCCGACCTCACCGACTGCCGCCACAGTGTGCGCACCATGTACTTCCACACCCGGTTCTCCACCAACACCGAGCCGCACCCGTCGATGGCCCAGCCGTTCCGGCTCATGGCGCACAACGGTGAGCTGAACACCGACCGCAAGAACCGGATCAGTGACGAGGCCGCTGCAGCGTCCCGCCAGCGCCACATCATCCGACCACCCGGGCAGTCGGACTCCTCCCGCCTGGACCAGACCCTCCAGTCCCGGGTCTTCGACGACCGGCTCGACATCGTCGAGGCCGTGGTCTCCCTCATGCCGCCGGCCTGGGAGAACGACCGTTCGTTACCGGCCCCGGTGCGTGACATGCTGGAGTACTTCTCCCTCTACGAGGAGAAGAACGACGGCCCGGCCGCCCTGATCTTCAACGACGGCGACGTCGTCGGCGCCCGCCTCGACCGCCTCGGCCTGCGCCCGCTGCGCAGCATCGAGACCGCCGACTACCTCATGGTCTCCTCCGAGGCCGGCCAGCTCGACGCCGACCCCGCCGAGGTGCTCCACCGCGGACGCATCGAGGCAGGCGGCATGCTCAGCCTCGACCACCGCACCGGGGAGATCCGCCGCACCCGCGAGACCCTGGAGGAACTCGCCTCCCGGCGCGACTACGCGTCCCTGCTGGCCGACGCCCGCACCGACATCCGGGATATTCCGGTGACCGGTATGCAGCGCGGCACCACCACCCTCGGCTACGAGGGCGACCTGACCCTCGCCGGCCGCTTCGTCGCCTACTCCATGAACCAGGAGAGCTTCCGGTTCATGATGGACCCGATGCTCGCCACCGGCGCCGAGCGCATCTCCGCGATGGGCTACGGCAACGCCATCAACGCCCTGTCGGACACCGAGGGCGGGGTGGCGAAGTACTTCTCCCAGCGTTTCGCCCAGGTCACCAACCCGCCGCTGGACTCCATCCGCGAGGCCGACGGCATGACATTCCGCGTCGCCCTCGGCGCCAAGCCGGACGGCACGGACGCCGAGGACCCCCGCGAGCCCACCCACCAGATCGTCGTGGAGACGCCGATCCTGTCCCACCTGGACATGCTGCGGCTGCGTGAGCAGGACCTGGTGCCGATCCGGCGCTTCGACCTGCTCTACGAGCCGTTCGCCGGGGACGCGGACGCCAACGCCGACTCCCTCGTCGGCGCCCTGGACCGGCTGTGCGACGCGGTGGCCCGCTTCGCCGCGGAGAAGGGCGGCATCGCCGTGCTCTCCGACCGGTCGGTGGACTCCGCCCATGCCCCGATCCCGCTGCTGCTCGCCGTCTCCGCGGTCAACCAGCGGCTTATCGTCGACGGTCTGCGCATGCGGGTCTCCGTGATCGCGGACTCCGGCCAGCTGCCCAGCTCCCACCACATCGCCTCCGCCCTCGGCTTCGGCGCCGCCGCGGTCTACAGTCTCTCCGCCCGGCTGCGCGCCGAGGAGAAGTACCCCGCCCCCACCGGCCCGGCCGGTGACTACACGGAGACGGACAAGGCCTTCGACAAGTTCCGCAAGGCCGCGCTCAAGCAGCTCGGCAAGACGATGGGCCGGGTCGGCCTGTGCACCGTGGAGTCCTACATCGGCGGCGAGTTCTTCGAGCCGAACTACCTCGACACCCGTGACCCGGCACTGGCCCGCTGCTTCCCCCACATGGACGCCCCGGTCCGCGGCGTAGGATTCCGGCGCATCGCCGAGGCCGCGACCGAGTGGCACCACCGTGCCGCGAGCATCTCGTCTGACTCCGACATCCCGCTGCTCGGCCTGTTCAAGGAGCGGTCGGAGGGCGCTGGGCACTCCTTCGGCACCAGTGCGGTGCGTGGTTTCACCGGCTTGACAGATGAGCCGCTCGCGCTGCCTGTCCCTGCTGTGGTGGGGAAGACGGTCAAGCCGGTGAAGCGCGGGAAGGATGCTGCGTCCGACGCCGGTGACGAGCTGCGCCTGCTCACCCTCGGTCAGCTCGGCGACGCTTTCGGCATCTCCGATGAGGCGTACACCAACGCCGGTTTCGGCCAGCTGACCCCGGAGCAGATCGACTCCTTCAAGGTCACCCCCGGTTACCGCGACTTCGTGTCCACCACCAAGGCCGAGCGCGCACGGCGTCCCTCCGCCCTGCGTGACATCCTCGCGCTGCCCGCCGATGTCACCGGACTGCGCAACCACGGGGACTTCGGACGCCAGATCGGCCGGTTCTCCCTCGACGGCAACGGCTCGATCTGCGTCCGCGGGCTCGACATCGAATCCGTCGGCACGGACACCTGGTCCCTGGTCCTCACCGACCAGGACGGGTGCCTCACCGGCCACGCCGAGCTCGCCGTCTGGCTGCGCGACTCCTTCGGTCCCGCCGTGCTCTCACTGCGCGTGTCGGCTGCGGAACTGGTTGTGGGGGCCCACGGCCGGGCCGCCCGGTTCCTCAGCATGCTGCAGCCGGCCCCGAAGAGCCTGCCCCTGTCGAAGGTTCAGCCCGCCCACGAGATCACCCGCACCCTGGCCTCCGGCGCCATGAGCCACGGCGCCCTGGTCGCCACCGCCCATGAAGCGGTCGCCCACGGCACGAACATGGCCGGTGGCATGTCCAACTGCGGGGAAGGAGGCGAGCACTTCTCGCGCGCCGGCACCATCCGCGGTTCCCGGATCAAGCAGTTCGCCTCCGGACGCTTCGGCATCTGGGCCGGCTACCTCGCTGACCCACAGCTCGAGGAGCTGGAGATCAAGATCGGCCAGGGTGCGAAGCCCGGCGAGGGTGGTCAGCTGCCCGCGCCGAAGGTCACCGTGGACATCGCCGCGGCCCGTGGCGGCACTCCGGGCATCGAGCTCGTCTCCCCACCGCCGCACCACGACACTTACTCCATCGAGGACCTCGCCCAGCTCATCCACGACTGCAAGGCGGCCCGCGTCCGCGTCATCGTCAAGCTGGTGTCCTCCGAGGGCATCGGCACGATCGCCGTGGGCGTGGCGAAGGCCGGTGCCGACGTCATCAACGTCGCCGGTAACACGGGTGGCACCGGTGCCGCCGCCGTGACCAGTCTGAAGTACGCCGGACGTTCCGCCGAGATCGGTGTCGCCGAAGTGCACCAGGCGCTGCTGGTCAACGGCCTGCGCGACAAGGTCGTGCTGCGCTGCTCCGGAGCCCACCAGACCGGCCGCGACGTCGTCGTCTCCGCCCTGCTCGGTGGCGATTCCTTCGAGTTCGGCACCACGGCCCTGATGATGCTGCGCTGTGTCATGGCGAAGAACTGCAATATCAAGTGCCCGGCGGGTCTGACGACCAAAGCGGAGGCCTTCGACGGTGACCCGCGGGCGTTGGCCCAGTACCTGCTCAACATCGCCCACGATGTCCGTGGCATCCTCTCCCGGCTGGGCCTCCGTTCCCTGCGCGAGGCCCGCGGCCGCTCGGACCTGCTGCAGCTGCTGGAGCACCCCTCCTACGTCGGCCACCTGGACCTGCGCAAGATGCTCGCCCTCGTCCCGGAGAAGAAGGTCACCGACCCGGTGTACCTGGAGAAGAACTTCACCACCGACGACGCCCTGCTCACCACCGTGCGTGAGGCCCTCGTCGACCGCTGCGAGAGGACCGTCGACATCGACGGCATCACCCTGCACAACTGGGACAAGTCGGTCGGCGGCCAGCTCTCGGTGGACATCGAGCGACTGCTCAACCACCACAACTCCGCCGACCGCGGTGCCGGTGACGCACTCACCGACGCCGAGGTGGACGCCATGCCCGCCGTCCTGCGCGATGACCGTGGCCGCGCCTTCCTCGACGACGGCACCGTCACCGTCCACACCACCGGCTCTGCCGGCCAGTCCTTCGGCGTCTTCTGCAACGACGGCCTGACACTGGAGCACACCGGCACCGCCAATGACGGTGTCGGCAAGTCCCAGGGCGGCGGAACAGTCATCGTCCGTTCCCCCGGCGGCGGTTCCCCGGCCACCGGCGGCAATGTCCTCATCGGCAACTTCGCTCTGTTCGGTGCGACAGGTGGACGCCTGTTCATCGAGGGCGAGGCCGGTGACCGCTTCGCCGTCCGTAACTCCGGTGCCACCGCCGTGGTCGAGGGCATCGGCGAGTTCGGTGCGGAGTACATGACCAACGGCACGGTGCTCAACCTCGGTGCGGTCGGCAAGGGGCTGGGTAACGGCATGTCCGGCGGCTTCCTCTACCAGTACGACCCGGAGGGAACTGTCCCCGACATCGCCAGCCACGATTCCCTGGTCACCTTCCCGCTGCTGGACGCCGAGCCCTTCCATGAGGTCACCGTGCGGACCCTGCTGGACTGGCACATCGAGGCCACCGGCTCGACGCTCGCCACCCGCCTCGTGGCGGACTGGGAGAACACGCGCCGCCACATGGTCTGCGGGATGCCCCGGGCACTGCTGCTCTACCAGGACGCCGACGCGATCCTGTCCGCGGCGTCCCGCAGGGAACTCCTCGACGAGCTGGCGACCGCGGTGGCCACCGACCGGCTGCACGCCTTCAAGGTCGATTACCGGGACCAGCGCCTCGTCGCCGACGGCCGGGTTCCCGGCGGTGATTCCGCCGGCGCCCCCGACGGCCCGGCGGCGATGTTCGACCTCATCGCCAGCTACACCATCCTCAACGTGGCGCGTGACTTCGCCCGCGACCGGGTCACCGACGCGCTCGACGCCACCGACCCCCGGATCGACGACGCCACCCGCAAGCTCATCCTCACCGAGGACTTCTTCGTCATGCAGAAGGTGGTCCGCTACCTGCGCGACTCGATGGACTCCCTCGACGACGCCCAGCTGGCGGTCCTCATCGCCACGAAGCGGCTCGGCGACTACAAGGCCTCCCTGGAGCGCCGCAACGTCCGCGGCATCGACGCCCCGGCGACCTACGGCTGGATCCTGCACCAGGACCTGAAGAACTCCGCCCGGATGGACGTCGCGCATGTCGACGAAGCCATCGCCAACTCGTCCCTCGACGACCTCGTCGCCGGGTGGCGTGAGATGAAGGGAATCTCCGCATGACCCTCCACCTGCCCACCGGGGCCCCGTTCTCCGTCGAGCAGCAGACCTGGCTCGACGGCTTCTTCGCCGGCCTCGACCTCGGCCGCGAGCGCTACCAGGGTCCGGCCGCCACGCTGACCGTCGAGGTGCTCTTCGGGTCGCAGACCGGCAACTCCTCCGAACTCGCCGACCAGCTCGCCGGTGGTCTGCGCGCTGCCGGACTCGGTGCCAACGTCACCGAACTCGACGCCGCCGGTGTCGGCGCGCTCACCGGAGGGTCGAGCCACGTGCTCATCGTCACCTCCACCTACGGTGAGGGCGAGATGCCGGACAACGCCGGGATGTTCTGGGAGGAGCTCAACGGACCCGAGATGCCACGGCTGGAGGACCTGGCCTTCGCCGTCCTCGGACTCGGCGACTCCGGCTACGACGACTTCTGCCGGGCCGGCAAAGACCTCGACATCCGTCTGGAGCAGCTCGGCGCGAAGCGGCTCACCGCC
>NZ_CACZOO010000250.1 GCF_902782855.1 uncultured Corynebacterium sp.
GCATCAGCCGGGCAGAGGTCCACATGCGGAAGCCGACCTGCTCGTTGACCGAATCACCGATCGGGGAGGTCCCCCAGTCCCAGTGCAGGACCACCCCCGTGATCCAGGACCACCACCGCTCCAGCAGCGGCTGGTTCGGGCTGAGGTTCAGCGGTGTGAGGATGTCGTCGATCTGTTCCGCCGACATCGGTGGTCGCCGCCCGATGTAGTTCGATCGGGGATCGAGGAACGTCGCGGCCAGGAACCAGGCGAGATTCGTCGCGATGACTATCACGCCCAGCCAGGTCGCCACGCTCTTCAGGATGTAGCTGAGCATGGGGGGCAGTCTTCCGGAGAGGCTGCGGTGGCCGGCCGGAGCCGGACGACGGTGGTCACCCGTCAACGCACCACAGGTGGGGTTCAGTTGATTCCCCGGAATTTAGCAGCAGAGGTCACATGCGGGTGTCCGGATTCGGTAAATAACTGGTTACCAGTATTTCCGGCCTGTTATCTCCGCCGGATCCGGCAGTGCCGGTCACCTACAGTTTCTCCATCGGGACGCCGCCGATGAGCATGAGCCTGACCGTTCCACTCGCCCCGAAATCGATCGTCGCGGTGGCACGCACACCGGACCCGTCGACGGTCTTCACGGTGCCCAGGCCGTATTTGTCGTGGTTCACCCGGTCACCCACGGCGAGTTCCAGGGGCTTCCCGCCGGACAGCGGGGACGTCGTCTTCCGACGCGTGGGGGACGACGGGTAGGTCTGCCGCGGGCCGTACCCGCTGCCGTTGCCGCCCTGCCCGCCACCGTGTCCACCCCCGAAACTGGTTCCATCAGCATAACGACCTGAGGAGCCCCAGTTTCCGCCCCAGGACGGGGTCGGCTCCTCACGGATCCAGTCGATGAGTTCACCGGGGATCTCGTCGAGGAACCGGGACGGCGGGTTGTTCGACGGGGTGCCCCACGACGACCGGGTCATCGCACGGGAGATGTAGAGCCGCCGGCGGGCACGGGTGATGCCGACATATGCCAGTCGCCGTTCCTCGGACAGCTCAGTCGGGTCCCCCAGGGCGCGCTGGTGCGGGAACTGGCCGTCCTCCCAGCCGGTGAGGAAGACGACCGGGAACTCCAGCCCCTTGGCGGTGTGCAGCGTCATCAGCGTGATGAGCTCCTGCTCTTCACCGGGAATCTGGTCGGCGTCCGCCACGAGACTCACGCGCTCCAGGAACGCCTGGAGGCTGCCGGGTGCCGCCTCACCCTCGGCGAGCACAGCGGCCGCAGCGGCGTCCTCCCCCGCGGCGGACCCCTGCTGCGCGGTGGTCCCGCCCGCGGTGTCCGGCATCGCCTCGTAGGCCGCCAGATTCGCGGCCTCCTGGGAGAACTCGTGGCCGACGGAGACCAGTTCGTGGAGGTTGTCGAGCCGGGAGCCGTCCTGCGGGTCGTTCGACTTCTCCAGTTCGGCGGTGTAGCCGGTGCGGTCGAGGACGTCGCGGATCACCGCGCCGAGATCCGGGATCTCCAGCGAGGTACCGTCGGAAGCCGTGACGACATGCCCGGGCAGTGCCTCGCGCAGCCCGTCCATCAGCTCGAGGAACCCGGCGATGGCATTGCGTCCCCGCGAACTCAGCCCCGGCACCTCACCGGCGGCCGCGGCTCGCAGCCCACCGGCGAAGCTGAGGTCCATATTCTCCGCGTGCACGCTGACCTGGGAAATCGCCCGGTCGCCGATGCCGCGGCGCGGCGTGTTGATGATCCGCCGCAGCCCCATCGTGTCTTCGGGATTGTCGAGAGCCTTGAGGTAGGCCACCACGTCGCGGATCTCCCGGCGCTCGTAGAACCGGGTGCCGCCGACGACCTTGTAGGGCAGCCCGGAACGCACGAGCACGTCCTCGATGACCCGGGAGGAGTTGTTCGTGCGGTACATCACGGCGATGTCGCCGTAGGTGGCGTCCCCGTCGTCGACGAGCTGGTCGATGGTCTGGGCGATGAACCGGGCCTCGTCGTGCTCGTTGTCGGCGACATAGCCGCCGATCAGGGGGCCGTCACCGGAGTCCGTCCACAGCTTCTTCTCCCGGCGCCCCTGGTTGCGGGCGATCACGGCGTTCGCCGCCGACAGGATGTTCTGGGTGGAGCGGTAGTTCTGCTCCAGCAGGATCGTCTCAGCGTGCGGGTAGTCGCGCTCGAACTCCTCGATGTTCCGGATCGTCGCGCCACGGAAGGCGTAGATCGACTGGTCCGCGTCACCGACCACGCACAGCTCACCGGCACCGGGCCCCTCCCCCACCAGGGTCGAGACAAGGACGTACTGGGCGTGGTTCGTGTCCTGGTACTCGTCGACGAGGACGTGGCGGAACCGGCGCCGGTAGTGGTCTGCCACCGCAGGGTTGGCCTGCAGCATCCCGACGACCTCGCCGATGAGGTCGTCGAAGTCCACGGCGTTCGATTCACGCAGCCGTACCTGGTAGTCGCGGTAGACCAGGGCGATCTGCTCACGGTGCCGGTTGCTGTCCTCCTGGGTCTCCTTCAGTGCCTCGGCCGGGCCCTGCAGCTCGTTCTTCCAGTTGGAGATGACGCTGAGCACCGCGCGCGGGGCGAACTCCTTCAGGTCGCAGTCGTGGTCCTTGAGGATCATGGTGATCAGGCGCTTCTGATCGTCCGAGTCGTAGATCGTGAAGTTGGTGTTCAGGCCCTCGATGAGCCGGGCGTTCGCCCGCAGGATCCGGACACACAGGGAGTGGAAGGTGGACAGCCACATCCGCTCGGCGACCGGGCCGACGAGGTCGGTGACGCGCTCGCGCATCTCGGCGGCGGCCTTGTTGGTGAAGGTGATGGCGAGGATCTGCCAGGGCGCGACACCGTGGGCGAGCAGCCAGGCCACCCGGCGGGTGAGCACACTGGTCTTGCCGGACCCCGCGCCGGCGACGATGAGCAACGGTGAGCCGTGGTGGATCACCGCGGCACGCTGGGCCGGATTCAGCCCGGCGAGCAGCTCGTCCTCGCGGGCTGCCGGGCCGTGGGGGCCGCCGGCGCTCAAGGGCGCCGGGGCAGCCGCCCGCCGGGGCTGTCCGGGCCTCCCCGGCGTCCCCGTCGTCCCCCTCGTCCCCGGAGCCGCCGGAGGGTCCGGATACTCCGGCTCCGACGGGAGTTCGGGCAGTGGAGCGAGGTGGATGACCGAGTCCGCGAAATCCGCGGCGAACCCGGCGAGCAGGTCACCCGCATCCTCCGGGGGCAGGTCCTCCTCCGGCGGCGCATCCCACCCGGTGTCCTCCGGCACCGTGCCCGTGAAGGGCTCCTCAGGGAACGGGATCTGCCCGTCGAAGGGGTGGTCGGACATTCCCTGGTTCACTGTGCGTCGCTCCTCGTCGGCTGTGGTTCACGGCCCTGCGGTCGGGTCCCGTCCACCCTACAACCCGGCCCGACGTAGAATCAGCCACCATGAGCGAACCTTCGAAGGGGCCGGAGAACGAGGCCGTGACTTCCCCACTGAGCAGCGGAACCGATGATCCGCTGTCGGACGCCGAGATCCAGGCCTACCGACTGGAGATCAACGAGCTGGACCGGACGATCATCGGGGCCGCCTCCCGCCGCTCCGAGGTCTCCCGGATCATCGGGAAGACCCGCAAGGCGTCCGGCGGCACGAAGCTGGTCTACGCGCGCGAGACCGCGATCCTCAACGAGTACCGGGACGCCCTCGGCCAGGAAGGGGTGGCCATCGCGAACGCCCTGCTGCAGCTCGGGCGCGGCCGGCTCGGACAGTGACCGGTCAGGGCAGCCGGAACCCGGCTCCCACGCCACCGGCGGCATCCATCTCCGCGGAGACCGAGTCCCAGGTGGAGACGAACACGGGGGAATGGACCGGTCCCTGCAGCGGGGTGACGCAGGCCGGCATGGCGGACAGACCGCCGCTGAGGACACCGATCAACCGGTCCCCGGCGTAGACCGGTGCGCCGGAGTCGCCGTGGGCCGCGCACAGGTGGGTGGCCAGGTCATCACCGAGCTGCACGACCGAGGGACCGCAGCTGGTGCCGGTGGTGATACCGGTCTTGCACACGGTGGACGGTGCCGCTCCGCCGAGGGAACTGACGGTGACGGCGTTGTAGGTGTCGGTGACCTGTGCGCTGTCGTTGAGCAGGATGATGCCGTTGTCCTGCGCACCGCCCCGCACGAAGGTGCCGATGACGGTGCCGTCCGGGTCGTCACCGGAACGCACCTCGTCACCGGGCACACCGCAGTGACCCGCGGTGATGGCGACGGCGTTGGCCGCAGCGTCGTATCCGGCGACGGTGGCGGTGCACAGGGACTCACCGACGACCAGCGGGGTCGAGGGGCCGACGAGGACCGTCGGGCGCGCGGCCTCCGCCTCGGCGGGGACGCCGGGCGAGGTGAAGTAGGCGCCGGCCACACGGTGCGGACCAGGTTCACCGGTGACGGTGAGGAGGACGTCCACCGGGTCCACGGTACGGGCTCCGGCGGTCGCCGGGGCGGTGACGAGGGCGCCCACCGCCAGTAGTGCGGACGCGCCGAGGGCGGTTGCCCGGCGGTGCCGCCGCAGATGCGGAGAGACAGCCGTGCTGGGGTGACGGACGGAACCGGGGTGACGGGAGTGACGAGAGAGACGCGGCATGCCACCAACCTACCGTTCCGGACCACCCCCACCCCCTGACCCGGTGACCCGGACCCCTGCTCCACCCCCGAATGGGGAAAGAATTGGCCGAATGTGACTGTTTCTGACCGTTCATGACCATTAGCCCGCAATTCAGCCCCGGAGACCCTTGACTACCCACACATTCCCACAGATAATCACCCCTGAGAGTTTTCCAGCATGGAAGCACCCACCATCCCCGACCGGAACGGACGTGGCACCTGATGTACGCGACACTCCGACAGGACATCATCGCCGAGGAAGTCAACGCGCACGGTGCCATGACCGTCACCGAACTCGCCGAAAGGCACGGGGTCTCCGCCGAGACCGTCCGACGCGACCTCGATGCCCTGGAGAGGTCCCGACGAGTCGCCCGGGTCCACGGCGGCGCGGTCCCCTGGCTGCAGGGTCGGCGGCACTCCGGAGCGGGCGGCGGCAGCAGTGACACCGAGACCGCCGTCGATGAGCGGCAGCACACCGCCGGCGAGGCGAAATCCCGTATCGCCGCCGCCGCGGCGGAACTCCTGCCGGACACCGGTTCCGTCATCGTCGACTCCGGCACCACCACGGTGCTGCTGGCCGACCCCGTCCTCACCCACCCCGACCTGGCCGTGGTGACGAACTCCCTGCTGCTCGCCCACCGGCTCTCAGCAGCGGACCACCGCCTGCTGCGGATGGTCGGCGGACGCGTCCGCGGCGTCACCCAGGCGGTCGTCGGGGCGGACGCCGTCGCCGATTTCGACCGGTTGCGCGCCGATGTCGCCTTCCTCGGCGCCAACGGCGTCACCGCCGGATTCGGACTGTCCACCCCCGACCCTTCTGAAGGGCAGACCAAATCCGCGATGGTCCGTTCCGCCCGCCGGCGCGTCGCCCTGGTGGACGCCACGAAACTCGGCGAGGAACTGCTGTACTCCTTCGCCCGCCCCGCAGACATCGACATCCTCATCACCGACGCCCCCGACGACCATCCGGTCGTCCGGGAGCTCGCCACCCACGGATTGGACGTGATCCACGCGTGATCATCACCGTCACCCCGAACCCCAGCATCGACCGCACCCGGATCCTCGCCGACCCCCTCGGGGTGGGAGCGGTGAACCGGACCGTCTCCGGGACCGACCAGGCCGGCGGCAAAGGCGTCAATGTCGCCACCGTGCTCCACTCCGCCGGGGAGACCGTCATCTCCGTCGTCCCCGCCCCCGACACCGGCCACTTCGCCGAACTGGTCGCCACCAGCCAGGTCCCCACCAGGTTCGTCCCGGGGTCCGCCCCGGCGCGGACGAACCTCACCCTCGTCGACGCCGACGGGGTGACGACGAAGATCAACGAGCCCGGTAACCCCGGTAACCCCGGGGCACTGCGCACTGTCCTCGGTCGACTGTACGACCGGGCCGGGTGGCTGGTCCTCGCGGGGTCCCTTCCACCGGGATACCCCGACAACTGGTACGCCACAGTGGTCGCCGACGCCCACGCCCACGGCCTGGAGGTCGCGGTGGACACCTCCGGCACCCCACTGACCGCCCTGTTCCTCGCCACGGCGTCCACCCCGGCGGCGACCCCGGACCTCATCAAGCCGAACACCTTCGAGCTCGCCGAGATGCTCGGTCTCTCACCCGACGACGCCGCCGGGATGGAGGACGCCGCAGGACGCGGTGATCTCACAGCGGTGGCCGACGGGGCCGCTGCCCTGGTGGACCGCGGTTTCCCCGCAGTGCTGGTGAGCCTGGGGGCGGCCGGAGCACTGCTCGCCGACGGCGGGGGGTCATGGTTCTGCCCCTGCCCGGCGGTGGAGGCCGTCTCCACAGTCGGCGCCGGGGACTCCACCCTCGCCGGGTACCTGCTCGGTGCGGTACGGGGGCTCGACCCGGCCGGCCGCCTCGCCCTCGCCGTCGCCCACGGCACCGCCGCTGTGGCGCTTCCCGGCACCACCCTCCCGATCCCCGGAGATCTCCCCCACCACCTACCCACCCCCCTACCCACCAGGAGCACCTCATGACCACCCCAGAAGGCACCGCCGACCGCCCGGTGCTCATACCCGAGCTCGTCAGCCTGGACGCCGGCCTGCCCGCCGACAAGGACGCCGTCCTCACCGCCCTCGCCGACCTCCAGGTCGCCGCAGGAAGGGTCAGCGACGCGACGGTCCTGCTCGACGACATCCACGCCCGTGAGGCGCAGGCCGCCACCGGCCTGCCCGGCGGCATCGCCATCCCGCACTGCCGCACCACTGCAGTGGACGCCCCGTCGCTCGGTGTGGCACGGTTGTCACGGCCCACCGATTTCGGGGCCGACGACGGACCCGCTGACCTCGTGTTCATGATCCTGGCACCGGCCGGTGCCGGTAAAGAGCACCTGAAGATCCTCTCCACTTTGGCCCGGTCCCTGGTGAAGAAGGACTATGTCGAGGCCCTTCGCGCCGCGTCCTCGGAAGAGGACCTTGTCGCACTGGTGACCGGGAAGCTCAACGCGAGGAAGAAGAGGGTGGCAGCTCCGGCGACAGGAGTCACGAAGCTCGTCGGCGTGACCTCCTGCCCCACCGGCATCGCCCACACCTACATGGCCGCCGATGCGCTGACCGGAGCCGCCGACAAACGCGACGACGTCGAGATCGTCATCGAGACCCAGGGGTCCTCCGGCACCGACAAACTCACGAAGCGGCAGATCGAGGAAGCGGACGCCGTCATCTTCGCGCACGGTGTCGCCGTCCGTGACATCGGACGCTTCGCCGGCAAGCCCGTCGTGGACGTCCCGGTGAAGAAGGCCATCTCCGATCCCGAGGAGCTGCTCGACCGCGCCATCGAGGCGTCGACCGCGGACACCCCGCGGCGCGTCGCGGCATCCGGAGGTGGCGGGTCCGGTGGAGACGACGACGATGAAGGAGCCCCCGGCTGGGGGTCACGGATCCAGCAGGCCGTGATGACCGGGGTCTCCTACATGGTGCCTTTCGTCGCCGCCGGTGGTCTGCTCATGGCCCTCGGCTTCCTCATCGGCGGGTACAACGTCTCCAATGTCTGGGAGGCGGCCGTCAAGGACTTCTCGCTGTGGAACCTGCCCGACCACCTCGAGTACATGATGGACGGCGGCGAGGAGACGTTCACCTCCGACCGCTCCGGCCTGCTGCTCTACCTCGGAGCCGTCTTCTTCGGCGGTGGAACGGCCGCGATGGGCTTCCTGGTGCCCGCCCTGTCCGGCTACACCGCCTACGCGCTGGCCGGGCGCCCCGGCATCGTCCCCGGCTTCGTCGGCGGCGCGATCTCCCTCACCGTCGGCGCAGGCTTCATCGGTGGTCTGGTCACCGGTATCATCGCCGGGCTCGCGGCAATGTGGATCCAGTCCTACAAGGTGCCTCGCTGGCTGGCGTCCATGATGCCGGTGGTGGTCATCCCGCTGGCGGCCACGCTCATCACCTCCGCCTCCATGTTCCTCGTCCTCGGCCGACCGTTGGCCGCGGTGATGGACGGCCTGCAGCACTGGCTGACCGACATGTCCGACGGCTCCGCCTGGCTGCTGGGCCTCATCCTCGGTCTGATGATGTGCTTCGACCTCGGCGGGCCGGTGAACAAGGCCGCCTACCTCTTCGCCACGGCCGGACTGTCCACCGGTGACGACGCCGCGCTCAAGATCATGGCCGCGGTCATCGCCGCCGGCATGGTGCCGCCGCTCGCCCTGGCACTGGCGACGACGGTGCGCCCGGAACTGTGGACCACGGACGAGCGGGAGAACGGCAAGGCGTCCTGGCTGCTCGGCGCATCCTTCATCTCCGAAGGAGCGATCCCGTTCGCCGCCGCCGACCCACTGCGCATCATCCCCCCGATGATGGTCGGTGGCGCCGTGACCGGTGCGATCTCCATGCAGCTCGGCGCGATGAGCCGCGCCCCGCACGGCGGCTTCTGGGTCGCCCCGCTGATGGACAACGCCTGGGGCTTCGTCCTCGCCGTGGTCGTCGGCACACTCATCGCCGCGGTGGCCGTGGTCATCGTCAAGCAGGTCACCGGGAAGAGGGACGCCGCAGTGACCGTCTGACGCCCGGCTCCCCGACGACCCGGGCATCGGCCGGAACGGCCGGGATGACCTGCGAGGTGCCGCCAACGTGACCGATGGTCAGGACTCCCGCGCGGTGACGAGCAGCACCCGGGCATCCACGGTGAGCCGACCGTCCGAATCCAGCAGCGGCTCCAGCTCAGCACGGGCGTCCGACAACGCCGACTCCCACTGCCCCACCGGCTCAAGGACGCGGCGGATCTGCAGACCCACGTTCCCCGCACAGGCGACCGACAGGCGCTCGGCGGCACCGTCGGTGCCCGCACTGCCGTAGGTGACGGGCTCCACCAGCTCGACGACATGAACACCGGTCCACCCGGCGTCGGTGAGGACACCGGTGATCCTGTCCACGTCCGCCAACCCCCGGGCTCCAGGCCGGTCGGGCACCGGACCGCTCGGCCGCGTCCCGCTGACCCGCTCCGCCCGTATCGCGGCCCGGCGCATCCCCAGATGGAACATGTCATCCTCCCCGCACGGCCAGCAGACGAACGACAGCGTCCCGCCCGGCGCCGTGTGGTGCCGGAGGGTCGTGAATGCGGCGACCGGGTCAGCGAAGAACATCACCCCGAACCGGGAGACAACCCTGTCCGCCGGGGCACCCGGCAACGGGCCGACCTGGGCGTCCACCTCGGTCACAGTCACGCCGGGCACCCGGTCGCGGGCAGCAGCCGCCATCACCGGGTCAAGATCCACGCCGGCGAGCCGGTCGACCGGCACCCCCAGTGCCGCCGCGGTCTCCAGCATGGTTCCTGCACCACAACCGATGTCGAGAACCCGGTGTCCGGGACCCATGTCGGCTGCGGTCACCAGCGCCCGCGTGAAAGGGGCGAAAACCCGGTCGTAGATCCGCTCGTTGCGCACCCACGCCGAGGATTTCGCCGCCCAGTCGGCCCGGCATCAGTCGGGGGAGGCGTGGTGGGAGTGTGCATGTCGGCTTTCCGGTACGGTGTCGGTGGAACTCCCGAGGCTACCCTACCGACGTCACTCGTAGATGACGAGAGACAGGTCCGGGTCGTCCGGCACCGTCACGGTGAAGAAACTGCAGGCACGAACGGTGGACGCAGCGGCGCCGTCCGTAGCACCGAGGTCCACCCGCCAGGTACCGACCCGGTTCGCGTGGGGCACGTAGCGTCCCCAGAGCGTCCGGAACGAAGGCACCCGGAGCATCCCCTGCACCGTCGCCGACAGTTCCGGGGACGCCGCTCCGGTGGCCAGTTTCATGTGCACCAGCCCGATGACCTCCGCAGCCTTCTCCCGCCAGTCGACGTACACACGTCGGCTCACACTCCGGTACTCCGGCGCGAAGAGATACTCCACCAGCGACACCTGCCATGGCGGATCATCCACGTCGGGGAAGAGAATCCTCCGGCTCTCCCCGTCCGGGAGGGTCAGGTCCAGGTCCCGGTCGAGAATGTGACGCATCGTCGCCTCCGGGAAGTGGTCGGCGATCTCGCCGAGAACGGCGCGGGCGCGACGGTTGTCCTCCGACGACGGAACAGCCACCGGCAACGCCCTCTCCCCGAACAGCAGACGGAGATACCGCCTGTCCAGGTCACCGAGCCGCAGGGCGCCCATGATACCGGCGAGCACCGACGGGGACGGGTTGAGCATCCTGCCCTGCTCCAGCTTCACGTAGTAGTCGAGGCTGATCCCGGCAGCCCAGGCGACCTCCTCACGTCGCATCCCGGTCACCCGACGGTCCCCCACAGGATCGAACACCGGGGACGCCGGATCAGGCGTGACCCGACCACGACGGTCTCGCAGCAGCCCGGAGATCGCGTCCTTCCGGTAATTCCTGAGGTCGGGGACGGTCATCAGCCGGTGATTCCCGGTCCCGTGATTTCCGGTCCCGTGATTCGCAGGACGCCGAGCAACTCGCGGTTGAACGCCGGAAGATCATCCGGAGTGCGCGAGGTGATCAGCGGGAAGCCGTTCGCCACGTCGACGACGACCTCGCGGTCCTCCCAGTCCCCGCCGGCGTTGACGATGTCGGTGGCCACACTGACATAGGACGTCAGCGACTTGCCGACCACCAGGTCAGCGTCCACCAGCAGCCACGGACCGTGGCAGATCGCCGCGACGGGCTTACCGGCGGCGGCGAAGTCCGCGACGAGACGGCGGGCGTCACCGTCGATCCGCAGGGCGTCGGCGTTGAGAGTGCCTCCGGGGATGACCAGGGCGTCATAGTCGCCTGCCACAGCCTCAGCCAGGGTGATGTCGCTGTCGACGACCACGCCGGGCAACCGGTCGCCGGTCAGGGTACGGATGCCCCCGGTTCCGGCGGCGGCGACGGTGACCTCCACCCCTGCGTCGCGGAGCGATTCAAGGGGGCGGAGGATCTCGTCGGTCTCCGTGCCGTAGTTCGTCGAGATGATCAGTGCCTTGCTCATGGTTGTCTCCTCACTGCTCCTGAACCACTAGTCCTGCACCGGAGTGTAGGGAGTGATGTCGTATGCGGTCTGCACCGGTACGGGGCGGGTACCGTCATTGACGGTACGGTCCCATTCTCCGTTCATCTGGGCCTTGATGTCCTCGACGGTGTGTGCCGGGAGGACGTGACGGTACATGGTGTCCTCGCCGGTGAGGACGTCGATACTGGTGGCGATGACCTCCTCCGGGTCGAACTGCTCGTGGGGGAAGGCGAGTTCACTGTAGTTGTACAGGCGGGTGGCCGGATCGTCGTTCCAGGACTTCCACTCCTCGAACATCGTGTCGTTGAATCCGGTGAGGAACGGGCCGGGGTTTATCGTCGCGACCTGCACGCCGAACTCGGCGAGTTCCTGGTCGAGGGCGTCGGCGAAGGCCTCGACGGCGTGCTTCGAGCCGGCGTAGGCACCGGTGAACGGGTCGACGGTGAGGCCGGCGACGGAGGACATGAAGACGATCCGGCCGGTGCCCCTGCTCACCATCTGCTTGGCGATGCCCTGGGTCAGCAGGACCGGGCCGAAGACGTTGACCTCGAACTGACGACGGATGACCTCGGCGGGCAGGTCGACGGTCGAGCCGCCCTCAGAGATGCCGGCGTTGTTGAGCAGGACGTCGACGTCCCAGCCGAGCGCCTTGCCGCGGTCGCCCTCGTCGGTGACGTCGAGCTTCTCGACACGCAGGTCGACACCGCGGTCACGGGCGTCGGCGCGCAACGTGTTGACCTGGGCGATGATCTCGACGCCGGCGATGACGTCGTGCCCCTGCCCGGCCAGACGCAGCGCGATCTCCTTTCCGAAACCGCTGCCGGCCCCGGTGATCAGGTAGGTGGTGGACGGGTTGTCAGTCATGGTGATGACCTTTCTGTGGTGGAATGACGTGCCCGGTGGCCGGGACGGTGGGTCAGAGCGCGGCGGCGGCGTCCTCGGCGATGCCGGTGTCCTGTTCGCGGGATCCTCCACTGACACCGACCGCGCCGACGACCTCGCCGTCGACGATGAGGGGGACACCCCCGGCGAAGACGAGGACGCGGCCACCACCACTGAGGGCCATGCCCCAGAACTGGTGGCCGGGACGGCTGTCCTCGGAGAGGTCGCCGGTGGGCGAGCGGAAGAAGACGGAGGTGTGCGCTTTGTCGATCGAGTGGCTGATGCTGCCGAGCTGTGCACCGTCCATACGGACGTGGGCGATGAGGTTGCCGCCGGCATCGGCGACGGCGATGTTGCTGGGGGATCCGATCCGGTCGGACGCCGCGATCCCCGCGTCAATGATCCGTCGGGCGTCGGAGAGGGTCAGTGTGTGCTGTGTCCGCATGGGATCCACTGTGCGTCGTCGTGCACCGGGTCGGCCTGGCCCTGTCAGTACCACCCGGCACCGTACGGCAGGACATGCCGTGGCAGAGGACCCTCGGTATGTGTGCGCGGCAGATATGCCGCTAACCCTATGCTGCGGGGAGGGGTGGTGACCATTAACCCGCCATTGACCCGCATACAGAAGTGCAGGCCACCGGTTTTTGCCGGTGACCTGCACGTTCCTACTTTGTAGCGGGGGCAGGATTCGAACCTACGACCTCTGGGTTATGAGCCCAGCGAGCTACCGAGCTGCTCCACCCCGCGACGGGTAACTGATGAGGACCTAGTCTTTGCGACCCGCTCTCTCAGCGACTCCCATAGTGTAGCGCGGACACCTAACAATGTGAAATCCCCTGGTCACCCGGGAAAACGGGGCGGCCAGGGGATCACCGGGGCCATTCGGCGGCCCCACCGACCCGACTACTTGTCGGCGGCGGCGATGGCGGCGTCCAGAGCATCGAGCGCCTTACCGAACTCCTCGAAGGTGCCGTTCTCCCTGGCCTCCTTCACCGCAGCCATGGCGTCATTGATCCGCTTCATCTGGTCGGCGGTCGGGGCGGCGCCGGTCCCCGAGGGAGCGGACGAACCCGTGGAACCGGAGCTCTGCCTGTCGGCGGAATCCTCCTTCTCCCCGGCCCCCTCCGTACCGGTGGAACCGGTGGAGGCAGTGCTCCCGTCGTCGCCGGCGACCGGGGTCACCGCATCCGCGTCGATACCGACCTGCTGCAGCGCACCGGCGATCGTCGGCGCGTAGCCGACCTGACCGTTGTAGCTGACCAGGACACGCAGCAGCTTCGGGAAAGCGGACTCCTGGTCGGCGCGCTGCGAGTACACCGGCTCGACATAGAGTATCTGACCGTCCCCGACCGGAAGAGTGAGCAGGTTCCCGTTGGTCAGGGTGTTCGTTCCCTGCAGCAGCGTCCGCTCCCGTGCGATCTCGTCCGAGGACATCATCGTGTCCTGCGCCTGCTTCGGGCCCAGTGTCTGGGTGTTGGTCGGCAGCTGACGGACGTAGATCCGGCCGTAGGTCCCGGGATCGGAGCTCACGGACATCTGGGCGGCGAGGAACTCGCGGCGCAGACCGCGGAACGGCGTGATGAGCTGGAAGCTCGACTTGTTCGACAGCGGATCGGTGGCGACCACCTGGTACGGCGGCTGCGCGAGATCCTGGGAGTTCTCCGGACCCGTGGGGTCGGAGGGCACGGACCAGAAAGCGTCGTTGGTGAAGAACACACCCGGGTCATCGACGTGGTACTTCGCGATGAGCTCACGCTGGACCTTGAACAGATCCTCCGGGTAGCGCAGGTGCTGCATGAGATCGTCGCTGATCTCACTCTTGTCCTTGACGGTGCCCGGGAAGACGCCTTCCCATGCCTTGAGCACCGGATCCTTCTCATCGAACTCGTAGAGGTCGACGGAACCGTCATAGGCGTCCACGACGGCCTTCACCGAGTTGCGGATGTAGCTCACTGAGTTGGTCACCGCGTTCTGCTGGGAGGCAGGATCGTTGACCACCGCGTCCTCGGTGGCGGAATCCAGCTGCGTGCGCTCGGCGTACGGCAGGTTCTCCAGGGTCGTGTACCCGTCGACGACCCACTTGATCCGACCGTCGATGACCACCGGGTAGGTCTTCGAGTCGGTGGTCAGCCAGGGGGCGACCTTGTGCACGCGCTGACGCGGGTCCCGGTCGTAGATGATCTTGGAGTCCGCGCCGATGACATCGGAGAGCAGGATGTTCATCTCCTGGTACTTCGCGGCGTACATCGCGCGGTTGAAGATGTTGGAGACGTTCACCCCGCCGGTGCCCTCGTAGGTGTAGCTGGTGTTGTCGGTGTCGTACTCGCGGTCATTGCCGGAGCCGTCGTCGCCGACGATGGCGTAGTCCTCGTCCGGGTTGACGGACCCGGAGATCACCGGGCCGAAGTAGATACGCGGCTGGTCCAGGTCCAGCTTCAGTTCTCCGCCCTGGTTGTCGCTCTTGTGCTGCAGATCGGCCACGGTGTACACCGGGTAGCCACCGCGGGCGGACGCGGCGTCCTGCGCGACCTCGTCGACCTTGTTCGCCGGGGCGGCGATGAAACCGTTGCCGTGGGTGTAGACGGTGTGCTTGTTGATCCAGTCGGTCTGGTTGCCGGACAGCGAATTCGGGTCGATCTCACGCGCCGCGACAACGAAGTCGCGCATCTCACCGCCCACCTTGTAGCGGTCCACGGACAGTTCGTCGGGGAAACCGTAGAAGTTGCGCAGCTGCTGCTGCTGGGTGAAGGTCGGCGACAGCACCTCAGGATCGAGCAGGCGGATGTTCGACAGCGTCGCGTCATCATCGGCGATGGACCGGCGCTCCTTGGCGTCACCCGAGGTTTCACCACCCCAGTCGCGGTCGTAGATGACCTGGCCGTCAGGATTCTCGTAACCCTCCCGGGAAGAGTCCGTCCGCGTCTCGATGCCGTAGGCCTGACGGGTGGACTCGATGTTACGGGCGATGTACTCGCGCTCCTTGTCGGCGCGGTTCGGGTTGACGGAGAACTGCTCCATCACCGCGGGCCAGCCCACGCCGATGGTCAGCGAGGAGACGACCATCAGGACCACGGCCAGCGCCGGCAGGCGGAGATCGCGCAGCACGAGGGTGCCGAAGAACATCACCGCCACGAAGATCGAGACGATGAGCAGCAGGATCTTCGCCGGGAGGACGGCGTTGATGTCCGTGTAGGAACCGCCGGTGAAGGTGGAATGCTCGTTATTGAGCAGACCGTAGCGGTCGAACCAGTAGTCCGCAGCTTTGACCAGCATGAACAGTCCGGCGATGACGGCGAGCTGACGCAGCGCGGGTGCCCCGACGGCGGCCTTGTCACCGGTACGCGGGTTGCCCGTGGTGATGGTGCCGAGCAGGTAGTGGCCCACCAGGTTGATGAGGAAGGCCACGATGACCAGGACGGACAGGGTCGAGAGCACGAACTGCAGCAGTGGCAGGGTGAAAGCGTAGAACCCGAGGTCCTTGTGGAACTGGGGGTCGGTGACACCGAAGTCGCCGCCGGACATGAACAGCCTCACCGTGCGCCAGTTTCCCTGGGCGACCATACCGGCGATGATGCCGGCGATGACCGGGATGATGACGAGGAAGGGCCGCAGTGAACGGCGGATCGCCGGGCGGTGCTCCGCCAGCGGGGAGGACGCCTCCAGACCTGCCAGCGACTCCGGGGACCGGTCCGCGGCACGGTAGGCGGCGAAGGCCGCCCCCCACACGATGGCACCGGCGATCAGCGCGAAGATGACGAAGAGGACGATGCGGGTGATGATCACCCCCCAGTACACCTTCGGCATGTCCACCGACCGGAACCACTGGAGTTCGGTGTAGTTGGACACGATGACCGGGAGCAGGAAGACCAGGACGGCGAGGACGACGGCGATCGTGCCGAGGACCTTAGCCTTACGTCCTGGTTTCGGGAGGTCGGGCAGGGACGGGACTGACGGTAATGACAAGGGTGCGCTCTTCTCCTGGCGGTCGGGCGGGGCCCGGTGACGGTCGGGTGAGGACGGTCCTCCGGGGCGTGGTGCCTAGAATACCTACCGACTGTAACGCGGCCGACGACGAGAGGGAGATACGATGAACGACGCTCACCACAGACTGGACTACCGGAGTGACCACCGGCCGCTCACTGCGGCACTCCGCGAGGCCGTCGATTTCATCCAGGCGGAGGGCTGGGACCGGCCGCCGACACTGTTCGCCCTGGTCCCCGCCCACCTGGTCCAGGACACCCTCGCCGCCGGTGGCCAGGACGCCGACCTTGACGCCACCCGGCACCCGCTGACCCTCGTCGTCCAGGATGAGCTGCCCGGGCACATCCTGCCCGGTTCCGAGGAACTCGGTGACTACATCGCCTCAGCCCAGTGGCCCCCGTCGGTGGTCGGCGCGGTCCTCGCCCAGGAGATCATGTTCTCCAACGCCGCCCCCGGCGCCGACCCCGCTCCCCGACCGGCACGTTTCTTCTCCGGCATCGTCGACGGCGGTCCGGAGCGCACACTGGTGCAGCTGCGCCCCACCGAGGAGGAGTTGGACGCCGACCCCTTCGGACAGGACCGGGTCGAGTTGCTCGGCGGGGAGAACCTCGCCCCCGGCGTCATCGCCGCGCTGCGGGCGTCCTTCGAACAGGACGCCTCCGGCGGGAACTGACCCGATCTACCCGCAGGTCTCGACGTCCTCGCCCTTGTTGTGGGAGGTGAGCGCGTCGACCGCACCGTCGAGGGTGTCCACCTTCAGCAGCGTCAGATCGCCGTACCCTCCCGAGGACGCCTCGGAGCAGTTGCCCGACGGGACGAGGAAGACCGTGGCGCCGGCGCGCCGCGCCGCGGCGATCTTGTGGGTGATTCCGCCGATCGGGCCGACTGTGCCGTCGGAGGCGATGGTGCCGGTGCCGGCGACGAACTCCCCACCGGACAACTCCCCGGGGGAGAGCTTGTCGACGACGGCGAGGGAGAACATCAGACCGGCGGACGGGCCGCCGATGTCCTTGAGGTTGTACCTGACCCGGATGCCGTCGGCGGGCTGGGCGACCATCGTGACACCGAGGAAGGCCCTGCCGTTGCCGCCGGTGGCGTCCTCCGCATCCCGGTCGCCGGCGAGCCCGGCGGGCATCTCACCGAGAGTGACCTGCTCGGTGACACTTCTTCCGCCGCGGTCGATACCGAGCGTGACCCGGTCGCCCGGGGACTTGTCGCCGATGGCGTCGGAGACGTCCCCCGGCAGGGTGACGGCGGTGCCGTCGACGGACGTGATGACATCGTTGATCTTCACCGTGCCGTCGGCCGGGGCACCGTCACCCACGTCGTAGACCATCGTCTCCAACGGGCGGCCGAGGTGGTTCATCGCCGCGACCGTGGCATTGGACTCCGAGGAGGCGAAGGCTGCGGCGTTCTGGGCCGCGACCTCGTCGGCGTTCGAGTTGGCGGGTATGACGGTCTCCAGCGGCACCACCGTGTCGTCACTGGCGAGCCAACGCCCCATCATCTGGGGCAGCGTCATCTTCGTACGCACCGCGACCGTGGTCATGTTGAGGTTCCCGGAGGTCTCGTCGAGCTCATCGGCACCCACCCCGGAAATGTCGACGACCGGGGTGCCGTCGACCTCCCCGAGGGTGTTGAACGTCGGCCCTTCCCCCTCGGCGGCGAAGGGGACGGTGAGGTTGATGCCGGTGCCGGGCACGGTCGTCATTCCGAGCAGCGCGACGATCACGACGACCGGTAGTGCTCCGACACTGATCGTGCGGATGCGGCGGCGTCCACCGGTGACGGGGGTGCCGGACGGGGAGCTTCGGAATTTCACCCGTCCCACCCTACCGTGGACTTGTTCGCTGACAGCGCACGCATCCGGTCCCTCCTGCACCACGGGGACGCCGGGGGCGCAGGTAGGCTCGGGCCATGAGCAATTTCGGATTCGGCTTCCACGGCTCCAGCGACGACGACAATGACGATTCCGACCGCGGCAACGGCAGCAACGGCGGCGACGGCAACAACAACGACCCCTTCGGCTTCGGGGCGAACCCTTTCGGGTTCCTCTTCGGCGGCCAGGGCGGTCAGGGCGGCGTCGGCCGGCCCGGTCAGCAGGGGCCCGGGATCGGGGACATTCTCGGGCAGTTCGGTGCCATGCTCAGCGGTTTCGGCCGGGACATGAACTCGCCGGACGCCCAGGGGCCGGTGAACTACGCGCTGGCCGGCCGTATCGCCCGCCAGCAGATCACCGGTGCCGCCGCCCGCAACCCCTCCAGCCATGACTCCCAGGCGGTCGCCGAGTCCGTGCGTCTGGCGGAGCTGTGGCTCGACGAATCCACCGTGCTTCCCGCCGGTGCGACCGGATCCGTCGCCTTCTCCGCCGAGAAGTGGCTCGAGGAGACGATGCCCCGCTGGCGCCGGATCATCGACCCCCTGGCGTCCAAGCTGGGGGACGCCACCCTCGAGGGACTGCCGGAGGAGGCCCGCAGCCAGCTCGGCCCGATGTCCGGCATGCTCAGCCAGATCAACGGCATGAACTTCGGTATGCAGCTCGGCCACGCTCTCGGGGAGCTGGCCAAGGAGGTCACGACCTCGACCCAGTGGGGTATCCCGCTGGCGGACTCCACCGTCGCGGCGGTCGCGACCGCCCGGTTGGAGGATCTCTCGAAGAAACTCGGGGCGGAGCGTCGTGAGACGTTGATCTACCTCGCCGCCCGTGAAGCCGCGCACCTACGCCTTCTCCAGCACGTGCCGTGGCTGGTGGAGCGGTTGATCCTCGACGTGGAGGAGTTCGCCACCGGCCTGTCACTGGACAATTCCGCACTGGAGGAGGCCACCCGCGAGTTCAATCCGGAGATGATGGGCGACCCGGCCAAGATGCAGGAGATGATGGAGAGCCTGCAGAACCAGGATCTCGCCCCGAAAATCGTCTCCTCCACCGACCACGCCCGTATCCGGCTGGAGACCAGTCTGTCTCTCGTCGAGGGCTGGGTGGATGTCGTCGTCGGAGAGGCACTGGGCAACCGGCTGCCCGCCACGGCGAGTATCCAGGCAGCCTGGTCGGTGTTCCGCGACGCCGACCAGCCCGGCATGACCGCACTGGCGAGGACCGTGGGCATCGACCTCTCGGCACCGAAGGCGAACCAGGCGGCCGAACTCTGGTCGCGGCTGACCTTCGCTGTCGGCAAGGAACGACGGGATGCGGTGTGGAACCACCCCGACTTCCTCCCGGTGAACTCCGACCTGGACGCCCCGGCGGAGTTCATCGACTCGATCCTCGGCGAGAAGGAGACCGTCGACTTCGATCCGATCAGCGAGATCGAGAAGCTGGAGCGCGCGCTCAACGACGGTGCCGACGGGGACGACGGGGACGACGGGGACACCGACACCGGCGACGGTAAGTAGGAACCACCACAACCCGGCCGGTACCGACCCCTCAGCCGTGGATGAGGTTCGGCACGAAGCGGCACCAGTAGTCGGTGACCGGCCCGTCGGACTCACGGCTGCCCACCCCCACCGACTCCCCGTTGACCACCCAGGCGCCCAGCACCGGATGGTTCGGCGCGCCGTCGGCCCCGGGGAAGTTCGGGATCTGTGTGTACTGCTGCCACACGTGCCCCTCCGGCCCGTAGCGCCCCGGCTGGACGAGATGCTCGCCGCGCCCGTCCCCGCCGCCGGCCCGGAAGATCTCGATGTTGTCACCCTCGCGGCCGTGCAACGGCTTCTTCACCCAGTCCGTCATATCCCGCGGCCCGTCGACGTAACTGGGCAGCAGGTTCTCGTGCCCCGGGTACAGGTGCCACATCGCCGCACCGAGGACCTTGGTGGACAGGAACATCTTCCACGCCGGTTCGATCCAGCCGGTCGGACGCTTCTTCGCCAGGAGAGGGCCGAAGTCCTCCCCCATCATGTCCTCCCAGGGATAGAGCTTGAAGATGTTCTGGATCGGTTGGTCGTCCATGTCGACGAACTCCTCGAGCCTGGCGTCCCACCCGATCTCGCTCATGAGCAGTGAGGTGGTGTTCCAGCCCGCCTGATCGGCGCAGTCGCGCAGCACGGCGGTGTTCATGATGTCCTCACCGGTGCGCTCCAGTTCGGTGTGCGCGAAGTGCATTCCGCCGCCGGGCAACCGCAGCCGCAGTGCGGCGAACCGGTCACGCAGCGCCTCGAAGAGGAAGTTCCACTGGTCCCAGGCCCCGTCGTCGCGGTCCCGGCCGTACACGTCCTCGTACCAGTACCACTGGGCGATCGCGGACTCGACGATGCCGGTGGCGGTGTCCGCGTTGTACTCCAGCATCTTCGCCGGCTCACCCGGCACCCCGGAGTAGACCAGGTCAAAGCGCCCGTAGAGGTCGGGGTCGCCCCGGTTCAGGGAGTTCACGGCGTACTCCACGGCGTACTCGGGCAGGCCGAGACACCGCCACGGACTGCCCGGCCGCCACTGCTCGTCGGCGAGGAACCTGGCCGCCTCCAGTGCCATCGCATGCAGGTTCCCGGTCTGGGTCTCCAGCTGCTCGACTTCGGCGAGGGTGAAGACGTACGCGGCGGACTCGTTCCAGTACTCCATCCCGGCACCGGCTTCAGGCCCGGTGTCACGGACGCTGTGGGAGTAGGTCAGCCCCTGGGACCGGATGGTCTCCTCCCATCCCGCCCGCGGGGTGCAGGTGATGCGTTCCATAGTGTCCCCTAGCCTCCCATGCTGTGGCCGTGGCCGGAGCTGCCGGAGTTACCGGCCCCGCCGCCGGTGGAACCGAACCCGCCGCGGGTGATGTTCCCGCCGGTACGCGGCGCGGTCTGCGTCCTCGTCCCCGCCGGCACCGAGGTTGTTCCGGAGGTCGCCGCGACCGGCGCACCGACCGCCGGAACCGTCGTCCGCGCCCCTCCGAGCAGCAGCGGCAGGAAGAACCAGCCGGCGTGCATGTGGGAGTTGCCGACGCGTTCCTCGCACTCCTCGTCCGGCAGCCGCTCCTCGGTGGTCTCGTCGCGGCAGATCTTCGCGTACTCGGCGTCCTCCACCTCGTTGCTCTGCGAGGAGCAGCCGGTGAGCGTGGTGGCGAGTGCGGCGGTCACGCCCAGGGCGACGACCCCGGACGCCCGACGGCGGCCGTGGCGACCGGCGCGTCCTGATCTGCTGTGTCCCATACCGTCCAGTCTACGGACGGAGCCTACCTGCCAGCGATCCGGTCGACCTGGGTCTGCGCCACACCGACGAGCATCTGCGGGTCAGTGTTGCCGTGACCGGTGACGCGGAAGTAGACATCGCCGATGCTCCCGTCGACGATGTTCACCGGCTCCCAGGTCTCGGGGGCTCCTTCGTCAGCGGTGACGGTGATGATGCGCGCGTCCTCGACCCCCTCGATCTGCGCGGCACTGGTCTCGGAGTTCAGTGTGTAGGAGGTCTCACCGCCCTCACCGGTGAAGACATCGGTGAAGGTGGTGGTGAAGGAGCCGCAGCCGGAAAGATCGGCGGGCAACCGCTCCTCCCCCGCCGTCGTGGAAACCAGTGCGTCGATGACGGTGACCCCGGGATCGTCTGCCGCGGTGAACTCCGCGACCGCGATCTCGCCCGGCCGGTCACTGATCTGCGCGATGACAGTGAGCTGGTTGGGCTGCAGGGCGACGCACTCGGCCGGGTCGGTGGAGTTTCCCGCGTTGATCTGGTCAATGGTGTCGAAGACGTCGTCCCCGTCGGCGGCCTGCCCGGCGAGCATCCCGCCGATGTCGAGGTGGCTGAACCCGCCCGGCGCGTCCTCGGTCGTGAGCACCAGGTCGGCGACGTCGGTGCTCACAGGGGTGAGCGGGGCGGCGTCCCCCGATCCGGAGCCGGAGCCGGAGTCACTGTCGCCGCAGGCCGCGAGCGCGCCGACCGCGGAAAGAACTACGAGGGCCAGGAGATTTCGTGCAGAAAATGTCATACCGGAAATATACCGGCCTCACGGACTCAGGACGCCGTCGGCGCCCACCGGCTGTACGCCTCCAGGTACCCGGTCGCCCGCTCAGCGTGCGGGGCCTTCGCAGCCCACTCCTTGAACTCGGGACCGTGGTCCGGTATCCAGGTGTGCACCATCTCGTGGATCAGCACCGAGTCCAGCACATACTCCGGCACATCCCTGAGCCGGGCGGAGATCCGGATCCGGCCGGTGTCCACCGAGCAGCTCCCCCACCGTCGGTTCATGTTCGTCACCCACTTCACACTGGTGAACTCCGCCCGGTTCTCCAGGAACTTCTGGTTCAGTGTCCGCGCCCGGCGCAGCAGTGCCTCCGCATCCCCGGCCTGCGACGCCCCGGTGTGGCGCCGCCTCACTTTCTCCACCAGTTCCGCCGCACTGGAGCGCAGCTCCTCCGCCGGCATCGACAGCGGGGCCAGTACCACGACCCGGCCGGCCTCCATGCGCGCGGCGATGGTGCGGCGTCGTTTCGCGGACAGCCGGATCTCCACGTCCGGGGCGAATTCCGCGACGACGGCCTGCTGGGCCGCCGTGGGGTGCTGCCGGGTACTCATCACGTCCTCTACACTGGGTCGCGTCGCAGGGGAAAACATCTTGGGGATCTGAGGGGGACTCTACATGACCGACCGACCTGAACTGACTGTTCCGCGCCTGCTGCAGCTGCGTGACGGCACCGATCTCATCATCCGCGACTGCGGGAACCTGCAGTTCGGGGCGGTGCCGGAGCACTCCCTGGTGCTCAGCCTGCCACCGCGGGTGGAGGTCGAACAGATCCACCAGGTGATGCGGGAGCTGCGCCGACCCCTGCCGGACCACACTGCGGTCCGGATGCTCAACCACTGCGGTGTTCCCGTGGTCCATGCCCGCGGGATCCTCGATGAGCTGCTCACCGCCGGGGTGTTGTCCGCCCGTCCGCCAGGATACCCGTCCCGGGTGCATGTGATCGGTACGTCGCTCTACACCCGCTGCCTGTTGCGGCATCTGCGACGGTCGGGTGTCCCCTGCTCCGGGATCACACCCGGCACGCCTGCTTTCGGACGCCTGTCGGGTGATGACCTGGTCGTCATCGCCGGAAAGCTGTACCCGCCGGCGGACATCAGCTACCGCCTCATGGAGCTGGGGGTACCACACTTGACCTGCGGTGTGGTCGATGCTCAGGTCGCGGTGGGCCCGATGGTCCTGCCCGGGGTGAGCGGGTGCCTGTCCTGTCTGGATGCGGCCTCGCTGGCGGCGGACACCCGGTGGCGGACCGTCCGGGGCCAGGCCGCCGAGAGCACGGCCCCGGCGGTGGACCACATGGTGGAGTACGCCATGTCGATGGCGGCAGGGATGGTGCGCGAGGTGATGAGCCTGCGGGTGGTCGGGCCGGACGCCCCGGACTGGGTGGTCCCGGACGTGCTCGCCGCGCGCCGCTACCTCGACCCGCTGACCTTCGAGGTGTCGGTGACGGACGTGCCGCGGCAGCCCGGATGCGCGTCCTGCGCGGTGGCCCCGGGTGGGGCCGCCGCAGGAGTGACTGTCAGCCTCGGCGACGACTGAGCGGAACGGCCAGCACCCACAGGGCAACCACACCGATGACGGTGGCCGCCAGGCCGGCGATGTTGATCTCGCTGTCGTCCAGGAAGAACCAGGAGGCGAAGCCCGCACCGCCGATGACTGAAGCGACGCCGAAGAGCGCACCGGGCAGAGTCCTCGCGGTCAACGCCGCGAGCAGGCCGACAACGGCACCGACCGCACCCACCACGGCACCAGCCACGACGAGGAATCCGGTATCCACCCCGGCGCCGACAAACATCGCCACGAACCCCACCGTCGTTGTCGCCACGGCAGTCCAGGAAATGGTTCTCATCGTCTTCATGCTGCCCTTTCCCTAAAAGTACGATGCGGCGGTGACCGCAGCGTAGTACACGTCGGCGGTTGCTTCACATGATGTCCGAACCGGGCCAGCTCCATAAGTGGCCCTACAGTTGGTCTTCATGTTGTTCTTGAGCGGGGCATCACATACTCGATTGCGGTACCCAGCCCGCTCGATACACATGTCGGGAATCGCACAAGGTCCGTGGAACGGCGCATTCTTCCCGAATGGATTCGGGAACTCATCGGGCGACTTCGTGCAGTAGTCATGGAGACTGCCACGTGACGGATTGTAGATATAGTTAGAGGGAACCTTGACGATGGAAGCACGAGGCGTCAACCCCTCGGAGGCCCCTTCTTCAAAACCCTCAACCGGAACAGTTAGAGTCTCAGGATCAAATTCCACACCAAGGTTCTCTGCAGCATCAATCAGCGCCTGTCGGTCTACCCCGTACGCGCTCGGATCCTCTTGAGCGACAGCCGGAGAAGAAACTCCCCAACCTATAGTCGCTGCAACAAATGCAGCAACCGCAAATATTGATCTTGTTCTCATTTTTTCCTACTCCTTGCCCTCGTTAATAGATACCATATTCACGGTAGGAGTCCCTTCGCAGCTCGGCAAGGGTCACCTTATTCAACGGGGGTAGTCCAGCACATCAAAGAACCATCTTCCCAAGAGAGCATCCTGCGCCGCTTCCCAGACCGCAATAATCCGGAAGAATGCATACATGCAGGTAGAAGGTTCGCCCATGGCGGCAACCCCCAGAGCGATGTTCATCCAATATGGATAAATACAGGTAAACTCAGTCTCTCTTCAACTCTGCTGAACTCGGGGGTAGCGGCGTCTATCTCCCTACCCCGTGACGTTCTCATATGCCCGGCGCAATGGCTGCCTCAGCGGGGCATTCAGCTGTAGTTCCTGACGATGCCGAGGATGTCCTCGCCGAACTGCTCCACCTTCGCCGGGCCGATGCCCGGCACCTGCAGCAGCTCCCGGGCCGAGGACGGTGCTTTCAGCGCCACAGCCTTCAGCGTCGCATCACTCATCACCACATAAGCGGGCACGTCCCGCTCCTTGGCCAGGGTCGTCCGCCAGGACCGAAGCTCAGTGACGAGCACCTGGTCGCCGTCGTCGGCGTGGGCGTCACACCGTCCGAGGATGCGCTGCTCCGGGGTGGTGAGCCGGGTGCCGCACACCGCGCAGGCGTTCTTCGGCGCACCCCGGACCTTCTTCCCCACACCCGGGGCGCCGGCGGCGTCCGCCTTCTCCCAGGGCACGAGCCCGTCAAGGAACCGGGTGCGCCGCCGGTTGGCCTTGCCGCCGGGCTGACGGGCCTGTGACCAGGACAGCTCCAGCACTTCACGCGCACGGGTCACCCCGACGTACAGCAACCGACGCTCCTCCTCGATGGCGTCCTCGGAATGCGTGCCCTTCAGCGCGTACTTGATCGGCACGGTGCCGTCGACAAGACCGATGAGGAAGACCGCGTCCCATTCCAGGCCCTTGGCCGCGTGGATACTGGCCAGGGTCACGCCCTCGACCTTCGGCGGATTCTTCGACCGGGCACGCTCCCGGAGGATGCCCAGCAGATTCATCATGTCCAGCCCCGGGGTGGCGGTGGACAGCTCCTCCGCCAGATCCACCAGCGCGCCGAGGGACTGCCATCGGGCACGGTCCCGTGCGCCCGTCGGCTCCGTCGGGGTCAGCCCGACCGGCACCAGGGCCGCACGGACCTGGTTGACCAGCTGCTCCGGTGTCGGCCGGGGGTTGTCCGCCACGTCGGAGGCACTGTCCCCGCCACGTCGCGACAGTTTCCGCGCCACCTCTGCCAGGGCGTTGACGCCCTGCCGGATCTCCGGGCGCTGGAAGAACCCCTCCCCACCCTTGACCTGGTAACTGATGCCCGCGGCGTCCAGCGCGTACTCGATCGCCGCGGACTGGGCGTTGATCCGGTACAGCACCGCGATCTCCGACGGCGACACACCGGACGCGATCAGCGCGGCGATCCGCTCGGCGACACCGGTGGCCTCCGCCGCCTCGTCGGAGTACTCGGTGAACTCCGGTGCCGGGCCGGGGGCGCGCTGACCCTCCAGCTCCAGGCGCGTGCCCGCAGCACGGCCGGTCGCCCGGCCGATGACCTTGTTCGCCAGATCCACGACCTGGGGGGTCGACCGGTAGTCGCGGAACAGTCGGACGGTCGTGGCATCCGGGTAACGGGTCGAGAAACCGAGCAGATGCTCCGGTGTCGCACCGTTGAAGGAGTAGATGGTCTGGTTCGCGTCACCGACGACGGTGAGATCATCACGGTCGCCGAGCCACGCGTCCAACAGCCGCTGCTGCAGCGGGGTGACGTCCTGGTACTCGTCGACGACGAAGGTGCGGTACCGGGACCGGAACTCGTCGGCCACACCCCGGTCTGCCTCCAGGGCACCTGCCATGGACTGCAGCAGATCGTCGAAGTCGAGGTACACCCCCTCCCCCGTCACCTTCGAGTTCTCGTAGCCCTCGAAAATCCGGACGAACTGCTCCGGCGCCACCGGGCAGTCCCGGCGGTCCGGGACGATGTGCGCCGGATAGTCCTCCGGGGCGATGAGCGAGGACTTCGCCCACTCGATCTCACCCAGCAGGTCGGACAGGGTCGTCTTGTCCGTCGCCACGCCGTTGGCCCGGCAGGCCCGCGCGACGAGGGGGAACTTCGAGTCCAGCAGAGACCACGGCGTGTCACCGACGAACCGTGGCCAGAAGTAGCGCAGCTGCCCGCGTGCCGCGGCGTGGAAGGTCTTCGCCTGCACCCGCGCCACGCCCATCATCGTCAACCGCTCCCGCAGCTCCGCGGCGGCACGGGTGGTGAAGGTGACGGCCAGGACATGGTCAGGGTTGACGAAACCACCGGCGACCAGATGCGCGATGCGGTGGGTGATGGTGCGGGTCTTGCCCGTGCCGGCACCGGCGATGATCGCCACCGGGCCGCGCGGTGCGGTCGCCGCCCGCAACTGTTCGGGATCGAGGGCGTCGAGGTTGAGCTGGGCGAGCCTACCGCCCCGTGCCTGTGGTGCGTTCACCGGGCTCATCTCCGCTCGGGGTCGGTGGCGTCGGTGATCCGCCGAATGTAGAGGATGCGGTCGCCGGGCTCGACGGTCTCCGCCTCGACAGAGTCGATGCGGTAGAGCTCACCGGAACGCACCACCCCCAGGACGATGTCCTCGAGGTTGCGGGGGTTGCCACCGACCTCATCCTCGGCGACGAGCCGTTCAGCGATGGAGAATCCCTCGTCGGGGCTGAGCAGGTCCTCCATCATTCCGGTGACCGACGGGCTGACCGTCGCCAACCCGAGCATCCGGCCGGCGGTCTCCGAGGAGATCACCACCGAATCCGCACCGGACTGCCGCACGAGGTGGGAGTTCTCCGACTCGCGCACACTGGCCACGA